>JAKJBR010000051.1:0-6834 GCA_022706885.1 Bacillota bacterium
TTTTTGCTGTCAAGTACAGCGGCCTTTCTTTTTTCACCGTATTATGAGCTGAAAAATATAACTGTTGAAGAAAGTGCCGTTAATATTACCGACACACTGGGTGCATGCGGTGTGGTTGCAGGCAGCAACATCAATCTTCTTTTGTTATCAAAGGGAAATATTTTAAGCGGGCACCTTGTCAAGGCGGAAGAGCAGGTGTTGACTGATGTCAACATCAAGAATTTAAGTATAAAAAGGTCGGGAAGGAATGATCTTACCGTAAGTTGTCAGTCCAGGAAACCCGTAATGTGTATATCACACGATGACTATATAATATATTTTGATTACGACGGAACGATAATCGATACGACACCGACAAAGGCGGAAAAGGCAATACTTATCAGAGGATTGGATTTAGATTTCTTTTATATGGGACGCAATATATTGACTTGTAATTACATGTTGGAGGACATTTCCGTCTTATGTAACGAGATAGAAAAGTACGATACCGTTAATTTTACTGCTATCAGAACACTGATAAATGAGATAGAAATACGGGAAAATGACGGAATAATCATCAAATATGACAACAGATTGGAAATATTGATGGATATGACCGATGATGTGAAATACAATGCAAATGTTTTATGTGCCATACTGTCAACCATGAATCAGAGCAGTAAAGGCACTGTGGATTTTACCGTTTCCGACACTCCGTTCTTCAGCCCCGCTTCGGAATGACGGAAAAAGTTGTTAAAAAACCTTGACAAAAGTTTTGTTTGTAATGTATATACAAGATGATATAATGTTTGATATAATGATGGTAATTATTAGTTTAGTATAATTTCTTACATGAAAGGGGAGTATTATGCTTCAGTTCGAAATGGAGATGGAGCAATTCGCTCAGATAAAGGTTTTAGGAGTCGGTGGTGCCGGAAACAATGCAATAGACAGAATGATTACTTCGGGATTGAAGGGTGTGGAGTTTATTTCCATAAACACCGACAAGCAGGCTTTGATGAATTCAAAGGCAACTACAAAGATTCAGATAGGGGAAAAACTGACAAAAGGATTGGGTGCAGGTTCCATTCCCGAAATAGGGGAAAGAAGTGCGGAAGAGTCCAAGGATATCATTATAGACCACATCAAGGGTGCCGATATGATATTCATAACAGCCGGCATGGGCGGCGGTACCGGTACCGGTGCCGTGCCGATAATTGCCAAAGAAGCCAGGCAACTGGGAATTCTTACCGTATGTATTGTAACCAAGCCGTTTACTTTTGAAGGAAGAAAAAGAAAAGAAAATGCCGAAAAGGGTATAGGTAAATTGCAGTCCATAGTGGATACTCTTATCATAGTACCCAATGACAGACTGTTACAGATTTCCGACAAGAAGATAACCATATTGGAAGCATTCCTTACTGCGGACAATGTTCTTTTCAAAGGTGTTCAGAGTATATCCGACCTTATTGCGGTACCCGGCCTTATAAATCTGGACTTCGCCGATGTCAAAACGGTAATGACCGATGCGGGAATAGCACATATGGGTATAGGCAGAGGCTCGGGAGAAGATAAATGTGAACAGGCGGCAATGGAAGCGATAAAGAGTCCGTTACTGGAGACCTCTATTGAAGGAGCCAAGAAGCTTCTGGTCAATATTACCGGCGGTCCCGATATGGGATTGTTTGAAGTGGATCATGCCGCAAACAAGATTTACGAAGCTGCAGACGAGTCAGCCGATATCATCTGGGGTGCCACAATTGATCCCAATATGACCGATCAGATAATGATAACCATAATAGCAACGGGATTCAATGATGATGTTAAGGAGTATAAGCCTTCGATTCTGTTCCCGAAAAAAGAAGAGAAACCGTTTACCTTTAAGGATGTAAAAGAACCGGAAAAAGAAGTTATCCGACCCGAAGAACCGGAAGAAGAGAAAACTGAAGAAGAAGCAGAAGACTTAAAAGAAACCAGGTTATTCGATATTCATCTGCCCGACGAGGAAGATAAACAACGGGATGAGGAGCCTGATACCGTTTCCAAAGAGGTTGAGGAAAAGAAACCCGAACCTGAGGTACAACCGGAAAAGAAGCAGAGGGATGATACCATCACCATTCCCAGTTTTTTACGTATGAAGTAAAATTATGAGAGATATATAAAAGGATGCGGGAGACCGCATTTTTTTTGCTGCTTTTTTCACATTTTTAAAGTATTTGCTTAATTTGTAAACTTTTTATGACATGGTGATAAAAAGTATTGCAGTATTCAAAGTGTTGATATATAATGGTAGAAATTGGAGGTAACAAAAATGGCAATAGGTAAAGAAGGAGTATATAAGGTAAGAGAAATAAAGAATATCCGAGAAGCGATTTTCGGTGCTGCCGAGATATACGGAGATAAAGATGCATTATTGGAAAAGAATAAAGAAACGGATAAATATGAAGCCCGTTCATATAACGAATTCGTAGCGGATATAAAGAGTCTCGGAACCGCATTATGTGATATGGGTCTTAAAGACAAAAGAGTGGTTGTTATGGGAGAAAACAGATATTTCTGGGCTGTTTCTTACATGGCTGTGGTATGCGGAACAGGTACCGTTGTACCGGTGGATGTGCAACTTAATCAGGATGACCTTAAATATATATTTGAGTCATGTAAACCTGATGCGGTCATATTTACCGACAGAAAAGCAACCGAAATCAAAAATCTGGCAGAGCAACTGTCCTATATTAAATTTTTCATAAATATGGACGGAGATTATACCGATAATAAACGTTTCTTCAATGTTACCGATCTTATTGCAAAGGGAAGTAAAATGGTTGAAAAAGGTGACAGGACTTTTATTGATGCCGAAATAGATAACGAAGAGACACTGATAATTCTCTATACATCGGCAACTACTTCGGTATCCAAAGCCGTTCAGTTGTCACATAGAAATATAGCAAGCAATATTATGGCAATGTCCAGCATGATAAAGGTATATATTTCCGATGTATTTTTATCGGTACTGCCTTTGCACCACACTTATGAATGTACTTGCGGATTCTTATGTGTTCTGTATCTCGGGGCATCCATCGGTTATTCCGAAGGGCTCAGGTATATTAAAAAGAATCTGGATGAACTGAAGCCCAGTGTAATTCTTTCGGTTCCTCTTTTGTTTGAAAAGACATACAAGACCATCATGAAATCGGCGGAGAATTCCGGCAGTCTTAAGAAACTCGAAACATTTATTAAAATTGCCGACGCACTTCGTCTCAACAATAAGATAAGAAGAAAACTGTTTTCTTCGGTCATCGCCGGTTTAGGCGGAAATATGAGGTTGATGATATCCGGTGCGGCTGCAATATCACCTACGGTCTCCAAGTTTTACAGAGCGGTAGGTATTGATTTTCTGCAAGGATACGGACTTACCGAATGTTCTCCTATAATCTGCCTGAATTCCGATAAGGATTTCGTGGATGAATCGGCAGGAAAACCGTTACCGGGAGTGGAAGTTGTTATTTTAGATAAGGATTCCGAGGGCATAGGTGAAATATGTGCGAAAGGTCCCAATATAATGAAGGGCTACATGAATATGCCGGAAGAAAATGCCAAAGCATTTGAAGGAGGATATTTCCATACCGGAGACTTAGGCTATATGGATAAAAATGACTTTGTATACATAACAGGAAGAAAGAAATCCGTAATAGTCACAAAAACCGGCAAAAACATATTCCCGGAAGAGCTGGAGCAAAAGCTGGATAGGAGCAAATATGTGGAAGAGTGTCTGGTATTCGGTGTAACCGATAAGAACGGAGACAGTATAATAACCGCTTCGGTTTATCCCGCACTTCAGATATTTGAAGAAGAATTCAACAATACCGACAAGAAGTTCATTCATGACAAGATAATGGAACTTGTTCAGGAGGTCAATTCACACGTACCCACATACAAAGCAATTAAGAAGCTTGTTATAAGGGACAACGAATTTGAAAAGACCACAACAAGAAAAATTAAACGTTACGGCGATAACTATAAAGCGGATTAATATTTGTGTTACGATAGGACATTGAAATTTCAAAGATTCATGTGTCGGACTATAGCATAGGATAAGTGACTGTGGAAAATACTTTACCGTTAATTGATTTTTTCCACAGTTATCTTATGCTATAATATCATTATTATTACATCGGGGGAAAAATAAATGAAACTCAAACTGAATTACAAAAGGACATTTCTTGTGGGACTTGCTTTCATGTCGATATGCATGTTCTGGCAGATGTATGATTTTGTCATACCGCTCATTCTAACCAACAAATTCCAAATGAGGGTGGATTTAGCAAACGCCATAATGGCTTTGGATAATGTTTTGGGATTATTCATGCTTCCGCTTTTCGGGGTTTTAAGTGACAAAGTAAATACAAAAATAGGCAGAAGAATGCCGTTTATTCTGGTCGGCACCGCAGTAGCGGCAATATTTACCGTTGTGCTGCCGATAGCGGCAAACTCCAATAATCTTGTACTCTTCATGATTGCTCTGTGTTTGGTGCTTATTGCTATGGCAACATACAGATCGCCGGCGGTAGCTCTTATGCCCGATGTTACCGCAAAGCCCGTACGATCGCAGGGAAATGCAGTCATAAACCTTATGGGTACATTGGGCGGTACTATAGTTTTGGCACTGAAAATGATTATCAAGCCGGGTGAAGGATGGGATTATACCACTTTCTTCATAGTGGTAGCTTCCATGATGGTTATAAGTGTAATGATTCTTTTTGTTACCGTAAACGAGAATAAGTACAGAAAAGAAATGGAAGACATAAACTACGGTGATCCCATAATAGAAGAGCCCGGCCCTGAAGTAACCGAAGAAAAATCCGACAAACTTCCTAAGGATGTCAGGAAAAGTATGATATTGCTTCTTGCGTCTATCTTTCTTTGGGTATTCGGTTACAATGCCGTCACAACGGCTTTCTCGCAGTACGTAGTAAACTTCTTTAATTTACCGGAAGGTCTTGCTGCAGGTTTCCTTATGGTGGCAACGGTAACCGGATTTCTTACCTTTCTACCTGTTTCTTATCTGACAGCAAGAATAGGACGAAGAAAGACTATATTGGGCGCTTTGGCTTTAGGAATAATTCTGTTTACCATATCGTTTTTTATTAAGGAATTTACCTTCTTTGCCAATTTCCTTTTTGCAGGTGTAGGTGTTGTGGCAGGTTCCATTACCGTTAATACACTGCCTATGGTTCTGGAAATGAGTAAAGGTTCCACAATAGGAAGATATACAGGCTATTATTACACATGTACCATGAGTGCACAGATACTTACTCCTGTATTAATGGGAAGACTGTTCTATCTTATCGGTTATCAGATTCTGTTCCCGTATGCCACACTGTTCCTTATTCTTTCCTTCATAACCATGCTTTTCGTTAAGCACGGAGACAGTAAACCCCAGGTTAAGAAAAATAAATTGGAACAGTTTGATGTGGAGGATTAACAATGGAATGGTTAATCGCATCGGTAATGCTCATTATCATATGGATGCTTATGATATGGCCTTCCGACTATATCAAAGAGGAAAAAAATAAGCTTGGAAAATACCTCTATGCTCACAGAGGTCTGCACAACGACGAAAAAGGTATACCGGAAAATTCCTTAGCCGCATTTGATGCGGCTTGTGTAGCCGGTTACGGAATGGAACTGGATATACAGTTTTCCAAAGACATGCAGATTGTGGTATTCCATGATGATGATTTAAAAAGAATGTGCGGAGTGGATAAGAAGGTCAATGAACTGACTTACGAGGAGCTTTCACAGTTATCGCTTAAAGGTACACAGGAAAGAATTCCTCTTTTTACCGATGTCTTGAAGCTTGTTGACAGCAGAACTCCGCTGGTGGTGGAATTAAAGACCTGCAGGAAGTATAAAGAGCTTACCGAAGAGACATATAAAATATTGAAAAGCTACAAGGGCGATTATTGTGTAGAGTCCTTTAATCCCATGATTGTCCGTAAATACTCTAAGCTGGATCCCACTGTCTTAAGGGGCCTGTTAATGACCAATTATATTAAATTCGGAGGAGTTAACAAGGTCTTGGGTTTTCTTCTTCAGGAGATGCTTTTCAATTTTATAGCCCGTCCGCAGTTTATTGCATGTGACCATAGAGCATTGAGTATATGGGGTGTAAATGTAGTCAGGTTCATATTCCGACCGGTTATGGCAACATGGACCATTCGCAATGAGGAGGAATTCGAGAAGGTTAAGAGTTTCGATATAGTCATATTCGAAGACTTTCTTCCCGATCCAAAAAGATGTGAGTTGAATTAGCAACTTTTAATCTCAAATATGGGAGATTATTAATAAAAGGCAAATTTGAGATAGGCTTACCAAATATGGGAAAATTTGACTTCATTAGTATCAATGGTATACTTTATTCATTCTATAATAAATAACGGTTGTTAAATATTTTAGTTGTAGAAGGAGTGCTGTGAATGAATAAGAAGATATTGATTTTTCTGTTATGTATAACAGTTATGTTGTTACTTGTGTCTTGTGATAAACCGAGAAACAATCAAGAAAACAACAAAACTGTTGCTACAGAGCATATTTATGAGCAAGACAATAACCGTATAGTTATAAAAAGAATAGACGGAAGCAGTCCTCTGAAAATGTCCAATAAATATGCGGATAAAATCATAGAAGATGAAGGATTATATAGAAATGAAATAAGTAAAGTTATAATATCCACCGCCGGAATTGAGAAAAGTCATGACAGCATGAAGTGGGGTTTGGATAGAGATGATTGGGCAAATAAGGATGCTGACGATGCTCCGGCTATATTTAAGGCAATTAAGTGTTTTAAAGGAATAA
>JAKJBR010000052.1:0-6442 GCA_022706885.1 Bacillota bacterium
TGCTTGACAGCCATAGAATATCATTCAAATTGAAATATTTCAACGATTTTATGTCTTTTTTAACACTTTATCGGTAATTCGCTTTTTTGGGTTATGTAAGAACGGAACTTAGTTATGCAATCTACCTGTGTCAAACAAACAAAGATGTTGTTATACTTCCTTAATTATGATTTAATTAAAGTCGGTAATGTCTTTTAGAAGACATTGAAAAGAGTTTATGTAAGCTCTTTAAAAATTAAATATCTCTTTTTGTGGTCTCACGATGTGAGACTGAACAAGGGAATCGGGTGCAAAGCCCGAACGGTACCGCCGCTGTAAGCGCCCATAATCAATGCTCGTTGACGAAAGTCGGTCACTGGGAAACCGGGAAGGCAGAGCTTGGTTAGCAGACTATTAGTCTTGCGAAGCGTTAGTCAGAAGACCTACAAGAAGATATGATGCTCCTTTTTGGAGTAAGTGCGTTTAGCATGAATACGGTTGCAACAGTTTTTTTACGGTTGTGACCATTTTTTTAACAGGGATGTGGCGGGTGCAAATATTCGGGAGGATAAAGGTTGCCGGTAAAGGGTATAAAAAAGCATAAGGGAAAAATAATTGCAGCAGCAGTTATACTGTGTGTCCTCGTTGTTGCATATATTTGGGGCGGCAATTATGCTGTATCGGATATTTCATATAACTTTGCAAGTCCTTCTCCTACACCTTGTCAAAGAGAGGGTTCTTCGGAGGGTGTGTTTGAAGGTTCCAAATCCTATTCCGAACAGTTGGGTATGGTATTTGATAAGGAAACAGGCAAGGACAGGTATCTTACCGACCCTGTTCCTGAAGGAAAACCCATACCCGTAGAACCCCAAGATGCCGTTATAACCGACACTGCACATACCTGTATTCTTTCTGTCCGTTGCGATACCATATTGAATAATATGAAATATTTAGACAAAGAAAAGGTAGAGCTTGTGCCGGAAGACGGAGTTATTTTCCCGGCTACCGAAGTGACTTTCTATGAGGGTGAATCGGTCTTTAATATTCTTCGAAGAGAAATGAAAAAAGCAGGAATTCATATGGAGTTTGTTAATACTCCCATGTACAACAGTGTATATATCGAAGGTATCAATAATCTTTACGAGTTTGATGTAGGTGAGCTTTCCGGCTGGATGTATAAGGTGAACGGCTGGTTTCCCAATTACGGCGCTTCCCGTTATCAACTGAAAGCCGGTGATATAGTTGAATGGGTATATACCTGTAATTTAGGACGCGATGTGGGCGGATATTACGCTATGGGGGAAGAATGATGAAAGACACGTTTTCCACATACCACCCTGCAGTAAACTTTCTGTATTTCACTTTAATACTGGTGTTTTCCATGTTTTTTATGCACCCTGTTTGTCTTGCAATATCTTTACTGTCGGCTTTATGTTATTCAATTTATTTGAACGGTAAAAAAGCTTTATTCTTCAATCTTAAATATATGTTACCGCTACTTATCATTACCGCCCTTATAAACCCCGCTTTTAACCATGAAGGCGGCACCATTCTTACCTATCTTAGAGACGGCAATCCTTTAACGCTGGAATCCATAACATACGGAATAGCCGCAGCGGTTATGCTTATTACCGTCATATCCTGGTTTTCCTGCTATAATGAGGTTATGACTTCCGATAAGTTTGTGTACCTTTTCGGGCGTATTATTCCTGCTCTGTCGCTGATATTATCCATGGCTTTACGTTTTGTTCCGCGCTTTAAGGCACAGATTAAGGTGGTTTCCGATGCGCAAAAGTGTATAGGGCGGGACGTCTCCAACGGAAGTATTTTACAGCGGGCAAAGCACGGTATACGAATACTGTCCATTATGGTTACATGGGCGTTGGAAAACGCCATTGAAACGGCGGATTCCATGAAAAGCCGCGGTTACGGTTTGCCGGGACGCACAGCCTTTTCCATATATCGTTTTGATAAGCGGGATAAAAAAGCTATGCTCTTTTTGTCTCTTTGCGGAATATATATCATATTAGGGGCTTTTTTAGGCGGTATATATTGGAGATATTTTCCCACTATGAAAGGTGTGGGGTTTGAACTTTATCCCATATCCCTTTATATCTGCTACTTTGCCTTGTGTATAATGCCGGTTGTTATTAATGTAAATGAGGATAGAAAATGGAAAGCTATACAATCAAAAATTTAACTTTTTCCTATCCGGAGAAGGAAAAAAAGGTATTAAACAATCTCTCTTTTTCCATAAAGAGGGGACAGTTCGTAACTCTTTGCGGACCTTCAGGGTGCGGTAAAACCACACTTCTCAGACAACTAAAAACTGTGCTTGCACCGCATGGAAGTTTAAGCGGAGATATCATATTTGAGGGGAAACCGTTATCTGAAGTTGATATACGTACCCAAAGTTCAAAGATAGGTTTTGTAATGCAATCTCCCGATAATCAGATTGTTACCGACAAGGTATGGCATGAGTTGGCTTTCGGGTTGGAAAGTTTAGGCTTTAATACACCCGCTATCCGTTTGAAAGTAGCTGAAATGGCTTCATTTTTCGGTATAGAGACCTGGTTTTATAAAAATGTTACCGAACTATCCGGAGGACAAAAGCAACTGCTGAACCTTGCAGCTATCATGGCGATGCAACCGTCGGTACTTATACTGGACGAACCCACAAGTCAGTTGGACCCCATAGCGGCAACGGAATTTATCTCCGCTGTGGAAAAGATAAACAGAGAATTAGGTGTCACCGTTATAATAACCGAGCATAGGTTGGAGGAGGTTTTCGCTATATCCGACAGGGTATTGGTGATGGATGAAGGGCGAATTATCTGTGACGGTACACCTAATGAAGTGGGTGAACAGTTGAAAGACTTACATCACGGCATGTTTTTAGCAATGCCTGTTCCCATGCGTGTCTATGCGGGTGTGGAAAATAATTTGACTTGTCCCGTTACAGTAAGAGAGGGGCGCACATGGTTGGATACCTTTGCGAAGAACAAACAGTTAAGAGATATCCCTGCTGAGGATTCAATAAAGGAGCAAGAGGGTATTCCCGTTATTGAGTTTGATGAAGTATGGTTCAAATATGAAAAGGATGCTCCGGATGTGCTTAAAGGTCTTTCCATGAAAATATATCAAGGGGAGTTCTATGCCATATTGGGCGGAAACGGTACGGGAAAAACTACGGCACTGTCGCTCATATCCGGTATAAACAAGCCATACAGAGGAATGGTTAGAATAAACGGGAAAGAGCTGTCCAAGATAGGGGATAAAGAACTGTTTAACCGTATGTTGGGTGTATTACCGCAAAATCCTCAGGCACTTTTTGTTAAAAAGACCGTGCAGGAGGATCTTTTGGAAATGCTGTCCGGACAAAAGAAGCCCAAAGCGGAAAAAGAGCAACAAATAGCAAAGATCGCGAAACTCTGTCGATTAGAAGATCTGTTATCCATGCACCCTTATGATTTGTCAGGCGGAGAACAACAGCGGGCGGCTTTAGCCAAGGTTCTTCTTTTAGAGCCTAAGATATTGCTTTTAGATGAGCCTACTAAAGGCATGGACGCGGAATTTAAACGGATATTCGCCAATATTCTTTATGAGCTTTTGTATAAAGGCGTTACCGTACTCATGGTAAGCCATGATATTGAGTTTTGTGCAAAATATGCTCATAAATGCGCCCTGTTCTTTGACGGTAATATAGTAAGTTGGAATGCCCCGCGAAGTTTCTTTTCCGACAACAGTTTCTATACCACCGCAGCCAACAGAATGGCAAGACATATGCTTCCGACCGCAATAACTGCGGAAGATATAATCTATGCGTGCGGGGGAAAAGCGGAACCTTTTGAAATAAAGATACCGGAAGATAGGGAAATCATGCCTATAGATACAAAAGAAGATACAGCAGAGGAATATGACAAAAGTGTATTAAAAAGTGAAAAAAAAGATAAGAAGTTACCCGCCTGGCGCATAGCAGGTGCAGTGCTTACTGCCTTAGCCTTTCTTGCAACGGCATATTTTACCGTAAGCAACATGGGGGATTTGTCAGCTATTATTAAACAGGGTGATTTATCGGTAGTTTCTTTCGGTAAAGAAATGAATATATGGCACTATGTTCTGTTAGCCGTTGCATTGGCAGCGGAATTACTTCTGTTCTTTATTCTTCTTCGGCCTAAACATACAAAGATAGATAACGAACAGGTAGCTGCGGATAAAAGAAAGCTTTCCAAACGTACACTTCTTGCTGCTGCAATGATACTTATAGCTATCCCATTAACTATCTACTTAGGCATCTATTATTTAGAAGACAGAAAATATTATTTTATCAGTATGCTGATAATATTGGAAACCATGCTGCCTTTTGTCCTTATATTTGAAGGGCGCAAACCGCAGGCAAGAGAGTTGATTATAATTGCGGTGCTTTGTGCCATAGGAGTGGCGGGGCGTACGGCTTTTTTTATGTTACCGCAATTCAAGCCTGTAGCGGCTATTGTAATTATAGCGGGAGTTGCATTCGGAGGGGAGACGGGATTTTTAGTAGGAGCGGTTACCGCTTTTGTGTCCAATATGTTTTTCGGTCAGGGTCCGTGGACACCTTGGCAGATGTTTGCTTTCGGTATAATAGGGTTTTTGGCCGGGATATTATTCAGAAAAGGAATATTACGGCGCAATACTATTGCACTTTGTATCTTCGGCGGATTGGCTACATTCTTAATATACGGAGGTATAATGAATCCCGCATCGGTATTGATGTATGAGGCAAAACCCACAATGGAAATGTTCTATGTTGCATATATCCGGGGTATTCCTTTTGACCTTATCCATGCGGTTGCCACCGTTGTCTTCCTGTTTTCCATTGCAAAACCCATGCTGGAGAAATTGGACAGGGTAAAGCTGAAGTACGGACTTATAGAAAGGTGAAAAAGAAAAAAAGGGTAGCAATTGTATACCCTTTGTGATATGGTTTAGTGGAGCTTGAGGTCTCGGTAGTTTACGGGATTTCAGGAGATAATTTCGAGTGCTGTATGCGGTGGTCTGTTCTTTGGAATAAGAACGCATACATGTTAAAAGGGAAGCCGGTCGGAATCCGGCACGGACGCTGCCACTGTGAAGGTCCGCACTCCCGCGGTGAAAACCGGTCATTGAATCGTTATGATTTGATAAGGCAAGGGAGAGCATAAAAAGGACCGAAGTCAGGAGACCTGCTCGGAATTCATGCCGTCACGCGTTAAATGACAGGGGCATTTTGTTTTGATGTGCGAAGATACAGCCGCACGATGGTAGATATTTACTGTCGTGCGGTTTTTGCTTTTTAACACAAATTGCATTCCAAAAACCAAAAACAGCGAATATAAGTTTTTAATAAAGCTTCAAGGTGGCAGATGATTGAAGCTTAAAATGTAAAAAACATTTATGAATCTTTGTGCACAGAGAAAGGATGAGGAAAATGAAGAAGCGAATTTTAAGTTTACTGTTAGCACTTGTTGTAAGCATCGGAATGTTACCTATGAGTGCTATGGCAGATCCGGCGATACCGGATGAAAAGATTGACGGTGTTATGTATATACCTAAGATGTATGCCTATAACATCGTGGATACGGTTTTAGAGGAAGATGGTGACCTGGTGTTACCTTCTTCTCTTACACTTGACGGCATAGAAGAAGGCACCGCCTTATCGATTTATGCGTTAGCTATGGATGGGAATGGAGACTTTTATATAAAAGAAGCTCCAATTGTTGACGGAAAGTTTACAATGAATTCCGCTTTTAAGGCGGTTATGACCGATCCTAATTACTATGAACGTTTTTATATTCTCAGTACATCCGGTAGCGAAACCATTGATGAAGTGATGGAACAGCTAGACAACGGAATTTACTCGGAGATACGTTTTAACATTCTTCCGACCAATAATTTAAAAATCTGTTATGAGTGGAACGGGACTGATATAAAGGACCTTGAAGCAATTGAGGTCGGGTACGATGAATACGGCAATCTGAATCCCGTGCAGCTTTACTTTTACTGTTACTATGAAGATGAAAACGGTGACGACACTTATTGCTATCAATGGAATGAATTATTAGATTATACCTCCGATAATCCCGATGTAGTAAACGTGAATGTGAGCGAGTGGGGTTCAGTTTATGTCGACATTGAAGGCAAAGGTGATGCTGCTCTTACCATTTTCTTTAAGGATAATTTCTGGAGCGGTTTTCCGGAAGTCACCGTAAATGTTGAAGTTGCAAAAGGCGTAGAGGAAGCTACTATTGATGTTATTGATAAGATTCGCTTGTTGCCCGGAAGTGCCAATATTTTTGACGAGGCTGCCATTGTTGTCGCCCGCCAAGCATATAACGGGCTTTCGGAAGAACAACAAGCTAAAGTTTCAAACTACGCCAAGCTTCAAACTTTGGAGAGTGAGCTTGAAACCCTGAAAGCTTCTTTTACCGGTTTACTCTATTCC
>JAKJBR010000053.1:0-5997 GCA_022706885.1 Bacillota bacterium
CGGCACAAACGCTTACATCCATACCTGCAATTTTCAGCGTTGCTTCTTTGATACCTTGTGTTCCTCTGATAGGCAGCAAAGCTTCTTCATTGATTCTTTTACCTTCCAGTATGTAATATACCGTTCTTAATGCGGCTTCCATAACTCCGCCGGTTGCACCGAATATAACGCCTGCCCCGGTTGCTTCTCCCAGAGGATTATCAAACTGCGCTTCTTCTACGGAGCAAAAATCTATTCCCGCTTCACGAATCATTCTGGCCAGTTCTCTGGATGTAATGGAAACATCCACATCATTAAACATTTCTTCTCTGTCCGACTCGAATTTTTTTGCGGTACACGGCATTACTGCTACTACAAAAATCTTTGAAGGGTCGATATTATTCTTTTCGGCATAATATGACTTAATCAATGCACCGAACATCTGCTGAGGTGATTTACATGTGGATAAGTTGTCCAGGAATTCGGGAAATTCGTGTTCACAGAACTTTATCCAGCCGGGGCTGCACGATGTGATAAGCGGTAATTTTCCACCGGTTTTTATCCTGGTCAGCAACTCCGTTCCTTCCTCCATAATTGTAAGGTCAGCTGCGGTATCCGTATCAAACACTTTATCAAATCCCATTTTCTTGATAGCTCCCACCATTTTTCCCGTAACCGGTGTTCCTATCGGGTAACCGAACTCTTCGCCTATTCCGGCTCTTACCGACGGAGCGGTCTGAATTACGACATATTTGTCCGGATCCTTTATAGCATCCCAAACGGCCTGTGTATTGTCTTTCTCATGAAGTGCACCTACGGGGCATACATTTATACATTGTCCGCAGTTAACGCAATTGACATCGGCAATGGATCTGTGATCGGTAGTGGATACAACTGTTTCGTATCCTCTTTCCATTACATTTATTGCACCTACCGTCTGTATATTGTTGCATATGGATGTACATCTTCTGCAAAGTACGCACTTATTGCTGTCTCTCACTATGGATTTGGAAATTTCATCTATAGGTAATCCTTTGGGAACGCCGTCAAAAGGTATGTCTCTTACATTAAGCTTTTCAGCCAGAGCCTGAAGCTCGCAGTTCTGATTTCTTATACATGTAAGACAACTTCTGTCGTGATGGGAAAGTATGAGCTCCAATGTAGCCTTTCTTATATCTCTTATCTTGGGAGAATTGGTTACAACTTTCAAACCTTCCGAGCAAGGATAAACGCAGGCTGCCTGCAGTGCTCTTCCTCCGACATCCACAAGACACATTCTGCATGCGCCTATTTCATTGATATCCTTTAAATAACAAAGTGTCGGTATATCAACATTTGCCAATTTTGCGGCATCCAAAACCGATGTTCCTTCCGGTACCTGTACCTTTATGCCATCTATTGTTACATTAAGCAAATTCATTGTTAATCCTCCCTATTTCTTGTATATGGCACCGAATTTGCATTTCTCTATACAAACTCCGCATTTAATACATTTTTCCTTGTCTATCGTATACGGTGATTTAACCACACCGGTAATTGCATTTGCAGGGCAGTTTCTGGCACAGAGACCGCAACCGATACATTTTTCAGCGTCGATATTATAACTTAACAGGTTCTTACACACTCCCGCGGGACAGGTCTTCTGATAAATATGAGCTTTATACTCATCTTTAAAATATCGCAATGTGGAAAGAACCGGGTTGGGTGCTGTCTGACCTAATCCGCATAATGCCGCTTCCTTGATGGAATAAGCAAGTCTTTCCAACTTTTCGATATCTTTATCTTCACCTTTACCGGCGGTTATCTTCTCCAGCATTTCCAGCATTCTGTGCGTTCCTATTCTGCAGGGAGGACATTTGCCGCACGATTCATCCACGGTAAATCCCAAGAAGAAATGAGCGATATCCACCATACAGTTATCCTCGTCCATTACGATAAGTCCGCCGGAACCCATCATGGAGCCTATTGCGATAAGATTGTCATAATCAATCGCGACATCCAGATGCTCGGCAGGTATACATCCGCCTGAAGGTCCGCCGGTCTGAGCGGCTTTGAAAGCCTTACCGTTGGGTATTCCTCCGCCTATTTCGTAAATAACTTCTCTTAATGTCATTCCCATAGGTATTTCTATAAGGCCGGTATTATTGATCTTTCCTCCGACTGCAAATACTTTTGTTCCCTTGCTCTTTTCGGTACCTATCTTATTAAACCAATCGGCCCCCTTGTTTATAATCACCGGGATATTGGCAAAAGTTTCGACATTATTCAATATAGTGGGTTTTCCGAACAGCCCTTTATTTGCCGGGAAAGGAGGTCTGGGTCTGGGTTCTCCTCTTTTTCCTTCAATGGAAGTCATCAAAGCGGTTTCTTCTCCGCAGACAAATGCGCCCGCTCCCAGTCTCAGTTCAATGTCAAAAGAAAAATCGGTGCCGAATATGTTATTACCCAACAGACCGTATTCTTTGGCCTGTTTTATAGCAAGATTCAATCTCTTGACGGCAACAGGATATTCCGCTCTTACATAAATGAATCCCTGATCGGAACCTATGGCATATCCTGCGATTGCCATTGCTTCCAATATACTGTGGGGATCGCCTTCCAAGACCGATCTGTCCATGAAAGCACCGGGATCGCCTTCGTCGGCATTACAGCAGACATATTTTTGTTCATTCTGAGCTGCTGCGGCAAATTTCCATTTCAATCCGGTAGGGAATCCCGCTCCTCCTCTGCCTCTCAATCCGGAATCCAGCAGTAACTGAATAACTTCGGCAGGTTTCATACCGGTTAATACTTTACCTAAAGCTTGATAGCCGTCGTTCTTTATGTACTCATCGATGTTTTCCGGGTTTATGTTACCGCAGTTTCTAAGAGCTATCCTTATCTGCTTTTTGAAGGATTTGGTTTCCTGTATATTCTTTATGCATGCTTCTCCGTCATCGCAAATAAGGTAGTCGGTACAGGGTTTTCCTTCAATAATATGCTTCTGTATAATATCTTTCGCTTTTTCAGCATCCACTTTTACATAGGTGTATCTCTCACCTTTTGCTGTATATACTTCCACAATAGGTTCTAATCGACAGATACCTATACAACCGGTTATCTGTATATCGACATTCGAAAGTTTCTTTTCATCGGCAATTCTCTTAAGCTCTTTCAAAACCGGATTGGCTCCGGCAGCGATACCGCATGTTGCCATACCTACAACAATCTTGTAATCCGGCACTTCGGTAACTTTTTGCTTTATTGCTTTTAATTCAGTTAATGATTTCATTAATTTCCTCCATTTACCCGATTAATACTTTTTAAGTATATCGGCAACATCGCTTACCGCCAATGAACCGTATACATCATCATTTATCATCATTACCGGTGCGATTCCGCACGCTCCGACACATCTGCACGCATCCAATGAAAACTTACCGTCTTCCGTGGATTGCCCTACATCAATTCCCAGCCGTTTCTTAAGCTCTTCCAGAATGTTGTTTGCCCCCTTTACATAACAGGCAGTTCCGAGACATATCTGAATCTTATACTTTCCTTTCGGATAAAGGGAAAAGTGGGTATAGAATGTTACTACACCGTACACCTCAGATAGCGGAATCTCCAACGCATCGGCAACAGCTTCCTGCACGGACAAAGGAAGATATCCGTATATTTCCTGAGCTTCGTGAAGAACAGGAATCAAAGCTCCCTGTGTATCTTTGTACTTATCAAACACTTCCTGAAGCTTTTTCTGTTTCTCATCAAGATTACAATTTTGACACATTTATTAAACCTCCGACTTAGTTTCTAGGTATAACCTTACGTATTATATCACACAGGAATGTTATTTCAATAACAATATTGAAAAGAGTGTTAATTTAATAACATTTTTACACTAATTTATTAGTTATAGAATATAAAGAGTGACAAATATTCAAGTTAATTATTTAATTAATACGAGTTCCTTTGCTTATCGTAAATAGATATCGGAACTTGGAATCCAGTATGTTTATATCCGCATAATAACCTGGTCTTAAAATACCTCTTTTTTTCAGGTTCATTACCTTTGCGGCAACCGATGTTGCGGATTTCAATACGGTAACCGGATTAAACCCCGCATTAATCATATTGAAAACGCCTTTTGCCATTGTGACACTGCTGCCCGCTATCGTTCCCGATTTGTCTTTAACCAATCCGTCTTTTACGGAAACATTCAAATCTCCTAAAGTATATTGCCCGTCAGGCATACCGGTTGCCGACATGGAATCGGTTACCATTACAAGATTGTCCGGTTTCTTGCATTTGAACAATATCTTAAGCATTTCTTTACTTACATGATAGAAATCTGGAATATATTCGCATGAAACACAATCGTCTACAAGTGCGGCACCTGTAACGGTAATTTCCCGATGATGCATTAAAGGCATGGCATTGAAATGATGAGTGGACAACCTGTAGCCTGCTTTAAATGCTTTATAAGCCTCATCCGAGGTACATTCGGTATGTCCGAAAGATACAACTTTATTGTGTACATTTAAGTATTCGGAAAGTGCATATTCTTTATCCAATTCGCATGCTATTGTAATCCTCTTTACAATGTCTTCATATTGACCTGTTATCTTCCGATAACATTCAACACAAGGTTGCATAATATATTGTTTATTATGTGCTCCCGCCTTTTTTTCGTTTATAAACGGACCTTCCAAGTGAATACCGCAGAATGCGGGATGTCTTATTTTACTGTACTTTGAAAGCAGCAGGTTTAATTTATCGGGATCCATGGTAACGGTTGTGGGAAAGACCGATGTTGTTCCGACTTTTACGTAATTGTCGAAAAATTTATCGGCATCGGCATCAAAAGAATAAGAAAAATCCGTACCGCATATTCCGTGAGTATGAATATCTACAAATCCCGGAACGGCTATACAACCGTTGATGTTTACCGAATGAGGTTCATAAGTATATGTTCTTATGTCGGTGATAAGATCGTTCTCAATATATATATTCTGCAGGCCTTCAATAAAATCCAACCCGTCAAATACAACGCAATTACTTAAAATCATCAAATCTTTCCCCCTATAATTTTGCTTTGGATAAATAATCCAGCTCTCTTCCGAGTAACTGTCTGTATGTTGCATTATTGCGTATCTCTTCCTGCACGGCTTTCTGAGCATCTTTTAATATATCCATATCGGTATAAAGGTTGGCTATTTTAAAATCCGGAAGTCCGTGCTGTTTTGTGCCGAAGAAATCTCCGGGACCTCTCAATAAAAGATCCTGTTCGGAAATATAGAAGCCGTCATTGGATTGTACCATTACATCCATTCTTCTCTTTGAAATATCGGATGATGATTGATTAAACAGTATACAGTAAGATTGTTTATCGCTGCGACCTACCCTGCCCCTCAACTGATGCAACTGAGATAAACCGAATTGCTGAGCATCTTCAATAACCATTAAAGTGGCATTGGGTATGTCAATTCCCACTTCAATAATGCTTGTGGTAACCAGAACACTTATCTCATTGTTGATGAACTTTTCCATTACCTCATTCTTTTCGGCTTTTTTCATCTTACCGTGAAGTACTGCACTTTTTACAGACGGAATATCCGTCTGCAGTTGCTCGTATTTTGTAAGCACATTGGTCACATCCAAAACATCGTTCTCATAGATAGCCGGACATACAACAAATGCCTGCTCTCCTTTGGAAACAATCTTCTGTATGAAATTATTAATCCTTTCTCTGAATGATTCATCAACGGAATATGTAAGCACTTTTTTTCTGTTTTTTGGTAATTCCTTCAGTGTGGAAATATCCAGATCACCGTATAGTATCAAAGCCAGTGTTCTGGGTATGGGAGTTGCCGACATTACCAGTAAATGAGGTTTTACCCCTTTGGAAGATAATATAAGTCTTTGCTGTACTCCGAATCTGTGCTGTTCGTCGGTTATACACAAAGCGAGATTATGGAATATTACATCTTCCTGTAATATAGCATGTGTTCCTATCACAAGGTGGACTTTTCCGTTTTCAAT
>JAKJBR010000054.1:0-5927 GCA_022706885.1 Bacillota bacterium
GCGGAATTTATAATGGCAATCTGCCAGCTGTTAAGTCCCATAGGTCCCGATGCCAGTACATTCTGTCCCGCTAAGAACATCTGAAGCCCGAAGAAAAAGATTCCGAAAACCACTAACCACATTATAAATCCCTTGTTCATAATTGTCAGTTTTATGCTCTCCATGAAAGGTACTTCTTCTTCCACCGCTTCTCCCGCTTCTACACGCTTTGCAACATCCTCCGGTAGCGTCGATTGTTCTTTCAGCAGGAAAAACGGTATTATCATGGTAAGAAGCAAGGGTGACAGTATAAGGGCAATATGCCGGATATTCAACCCGCCTACCATTAAAGGTATAACGGCATAACCGATGGAATATTGAACGGTATCAAAAAAGGCTTTCCAGGAAGAAAGATAATGACGATCGCTGTCATTCTCGGTAACTTCCGAATAAGTACCGTAATATGTTACCAGTGTCATAGTGTAGGAAGTAAAGAAAAAGATAAGCAACACACCGAACCATATTGTGTTTAACAAACTGTGTTCCGCCATTTCCAAGGGAAAACAGAATAATATGTATGTGATAATCATGGGTATGTACCCTATAAGTATAGCCGGACGCCTTTTACCCCATCTGGTCTTCAGTGTATCGGTCAGCGATGCCAGCGGGACATCCGCTACACCGTCAACAATCTTGGCTATCAATACAAACACACTGAACAAAGCGGTCATAACAATGGTTTTATTGGCATACGTCCAGTTTTCAATGTTCTTCAAAAAACCTGCCGTACTCAAGCCGTCTATAAGATAGGCTGAAATCATTAGGTTTATAAGCCCGGGTCCGAAACCGGACAGAGCGTACAGAGGCAGGTAGTTTCTTTTGATTTTTTGCATAATATCCTCCTAAATCTTTTCCAATTGCTTACAAGCTTTCTTCAGTGATGCAAAATCGTATTCAGTACCGGATTTATCTCCGATTTTCATTAAAAGAAGTTTGAACATGGTTTTTCTGACTTCCGCTAACACTTTATTTATATTAATCTCATACGGAGCATGTCCTATGAAATCTAAAAAATTCTGTGAAAATATCTTTTTCTGTATTTTTTTACTTAAACCCAGAGGGCTCAATGTGAAATCGTTATCATGCATAAGGTAGGAATAATGCTTGTCGATAATAAAATCCGCTTTGGAAGAAATATACCTTTTAACCAGATCCGCCCGTTTCTTTTCCTCTTCCAAAGAAGCACTTTTACCGTCCACCACACCTTTTGTACCTATATCGGTTCCGTACATAATCCTGTCCTGATATTTTTCGAAAAAGGCTGTAGCATTTTCCTTATTCTCTGTGAAATTGATATACATCTCTATTCCCGGGGTAAGATCAACATATACATTTTGATACTTATCCAATATTTCCGATAATCTGTCCAATTGCTTTGACAGGAAAAAGAAGTGCGCAAATATTATCTTCAGATCAGGATGTTTTTTTAATACATTCAGCACTTCCTCATATTGTTGCTCATTATTGACATATGTCTCATCATAAAGCCAGTTCTGCTCCATTGCCCATTTGGGTATTTTATCTTTATCCCAGAACTCTTCAGGGTCATTGACATGCCATAAAATAGGGAAAGCGGTGTCTTCCATAAACGTAAAATACGGATCCCATACCGGTGCATCAAAGGAAGGTACATTGAGCATCTTTCTTATCTGAGGTTTGCCCTCTATCATCTTTATACCGTCACATCCTGCTTCTCTCATCCGCAATGCGTATTTTGCCATTGCTTTTCCCAGTGTTGCCTTTTTGATGAAATAGTTGGAAGCATCCAGACTTGCAAACACATATATCCTGCCGGGTAATCTGTGTTTAAGAATAAGGGCATCCTGTACCGCTGATAATTTCGCTCTGTCGGGTACAACAACAATATTGGCTACGTCGGTATCGCAATAGTCCAGTATTCTTATCATCTCTTCAACGGGTATGTTGGATGAATAGTGTATGTGGCAGTCAACAATTTTCATATCATTGAACATATGCGCCTCTTAAAACAATACTTTATTTGCATATATATAATATCACAAGTACAACACATGTTTAAGGTGATGCTTTTAAATTTTGAAGAAAAAGGTGTAAAGAATATACTGCATCATGCAAAATATTTAATTCCTCTTCCTTTCCCCGTTGTTTCAATATATCCTTCGGCTACAAGATTATTCAAAATGGAAACTGCTTTGGTTTTCCCGAAACCTGTCGCTTTTACAATGTCCGAGCTGGATAGGCGTCTTCTTTTCAAAAGTGAGTACACTCGTTTCTCATCTTCCGTCAGATTGTTTTTTTCTTCACTAACCGGAAGAACAACCTTGTATCCTCTGCTACAAAACGAACGCAAATATTTTCGTTCGCTTTTACGTTCGCATTTTCAAAAACCGCTTCTGCTTATTTATCGATATCCTCTTCTCTTTCGGCTTCTCTTTTGGCCTTTTTCTTTGCTGAAATATGATATGCCAGATTATATGCAAACACCAATGCAATGCATATCAGAATTATCATAGACACGGATTTCTCCAGATTACGAACATAGCAAAGAATAATATTTGCTATTGCCAAAACAAGGGCTACCCCGCTTATAACTACCGCAACCGTTGTATTACTTTTTATCCTTTTCATTTTACTTTATCCTCACACCGTAAATCTTTTCCGCATATGTTCCTACTACCAGTATATCGTCATATATAGCGGGAGTAGCTTCTATTGTTATGTACTGTCTGCCTAAACTCAATGTTACCAGGTCAATCTGTTTTCCCGTCAATGCATCAAGCAGCGATATCTTACCGTTGTGTTCACAGTATACAATGTACGCTTTGTTATCCTCTGTATACACGGCTACCGGCGAACTCCAGCTGTAAGGGGATTTGTATATCCAGACTATCTGTCCGGTTAATTTGTCTATGGCTATAAGCCTTCCCGCCCATATGGAATCTTCCAGCGTCTTACATATGTTGAAAATAACCAGATTTTCTATCGGACCTTTGCCTATAACGGGTGAAGCAAGTGCTCCGCCGTTTATAACATCCACATAAAATACCGGTACATCCACCTGCCACAGCAACTCACCGGTAAGGGCATTGAACTTGCGGATATTGCTGTTATCGTCCCGCCCTCTTATATCCACTTCGTTTGCGGTGTATAAAAATACACCTTCTTCGGTAACATCCAGCACAACCGATGCGTCGGTATCGTCTCCCGTGTTGTATGCCCATAATATCTTAAGACTTTCCAGATCCAGGCATATGAGCATCCCGGAATTATCTGTAAAATACATGTATTTTTCATATATAGACGGAGAGCTTTCTATTCCGTACGAGTATGCCGACTTGGATACATACTTATACTTTATTGTCTCGGGGTTTATAAAAATTGTTTTTGCACCTTTATCAAATACGGTATTTAACTTAACTATATAAATAATACCGTTTTCTCCGCACTGATAATATGTGTCGTTTTTGATATCCAATATACCCGAAGAATCAAATGCTCCCCAACCGGGTCTCGGAGCAAATGTATCATATCCTTTAATCTCATGAAGAAGCTTGTTGTCTATCAGGCTGAATATCCTGTAACCGAATGGTCTGTATCTGTCTTCCCCTTCATCGGTTTTTGCCGCCTCCAGCCCTTGTCCGACATATAAAAGAGGATATCCTCTGGGGTCTACGGACAATGTGCCTTTTACGGGAACACCTATGTAGATACAGTTTCTGGTGGGTTCACCGGTATGCAAGTCAAGGAAATATATGTTGCCGTCGAGAGTAGCATATATGACTTCAATAAGTTCGTTCATATTCTTGAACTTCTCATAGACATTCATAATGCTCAGCATTTCTCTATCCCATTTAACTATGCAAGGCTGGCCTGTCCAGCCAACTCCCGGCCATATTGAGCCGGCACCGGTCATTCCGCCTATCTCATAGCTCCATATCTCTTCAAGTTTTTGCTCTTTTATGCTTATATTACCGAAAAAGCCCGAATCCCTGTAATTATTGCCTCTGTATGTGGTTATACCTATGTCCGAATACTCATCGGAATGAGGAAAGAATATGTCATCTTCGGATATGTACACATTTGACGCGGTACCGTCGGGATACATGACAACGGACTGTAAATTCGCAGCGGTTTGTCTTGCATGTTCATCAATATTGTCCAAAATAAGGGCATGGCTGTATTTGCTTTTTTCCACAATAACCGCATTTTCCGCAAAAAGCGTATTTATTATCCCGCATATATCCTTAAAGGTACTTTCCGCTTCGGACAAGTTTGCATCTTTTGCGCTCATTGAAACAATGAATATATTTTTTGCATACACCATGGCGGTATAATTCATACTGAAAATATCGCTGTCCTTCGTATAAGCGGAAACCGAGGAGACGCCCGTAAGTATTTCGGAAGATAAATATTCCCGTATTGCGGAATAACCGTCAACATGTGAATCAATTTTATCTTTAAATATTTTAAAACCGACCGTCATATCGTCAGGTGAATAGTAATACCCGGAACCGGACATACCCCTGTCGGACATGTATTTTTCAATGTTGCTCTTGCCGTATACTCTTAAAAGCATGTTAAGAGCGGCTCTGTCATCACTCTTTAACACATACTCGCATAATTTCTGTATAGTGTATGTATCGGAATAGTTGCCCTTTGCTACAACGGAGGAATTGCCGTCCCGGTCAGCCTCAGTATATTCAACCGATTTATCCAAAGGCATTGCCTGCCGCACTTCCGGCTCATATGCATACATTACGACCGCCAGTTTATATGCACATACATTATCAAATTTCCGGCTTGCGGAAATATCAAAGGATTTATCTGCGGTAATATCCTGAACCGATAATGCATAAACACCGGTCTTTACGGAAAGAAGGTATTCGAAATATCCTAAAAGATCCTCAAACTTTTCTATTTTTATATGATTCTCCGGTAACGGCTGTTCAATTACGGGCGTTCCGGTCGGTGTCGGAGAGGGCGTATCGGTAACGGTCCCGCTAGGAGAAGGTAATGCGCTTATCGCAGGCTCTTCCGTCTTGATTTGTGAGGGTGTAGGGGTAATATCTCCGTTAAACCAGCCCTTCATGTATGCGTAAATAAAAGATATGGCTATGCACAGGATTACGGTGATTGCTACCAATACCGCTATATTCTTTTTATCCTTTTTTGTATTCTTAGTGCTTTTCTTCTTATTTGCCATGTTTATCCGTTTTCAGTACATAATAAATGTCTGCGTTAAGATTATACCATTAAATAACCTTGTACAATTGTAATTATAGCAATGTAAACCGGACATATACTAAAAAGCGAAAAAGTGATATATATGAAATATTATTCAAAACCGTTAAGTACCTGCTCTATTTTTTCTTTTGTTGCCAGTGTCTCGGAAAATGCCGTTGCACTTCCCGCTGCAAGTCCATATCTTAATGCATAATCAAAATCGGCCGAATGCATATATCCGGCAATAAAGCCGGCTGTAAGCGAATCTCCCGCTCCTACGGTGTTTTTCACTTGTCCTTTGGGTGCATCACGACATATTATCCGATTATTCTCGGTAACCAGCACTGCTCCCTTATTGCCTATGGAAACAAGCACATTCCTTGCACCCATCTTCTGCAGTTTATTTGCATAAAATACTATATCCGAATCGGTATGTATCTCTTTACCGAAAAGCTGACCCAATTCAGCTCTGTTGGGCTTGACCATAAACGGTTTGTGTTTCAGCGTGTTCAGAAGATAATCTTCCGTCGCATCTACAATTACATATATGTCCTTGGCTGTTATACTGTTTATAACATCGGAATAAATCTTTGTATCCAGATTTTTAGGCACCGCTCCCGCCAAGACAAGGCAATCACCGTCTTTCAGTGCTTTTGTCTTATTCAGAAGAGCTGCAACGGAATCCC
>JAKJBR010000016.1:0-25486 GCA_022706885.1 Bacillota bacterium
CTTCGCAATATCCTGAAAGAAGAACCGCTTTCTCCTTCAAAATACAGTACGGTATCCACCATGTGTTCCAAAAGCTTGGGACCGGCTATATTGCCTTCTTTGGTCACATGTCCTACTATAAACAGTGATGTACCCGAGCGTTTTGCCGCATTTACCAGCATTAAAGCGGAATTCTTTATCTGATTTACACTGCCTGCTATGGAAGGTATCCGGTCGGAATAAACGGTCTGTATGGAATCCACAACTGCAACTGCGGGTTTTGTATCAATTATTGCCTTACATATAACATCGGTATCGGTCTCGGAAGCCAGTTTTACATTGCTTCTTTTCAAACCTATTCTTTTTGCTCTTAATCCCAGCTGGCTGATACTTTCTTCTGCGGAAATGTATAAAATATCTTTATCTGTCTGAACATGCTGACATAGCTGAAGAAGAATTGTGGACTTTCCTATTCCGGGGTCTCCGCCGACTAAAATAACCGAGCCCGATACAATTCCGCTGCCGAGAACTCTGTCCATTTCTTCTATGCCGCTGCTTATTCTGGAAGACTCGTTGTAGTCTATATCAAAAACGGTATCCAATTCTATTTCCCGTACCTTATCGGTTTTTGAGCTTTTTACTTCACTTACTTCCTCAAAAGTATTCCACTCCTGACACGACGGACATTTACCCATCCACTTCACCGTTTCATAACCGCAGGATGTGCATACGAAATAATTGTTATTCCTGGCCATAGAGTCTCCTTTAGATTATTATTTTCATGAGCATATTCTTTAAAATATCCGCTCTGACCTTGTCCCTTAGGAAAACAGGGACACTCTTTAATGAATTGTCGTTTATCGCCGCTTTTAACAGATTCTTTTCCTCTTCGGAAATTATTTCCAGATCGGCAACATTATCTATGTTAATATCCGCCGAATGTTTACTTATCTCATCACCGATGGAAAGAATAATGTGCATGATATAGTCGTAAGGCTTGTCGGTGGACATACGGCTTATGGTAATGTGGCCTCCGCCCCCTCTTTTACTTTCCACGAAATATCCTCTTTCGGAGTTGAATCTTGTTGCTATGACATAGTTTATCTGTGACGGAACACAATTAAAGTAACCGGCAAGTTCATTCCTTTGGATTTCCACTTGCCCGTCGGTTTCATCTATCATCTCTTTAATGAAGTCCTCTATTATATCACTCAATCTTGCCATTCATTATCACCTTTGACTTTCTCTGACTTTATTATATCAAATGTGATATTTTTTTCAACCTCTATTTAAAACGGCACTCCCAGATGGTATACTATATATGCAACCTTTTTATATATTCTTTCGGAGGAAACTATGGCTAAACTATATTTCAGATACGGAGCGATGGGAAGTTCAAAATCCGCAAATGCAATTATGGTGGTTTATAACTATAAAGAAAGAAACCAGACCGCAGTGCTGTTAAAACCGGTATCGGACAATCGTGACGGCGAACAGATAAATGTCTCCAGATGCGGTTTAAGCATGGAATGCAAATATGCGGAAACTTTTTTAAATCAGTCGGATGAAGAGATAAGTAAATATGACTGCATCGTTATAGACGAAGCACAGTTTCTTACAAAGGCACAGGTGGAAACGCTTGTACATATTGCCGATGACCTGGATATACCCGTTATATGCTACGGATTAAGAGCGGACTTTCAGCGTAAACTTTTTGAAGGCAGTCTATATCTTCTGGCATGGGCCGACACAATAGAGGAGATAAAGACCATCTGCTGGTGCGGTAAAAAAGCCACATGCAATGCAAGAATAGGCCCCGACGGTAAGATTGTGCGGGAAGGTCCGCAATTCTTCCTCGGAGGTAACGACACATATATCCCGTTATGCAGAAAGCATCACAGAAGCGGACAGACAAAAAAGGAAGACTAAAAGGACAGATTATCTGTCCTTTTAATATATTTACTCCTCATAGTTACATCTTCACACCCTTTCAGTTATATACGAACATAACGAAAGTATGAATACCTTATTCTTCTTCGCCCTCTCTCTTGGAAGCTGCAACAACTTTTTCCGCCAAGTTTCCGGGCATTTCCTCATATCGCTCCAACTTCATGGTAAAGGAGCCTCTGCCCTGAGTCATACTTCTCAAATCGGTTGCATACTTGAACATTTCCGCATGAGGAACTTCGGCTATTACCTTCTGGTATCCTTTGTCGGCAGGATGCATACCTAAAATTCTTCCTCTTCTCTTGTTGATGTCACCGATTATGTCACCCAAATATGCGTCGGGAATCATTACTTCACAGGACATAATGGGCTCCAACAGAACGGGAGAAGCATCAATAAGCTTCCTGTATGCCAAGCTGGAAGCAATTTTAAATGCCATTTCCGAAGAGTCGACATCATGATAGGAACCGTCAATAAGGGTGGCTTTCAGTCTTACCATGGGATATCCTGCAAGCACTCCTTTAACTATGCATTCCCTCAATCCTTTTTCTACGGCCGGTATATAGTTTTTAGGTACCGAGCCGCCGAAAATCTTCTCTTCAAATACCAAATCTTCTTCTTCACCGGGCTCAAATATTACTTTAACATGACCGTACTGTCCGTGACCTCCCGATTGTTTCTTATGTTTTCCTTCGGTTTCCAGTTTTTTCTTTATTGTCTCTCTGTACGGTATTTTCGGATCGGTAAGCTTAACCGAAACTCCGTATTTTGCTTTAAGTTTGCTGGTTATAACATCGATATGTTGTTCTCCGAGACCGCTTATGAGAAGCTGCTTGGTCTCCGGGTTATTCTCCACTCTGAATGTAGGATCTTCATCACTGAGTTTACTCAATCCCGAACCTATCTTATCCTCATCACCTTTGGCAAGAGGCTCTACCGCCAATGATATTGAAGGTTGGGGAAAATCAATCTTCTTAAGTTCCAGAGGGAAAGACTGCAACGACAGTGTGTCATTAGTCTGGGTATCGGTCAGTTTTGCTACAGCTACTATATCACCTGCAACAGCTTTATCGGTCTGCTCCTGCTTTTTACCTTTGACGAAAAAGAGGTTGGACATTTTTTCCGTATCCGTTGTTCTGCTGTTTATAACCGTCATATCCGACCTCAATTCGCCCGAACAGACCTTTATCAGCGAGATTTTTCCTACGAAAGCATCCACCATTGTCTTGAATACCAGTCCTGCGAACTTCTCGTCGCTTGAAGGATTGAGCACCACCTGTTCATCGGTTCCCGCCTTAACGGCATGTACCTTGTACGCGGCCGGTGACGGGAATAACGAAATCAATTCATCCATCAGGACATCAATACCCGCAAGCAGCATTGAAGAACCGCAGAATACCGGGAAAATCGAATCTTCTTCTATTCCGTGAGTTAAGCCTTTTATTATTTCCTCGTCTGTGAAATGTTCGCCTTCGAAGTATTTTTCCATAAGCTCTTCTTCGGTTTCCGCTACCGCTTCCATGATGGGTTCTCTGAGCTCTTCGGTTTTAGCCAGGTACTCAGCCGGAATATCCATGACTTTGGTTACTTTATCTTTAACCATGTATGCTTTTTTATAGACTATATCTACTATACCTTTAAACTCGCCGTCTTCCATTATCGGGAAATGAAACGGTAATACTTTGTTGCCGAATTGTTCTTTTAAATCTTCCACAACCTTAAAGAAGTCCGCATGATCTTCTTCCGGTTTGGTTACAAAGAATGCCCTGCTTATATCTCTTTCATTGGCATAGCCCCAGGCTTTTTCCGTTCCCACTTCTATGCCGTTCTTTGCGGTAAGCAGTATTAACGCTATTTCCGCAGCTCTTGTGGCACATTTTACTTCACCTTCGAAATCGAAATATCCCGGAGTATCCAGTATATTCAGTTTATGATTTTTCCATAGTACCGGTGCTATGGAAGTATTTATGGAAAACTTCCTGCGTATTTCCTCCGGATCATAGTCACATGTTGTGTTTCCGTCGTTAATGTTTCCGAATCTGTCAATTCCCTTTGACAGAAACAGCATTGCTTCCGCTAATGTTGTTTTACCCGAACTTCCGTGTCCCAGCAGTACTACATTTCTGATATTGGTTGTGGTGTAATTTTTCATTTATTTCTCCTCTTGAAAATTCTTTATTTTATATCCCAGCACCATCAGACTGTCACTGAGATGAACATTCTCTATCGGTATATCATGCGGCAATTTCAAATCCATGGGCGAGAAATTGAATAAGCCCTTGACACCTGCATTGGCTACTCTCGAAGCAATACCTTTTGTTTCGCTCCTGGGTAATGACAATATCGCTATATCGGTTTCATGCTGAGCGATAAAATCTTCCAGTCTGTCAATACTCATTATCTCGGTGCCGTTTATCGTCTTGCCTATAAGTTTGGGATTTATGTCAAATATTCCTATTATGTCAAATCCTCTTTTATGAAAATTATTATACTTTGCCAGTGCCGTTCCCAAGTTTCCCGCTCCTATTATTATCACGGTAAACCCCTGTTCCTTTAAAAGAATCTGCTTCATACTGTCGTACAGCACCTCTACACTGTATCCGTATCCCTGTTGCCCGAAACCTCCGAAGTAACTGAAGTCCTGCCGTATCTGAGAAGCAGTCATACCCATCTTTTCTCCCAACTCGGAAGAGGAAATCCTGGTTATCCCGTTTTCCTTCAGTTCTGTAAAATATCTGAGATATCTCGGTAGTCTGCGCATTACTGCTTCAGACAGTCGCTTTTTTGCCTGCATTTCTCTCTCCGGTACAAATAATCACCCGACAAATTATATTAAAATAATTATATCATGTCAATCGGCAGTTGGTGCAAAATCAGCATCAGTGCCGATGCCGGTCAGTGCCGTCTTTTATGGCAAAGATGCAATATCGGGAATATGTTTCATGAAATCTTCCGCATTGCCTCCCATCCGGCTGATTGCGGAACAGATATCGGCAATTTCCGATTTTCCGATATCGTTTATATTCCTGGAAAGATAACCTCTTAAGAAAACAACCGCTTTGGCATTATCCAGATCCGCCATAATATTTGCAACCAGCCCCTTATCTTCTGTCGTAAGAAAATGCTCGCGTAACATTCTGTAAACGGAATCGCTCTTATCCGATTGCCTGAACATGGAGGCCAATACCGACAGTAAATCTTCATTACCCCGGTTTTTGCTCATGATATCGGAAATCCTGCTATATACGGTATCTTTATTGAAAGTTGCCAGCACATCGGATGCTTCTTCCTTCAGTAAATCGGAATGGACGGTTGTTATATAACCGATAAGAAATGTTGTGATATCTTCCGTCTCATATCCCGTCAAAGCATTGATCAGTGAAGCCCTTTCCGCTTCCGGTCGTGTTTCGTCCAGTATCTTGTGCTTTATGCCTTCTGTTCCTATACTCTCATGAAGTATGGTTATGAGTGAATACGGAAGATACATATCGCATACCGTCAATGCCATATCCAATACATTGTCGATGCCTTCTTTTTCTATATCATTTCTCAAAGACCGTTCCACGCTCAAGCCGTCAATTGTCTCTTTTTCAAACTGTTCCCGTGCCCGGGTTATAACGGAGAAGTACTGCTCTTTGGTGGTCACCTCATCCATCGCTTTTTCAAAAACCTTCTGCATTACCTTGTTGTATCTGATGAAAAGTTTGTCGGTCATTTCAAAAAATCCTCATCCTCTTTAAGTTTTCTCTTAAGCTCCGGTTTATCTATACCTTTTAAGCCCATAAAATACCAGATTCCGCTTATTATCGGCACTACCGAATATGCAACCGCAAAGGCATACCATGTATACTTCAGAGTGTTAATCATAAAATACATGGGCCCCAGAGCACATCGGAAAAGATAATGGAATATTCTTAATCCCAACTCCAGAGAGTTGTCATATATTAAGCAATGCACAAGTCCTAATATGAGGTAGGGTACCATCGCAATCCATCCGTATATGAAACCTTTTGCCGAGAAAGGACGCGCATCGGGGTCATATCGTTCCGACTTACCTACCGATAAAGCGGTTCTGGAGATTATAAAGAACATAAACAAAAACATTACAAAAGAATATGCCAAAAGCCATAATGTTCTGTTATTTGCCATATTCAACGGGGCAATCACAAAAAAAGTGAACACGGCTGCCGCTATAGTATATGCAAACAATATTCTGGAGGCGTTTTTTATAAATATCTTCATCCTTCAATCTCTATTGCTCTTCCGCATCCTTCTTCTTACGTCTCCTGACAAGAAGATATACTGTAACGCTTGCAGCTGCTAAAACACCGAGTGTGACATATAACCATGTGTTGGCGCCTTTATACGAGCCGGGGTCTGTGTGTTTTATAGCGGAGATGGGTGCCGATATCTTGTGACCGCACACTTTGCATATCTTTTCTTTTAATCCCTGCTCTTCTTCAGTTGCCTCTTTAATTATTACCCAATCTCCGAAGTCATGCTCCTTACCGTCCTTACACAGAACATAAAGATAATCGGTATACAGTGCAAGGAATTTTTGCATACTGTTTTCAATGGGTCCGGAATCCACGATTGTGCCGCTGTACTGTGACATCATATCAAATTGGGGATTATACCTTATGTAATACATACTCTTATTGTCACGGATGTAATATGCCAGTCTTTCGGTATTTCCCGACACATAGTCTATTTCAATCAGGAAATAGGGTTTCTGTGTTTCCGAAGGGCCTTTCCATTGCAGGTCGTAATCCACAATTACCGTGGAATAGAAAGTGTAGTTGTATAAGTCGGCTCCGTACTGAAGCTCCACAATGTCTCCGTTTATCGTATATTCATAATTCTCTACGAGTTTTTCATCCAGAAGATACTCCTTCTCTTTGATGTCCACATTATAGACCTCACCTGTCCCGAAGACATAATTCATTGATTTAATATTCTTGATAAGAGGCTCATACGGGAAGGGATAGAGTATTTCCAAAAGTTCGGTATCTATCCATCCCAGATATTTGGTCGGAACAAGGAATACTTCTTCGGAATTGTCAAACTTGGCATAGTAGCTTCTGTCTTCTATGGACTGTCTGCCTATATGCAGTGTCACGGTCTTTTTGTCGGCGGTAACTTTTATGGAGTATGCGGGTTTGAAAAGGTCATAGTTTCTGTAATCGGCTTCGGTAGGGAGTACATTCACATATTCTCCTATAACCATCTCATATGTCTTATCCACCATTTCCTGAGCTGTCTGAGAATAGGTCTTTGCGGACAGCGGCTCCACTAACTTCCATTTAATGTGTTCATCCGGCTCCAGTGTAAACTCCAGCTCACCTTTTTTATAAAGTGAAAAGGATGTAAGACTGTTGGCACTGCCGGGGAAAATAACTTCCGAAAGAAGATACTCTCTGTAAATGGTAAGCATACCGAAGGAGGTATCGGAAATGGTATAGACCTTGTCCACTCCTTCACGCATTGCATACACATTGTACGTTACATCAATTACATCACCGAAATACACTTTGTAGCTTGTGCCGTTTTTAAGGGTAACTTCAAAATACGAGTTGTAGTCAATCCCGTACTTGGCAAGATTCTTCGGAGATTCCTCAATAACATCCACACTGATAAGCGATGCAGCCTGTACAAGTGCCGTACTTATATTCTGATTCAGTTCTCTTTCCGGTTCGTTTACCAGTCTGTACTGCATTTCGGTTTTTTCCTCGCCCTGCTCATCTTTTACTTTCACTTCCATGAGTTCCACGGTGGTCTGCTCTCCCGAAATACAGAATGTATAACGCATTATGTCGTCGGATTTAATATTTACCGGAGTGATAATCTCGGTTATTTTCGGATTTTCCACTCTGGTTTTGGCAATAATGTCATCGATTATAAAGTAAGCCGCCACTGCAACAGCCAATATTATTACTATAATGATGATGGTCTTCAGATTCTTCATTTATAAGTGCCTCCTCTTAAGGTAAACAATACCGCCTGTTAACAGGATTAAGGCAGGCAGCACATAAAGAAGCACTGCTACGAAATTAGCCTGCGATGCGGTAACGGATAATATATTTACAAAGTAATTCTTTTCTTCAATGTTGACCCGGCTGTAATCGCCTTCCAGCCAGTTTAAAAGACCTATGAAGAACTTTGACGAATCGGCTTCATATGACTTGTTGTTAACAAGAATGTAGTCTCTCATGAAATCGGTGGAACCTAAAACAACCAATCGCGATTCGGTTGCAAGGCTTCTTGCCGAAGCTCCTACATATGCCGCTCCCGATGTGGAATCATACCCGCTTATGGAAGCTTCCTGCTTGGATAAAGAGCTTGTCCTCAATAACGGATTTACCGACAAAAATGCTTTGGACTTATTTAACAGCCTTATACTTCTGGCATTGGGGGTAAGCAGATAGGAGATATTGCCGTACACATTTAAAGTGGCCTCCGAGCCCACAATCTCGGGGAAGATATAGTACTGGTTGCTGGCCATATAGGAGTTGGTGTCATATTCCTTTATTCTGTCGTAGTTATACCGGATGTTATAAAAATCCAGGAACTTCTGTATATTGGGATATTTCTCGTTTGTCTCCTGCGCTCCCAGACAAATCATCAGACTTCCGCCATTATTCATAAAATCATCCAGAAGTTTTACTTCCTCTTCCAATAAATCAATGGTCGGGTTGATTATAAGAAGTATGTTTGCATCAGCCGGTATTTCCCTCTTTGTTCTTAAGTCGAACGAGGACACATCATATCCGTTAAGCTCCATTACGTCTCTTGCGGTGATGTATCCGTCAAAATACGAATACTCGTTATGGCCCAATACAAAGTAGACTTTTGAATAGCTGTCTCTTGTAACATAACTTATTGCACTTGTGAAAGCGTTCTCCACCTTGGAACCGGTATCGGTTATTTCAAATGTCGTATCGGAACTGACATAGGTACTGAACAGATCATAGTACTTGACCGCTCTGGTATTACCGTCTTTTGTTCTTCTTACAACAAAGTTCTGTTTGGAAAGATTCAACGCACCGGTAGGATCCAGCGAGGAAACATAACCGACATTGGTATCGGGATCCACATAAGTTACCGTTATATTATCGTAATCGTCATAATAGTTCAGAAACCTTATTACATTGTAATAACTGGATTGCGAGCTTATTTTCGTAGGATCCATAAGTCCGATTATTTCCACCTCATCCTCCAGATTATCCAATATCTGTTTGGATGTGTCACTCAGAGTGTACAATCCTTCGGGGGTTAAGTCCCACTCTATTCCCAATAACGGAACGGTAATGTTAATGACAATGAATAAAGCAAGTACTATTGCCACAATTATGAAAGAACTTGTGCCGTATCTGAAACTTTTGCTTGTCAATATTTTTCTTAATTTGTTTTCTTTTTTCATGTCATCACCCCTGTACCCAACGGCGTCTTTCAATCACTCTTACCGTCATATACAACATCAATGCGGTAAAAGAAAGGAAGAAGACGATATTTTCCAAAGTGAGCAATCCGTCGGTGAAGACTTTATATCTTGAAAGTACCGATATCCATTCCATAATACCGCCCAGTACTCCTCCTACCGTTGCGGCATATTGATCGGCAATCCACATTGCAAACATTATAACCAACGAAATGATTGCCGCTATAATCTGGTTTTCCGTCAAAGAGGAACTGAAAACTCCCACTGCACAGAAAGCCGCTCCGAGCAGAATGAATCCGATATATGCTCCTACAAGCTGAATGGTAATAACTCCCTCAAATATAACCACTATCAGAGGATAAATAAAGGAAATAACTACAATCACCAGGAAAACCGTGAATGTGGCCAAAAACTTACCTATAACAATCCTTGGCAGCGATGTCGGCGAAGTGAGTAATAACACCTCGGTTCCGTTCTTTTTATCTTCCGCTAAAATCCTCATTGTAAGTATGGGTATTATGAATATAAGGAAAACTCCGATATCGCCGAGAACTTCCACAAAATCACCGTATCCTGCCTTAAGCGCCGGATGGAAGTAAATGGACATTATCAGAACATACACTCCGATAAGAACATATGCTATGGGGGATTTAAAATATCCCGCAATTTCTTTTCTTGCTACAGCTGACATATTATTCCTCCTCCGTATGCTTTATACCGTCACTGCTTACAACCGAGATAAAGATATCTTCCAGTGTTGCTGCGGACGGCCTTATCTCCAGAATAGGCGCCTTTATTTCCGCCATTTTGTAGAATATTTCTTCTCTGATGTCCCTATCGCTCCCGGTTTCCAGTACATATTTAAATACCGAATCTTCCGCTTTGGCTGTCATGGTTACATACCGGACATTGGGTATATTACCCAAAGTCTTTAACACCTTGTCTTTGTCGCCTTTTACCGTCAGGTTAAGTTTGGCAATTTTTGAAAGACCGGCGGAAAGTCTGTCGGGAGTATCTTCGGCAACAATCTTTCCTTTGTTTATGATAACCACCCTTTCGCATATCATGCTTACTTCCGGCAATATGTGCGTACTCAAAATAATGGTTCTGTCGGTTGCCAACCCTTTTATAACTCTCCTTATTTCCACAATCTGCTTGGGATCCAGTCCCACCGTAGGCTCGTCAAGAATCAATACCTTGGGATTTCCCACCAACGCCTGTGCCAATCCCACTCTCTGACGGTATCCTTTGGATAAGTTGTCTATAAGTCGCTTTCTGTGGTCGGTCAATCCCACTAACTCCATTATGTCGGACAATTCGCTTTTTTTCTTGCTTTTCGGAGCTTTTTTCAAGTCGGAAACAAAACTCAAGTATTCGGTTACGGTCATATCTTTATATAGAGGGGGCTGCTCGGGCAGATAGCCTATTCGCTTCTTTACCTCTTCGGGATGAGTGGTAATATCATACCCGCCCACCGTTACTGTCCCGCTTGTCGACGGAAGATAACCTGTGATGATATTCATTGTGGTGGATTTACCGGAACCGTTAGGTCCCAGAAATCCCAGTATTTCCCCTTCTTTTACTTTGAAGCTGATATCATCGACGGCAACAACCTGTCCGTAATGCTTGACAAGATTTTTTATCTCAATCACTGGGCTGACCTCCTTATTATTTAGTCTGACATCAGTTTTACAGCCTTTATATTATAACGCATTATATACTCTTTTCAACAATTTATTAAGTATTTACATTATTCGTTTGTTTTAATTACTTTAATTAATGTTAATATATATGGTATCATGTATTCAACGGAGGCTTTTTATGTACGATGGTGAACACAGACCGCTGATACTTATCATATTGTTTTCCATAATATCGGTGGGTTTTTTTAATTTTTACTGGTTATATATTGCAACATATGAAATCAAACAGGTTTCAAGGGAAGCGGACAGAATAAAGCCGGGTGTGGAAACATTCTTAGCTATCATAACCGCCGGCTTCTACATTATCTACTGGTCATATAAGTATAACAAGCTTTTATATGATGCACAGGCAACACATAGAGTTACCCCTCAGGATGTAGCTCTTCCCGCAGCAATATTCTCTTTCCCCGTTATTACATTTATCGGAATGTGCTTTACACAGCATCAGCTCAACAGACTGTGGAAGTACGGTACCGCTCCCCAGGCCAAGAAGAAGAGAGATAAATAATATTAATTCAATAATCCCGGATATTAAAAAATGTGCCGTTTAAGCACATTTTTCCTTACCGGATCTGTAAGCCGGGTTCTGTATTAGACGATCATCTGTCTAGGCACAATATCTCTATCATACTCAAGCCACCTTTAGAGACGGGCGGGCAACCCATAGTCCCTTTTTGCGGTGTTGCTCCGGATGGGGTTTACATAGCCTGATATGTTACCATACCGCTGGTGAGCTCTTACCTCGCCTTTCCACCCTTACCGTATCGCTACGGCGGTATCTCTCTGTTGCACTTTCCTTGAAGTCACCTTCACCGGTAATTAGCCGGCACCCTGCCCTTCGGAGCCCGGACTTTCCTCATCTGCAGCCTTTAGGCATTGCATCCGCGATCGTCTGATCCGGTCAGGTCAGTAATTATATCACTTTATTATATTTTTATCAAATATGTGTATTCATCACCTTTAAAATACTTTACACCGAATTTTAATTAAAAATATACGGAAATTCTTTTTTTGTACGGGAAAATATCCAATGAAGGGAACTTATCAGCCAAAAGGGCGGATAAATCATCAACGAAAATCTCCTCCGATTCATAGTGTCCCAATTCCACGATTGCAGGTCCCGTACCCGCCATGGATTTGAGAATATCATACTTTATCTCTCCCGTTATAAACACATCTATATCCAAACTCTTTATATCTTCGGAAAAGCTGCCTGAAGAACCGGTTCCCACAGCCACTGCACTTACCTTATCCGGTATATTGCCGGTCACCTTAACCGTATCCACACCCAAACTTTTCTTTATTTTATCAATGTATTTATTAAAGTCGGTTGTATCGGTGATTCCTGCCCTTCCCAAAGATATTCCGTCTTCAAAAAAGATATGTTTTGTTTCTCTTAAAAAGCATTTTTGTGCCAAAACATCATTCAGCCTTGCAGCATCATAATTGGTATGAAGCGAAATCACGGCACTTTTGTTACGTATAACTGTAATAAGTTCATCGTTATCTATCCTGTAAAGAGGGTCATAAATGAAGGGATGATGAGTTATTATTAAATCGGCTTTACAGGATACCGCATATTCCGCGGCATCTTTTGTAATATCCAGACATACCATAACCCTTCTTATATTGTCCTTTCCCTTGATTAGTAACCCGACATTATCCCGCTCTGTACTTTTATCGGCAGGTGCAACCGATTCCAGATATTTAATTATTTTTGATATTTTCATAACAGTTCCTCCAATGCTCTTTTTAATTTTATTTCTTCGGTAAAATCTCTGCCTGCTTCCCTGTATCCCGCTATCATATCGTCCAGCTTTTTTATATACCCCGAAACATATCCGGGTAACAGAGGATGATGTCTTTTTGCTAAAATTTCCGACGCTATCGTGTCGATTTCGGTGTACGGCTGATTGATACCCGTGTAACTTGCCCGAAAAGCATTATATATCTTGTCTCTATCATTAATGAGTGCTTCCTCTTCAATAGCAAATCCGTTATCCCACAAAAAGGCCCGCAAACGTTCGGTTTTGCTCTGACACTGTAAGATTAACCATTCACAACTTTTTGCGCTGTCCATATCTTTTTTAAGTATATCGACTATGACATCGGCACCCATTCCGGCTATAATAACACAACAGCCATCCCCCACATGACTTATTCCGTCAGCGACAAACACATCAATATGCTTTTCCATACCGAACAGCCGGACATTTCTCTTGGCGATTCTTACCGGTCCCTCTTTTATATCGGTGGCAACGGCTGTTTTACATATACCTTTTTGTATGAGATATATGGTCAGATAGCAGTGATCGGTACCTATATCAAATACCTTCTCACACGGCAGCGCCAAATCCGCTACCATGAGCAATCTGTTACTTAACAGTCGTTTAACCTCTCTCATATTCCCTATTTTACATTATCATAGATATTTTTAGTACGGAAAACACGGTTTTTATACTCAAAACACGATTTCTCCGTATTCTTAAATGAAATTTGACTTTAAAAGGGCTTAAGGGAGCAACGAAATCTTGAAAAAAGTTGTTGACCGGGTTTATACTTGTATGTATAATATATCAAGTATTGAGCTTTAGGGCCTTTAGCTCAGTTGGTTAGAGCAACCGGCTCATAACCGGTCGGTCCGCGGTTCGAGTCCGTGAAGGCCCACCACCGATAACAAATCCGAACATATTTCCGTTGCGTAATGTGTTCGGTTTTTTTATTGCTTTTTACGATATTCTCTTGCCGACATACCCGCAATTTGTTTGAAGATTCTGGAAAAGTGGTTGTAATCGCCAAAACCCGTAGCAAAGGCAATGTCCGTTACGGACATATCGGTTACTGTCAGCATCCGCTGAGCATGGACTATCCGCTGCCTTCGTATATATTCCGCAAGACCGCAACCCAGATAGTCGGCGGAAAGCTCATATAATCTGGTACGACCTATTCTGAAAGCGACGCATATATCCCTTACCGTAATATTCTCCGAAAGATGCTCTTCAACATATCGGTCAATCTCCCGAATAAACGCCGATTGATTGGGAACGACCCAACGGTTAGTGATTACGTAGGCGGTAATGGCCTGTAAGACCGTGGCGGCTGCACTCAGTTCCCGCTGAGACTTGACGGGAATGTTGTCCGCTTCACGGGCAAGCTCAGGATAGCGCCTTTTAATATTGCTTCTGGTTTCTTCACAGTTTTCCTTCAGGATAATCTGACCGAACATAACATAAGCCAGCACACCGTCCTTATCCATAATGGGGGCAACGGCTTCGGTCAGTCCGGCATGGCATTTGTAAATAACCGGTTGCCTGTTTTTGGCGCACTTTAAGCAACCGCTCTTATCGCTGACAAAACACCCGGCTTCGCCTTCCGGAGTCTTACGCAACATGTGGCAGAAGTGCTCCCGCTCCCTCGGATAGGCCAGAAGCTCTCTGAACTCCGCGTCAAAAATAACGATACGAATATCGGTCAGCGTATAGAAATCCTGCAGCACCTTATACAGATTTGCGGTATTAAGTTGTAGCATCTCTATACCATCCTTCTTTTTGCATAATAGCACAAACAGGATAAACATACAATAGCGGACAAATCTACAATGTTGCGGACAAATAAAACTATTATTGAAATGACCGATTATGTATTCTGAAATCAGCCATAAAATGTAATAATATAAGGGGGATATTTACCATGAAAAAAATGACATTTGCTCTTTGCTTCAGCAACCGCGGGTTTATGCCCGGCGAACTTATTTACAATGCCCGTGAGGATATGGTCAAGGCTGTTACCGCAGCCGGCTACGACTATATTATGATGGATGCGGATCTGACGCGCTATGGCGGTGTGGAGACCCGGGACGAAGGCCGCCTGTATGCCGAGTGGCTGGCAAAGTACAGGGGCCGGTATGACGGTGTCATCTTTTCCATGCCCATTTTTGCTGATGAAAACGGCGCTATAATCGCTCTGCAGGACGCGGGAGTACCCATCCTTATGCAGGCTTACCCTGATGAAATAGGCAAAATGGACTTCCAGCACCGTCGTGACGCTTATTGCGGCAAGTTCTCGGTTACCGATGTGTTCTGCCAATATAATGTGCCTTTCACAGTGTTAAAACCTCATGTTGTTCACCCTCTTTCCGACAAATTCCAAGAGAATCTCCGCGACTTTGCCGCAATCTGTCGTGTGGTAAACGGTATGAAGCGATTTAACTTGGGCTGCATAGGTGCACGTACCACCGCTTTCAAGACCGTCCGCTTTGACGAGATTGCTCTGCAGAAGTACGGTATCAATGTGGAATCCTTCGACCTTTCCGAACTGTTCGCCAAGGTAAAGGACAAGAAGAACGACGACCCTGCCGTATCTGCCAAAATCCAACGGCTGAAGAACTACTCGGATTTTTCCCTTGTTCCGAAGGAAAATATGTACACACTGGCCAAGGTGAGTGTTGTTATAGACCAATATATTAAGGAGTACCGTCTGGATGCTTTGGCTTTACGCTGCTGGAACGAAATGGAGACCTATCTCAGGATTTGTCCCTGTGTCCTGCTCAGCGAACTGAACGATCGGGGCATAGTAGCTTCCTGTGAGATTGATGTGTGTTCCGCAGTCACCATGCGGGCAATGAGTCTGGCTTCACAAGGTGCTACCGCTGTTCTGGACTGGAATAACAATTACGGAGAGGACGAAAACAAGGTCATACTGTTCCACTGCGGTCCCGTAGCCCAAAGCCTGATGACCGGTCGCGGCACCGTTACCGAACATAAGATGTTTTCAAAGAGCGATCCCGGAAGCGGCTGGGGCAGCAACGAAGGCCGGATCAAGCCCATGCCCATAACCATCTCCAACTGTCAGACCAAGGACGGTAAGATTATTGTTTATGTATCCGAAGGTAAGATTACCGAGGATGTGATTGAACGTGAGTTCTTCGGTTGTGCCGGGGTTGCAAAGATTGACGATTTGCAGAACAAACTGATAAAACTGGCCCGCGGCGGCTTTAAACATCATACATCCATTTGCGAAGGTCATTACAAGGAGGTTCTGAAGGAAGCCTTCACCACCTATCTTAACTACGATTGGGTGGAAATTGATTAGGAGGAGAATACCATGATAAGTCTCGGTATCGACATAGGCGGCACCGGTTGTAAATGTGTAGCCTTTCGGGATGACGGCAAGCAACTTGCAGTCGCCTATACGGAATATCCCCTGGCGGCGGGACAGGTCAACCTGCCTTCGGATATCCTGACCTTATCGGTATTTCAGGTAATCAAAAAATGTACCGCTGAAATCCCCGACAAGCAGCAGATTGCGGCTATCACCGTCTGCTCCTTCGGTGAATCCTTTGTACCCGTAGATAAGGACGGCAATGCATTGACCGATATACTGCTGTATTTCGGCAATACGGAGAGTGAAGAATTTAATAATCTTGTCAGCAGTATCGGAGAAGAGAAGTTTATGCGTATCGCACGTATTTTACCCGATGCATCCTACTCTCTTTCCAAAATGCTATATACCCGGAAGGTAGCCAAGCGACCTGTCTGGAAATACCTGTTTATAGCAAACTTCATTACATACCGGCTGACGGGAAAGGCATACACCGATGTTTCCCTGGCCTGCCGAAGTTTACTCTACGATGTGGAAAACCGTTGCTGGTCCAAGCAACTCTTGGAACTGTGCAGCATCGAAGAAAGCACACTTCCCGAAGTGTTGCCTGCCGGTGTAAAAGCGGGTACAATTCTGCCAAAAGCAGCCGCACTGCTGGGGCTTCCTTGCAATGTTCAGGTGGTAACGGGTTGCCACGACCAGATTGTCAATGCCTTGGGCGCCGGCGTACGCAATGCGGGTGACGCAGTGGATTCCTCCGGCACCTCCGAGTGTATTACCCCGCTTTTTTCCTCCATTCCGGAAAGCCTGGATTTTCAGAGGAATAATTTTGCCTGCGTTCCTTATTTAGAGGACCGCGGATATGTCACTTATGCATACAATATCTCGGCAGGCTCGGTAGTCCGCTGGTATCGGGATGCACTGGCAAGCCATATGAGCAGGGAGGCTGCGATGGAGAATAAAAGCATTTATGACTTACTTAACGAGCAATGCCCGTCACAACCTTCAGACCTGATGATGCTTCCCTTCTTACAGGGAATGGGCGGTACACCCGATGTGGATGCGACTGCCACAGGACTTATTGCCGGTCTTACCACACAGACCCGCCTTACGGATATCTACCGCGCCGTTTTAGAAGGTATAACCTTTGAGATGCGCTACAACCGGGAAAAACTCGGCGAGAGCGGAGTTACATTCAAAAAACTCTTTGCCTGCGGCGGCGGTGCACGGTCTTCCGTTTGGCTACAAATCAAGGCGGATATCTTAGGCTGTGAGATTATTCCGGTGAAATCCGAGGAAACGGGCGCTATGGGCTGTGCTATTCTGGGCATTTGTGCTATAACAGGCGAAAAACCGTTTGATGTTGCCGAACGATTTTGGCAATACGGTACACATGTCCGTCCTAACCCTGAACACCTGGAAATCTACAATAAAAAGTACAAAACATACAAAACCTTAAGAAAATTGTATATGAAACAAAGGAGCAAATAGTATGAAAAATACCGTTAATAATTATATAGGACATGCAAGCCAGCTTTGCGGTGTGGAGGAAGTACGGCTTATAGGAGGTAAGGGCGACGGTATAAGGCTGCTGCAGCTTAGAAATGCTGCAGGCTTGCAGATGACCGTATGTGCAGACCGCTGTGCGGACATTTACCGGCTGATTTTCAAAGGCGATAATATGGGCTATTTTTCTCCTGCCGGTTATGTTGCTCCCGCTTACTACGACCAAACCGGCACGGGCTTTTTAAAGAGTTTTACCGCAGGATTTCTTACCACCTGCGGCTTGACAGCGGCGGGAAGTCCCTGCACCGACGAAGGCGAAGTATTACCTCTGCACGGCACCATAGGTAACACCCCGTGTGAGCAAATCCGGTGGGATGAGGATGATGAAAACATATATATCCATGCCGTTATAAACGACAGCGGAATATTCTCAAGGAAACTGATGCTCAAGCGTACCGTTACCTGCAAAAAGCATATCAACACATTCGACATAAGGGACACAATAGAGAACCTAGGTGACCGGCAATCCCCCCTTATGCTGCTGTATCACATGAATATGGGATATCCCCTTCTGTCGGAAAATGCGGTACTGGAAATCCCTTCGGTGTCCGTAAAGCCCAGAAACCAACATGCGGCAAAGGATTTGAATACCTGGCATAAGATACTGCCTCCCACTCCCGGATTTGAGGAGCAGTGCTATTTCCACAGTTTCCGAAAGCAAGGCAAGGCATCCATATACAATCCCGATATCGGCAAAGGTCTGACCATATCCTTCGATGCCGATAAACTGGACTATTTCACCCAATGGAAGATGATGGGTTGCCGTGATTATGTTCTGGGTCTGGAACCGGGAAATTGCCACCCCGACGGCCGCGATGTCATGAGACGTGAGGGTACATTGAAGTTTATTGCTCCCGGAGAGAGTATTACTTACCAAGTGACCGTAAACCTTTACGAAATATAAGGAGAACAGATATGCCTATTATTACCGGCCGGGAGAATGTCCTGGCAATATATGAAAAAGCCGCGAAAAAAGGATGGGTAATTCCCTGTTTTTGCAGCGAAAATCTGACCACCACCGAAGCAATACTGACCGCCGCCTCCGACTTCGCAAAAGAAAAAGGATACGACGGTATTCCCGTTACTCTGGCCATTACCAACCGGTATGACCGACGTACCCAGTCCGCATACTATACCCACACCAGACGCTGGGATATAGGGCTGGAGCTGTTCCGCAGCAATCTGGAAATCCTATCCCGTGTATTTCCCGACCTGGATGTGATGATTCATCTGGATCATGCACAGCACGATGCCGATGAAGAATTGCTGGAAAGCGATCTGAGTATGTATTCCTCGGTCATGTATGACGCATCCGTACTGCCTATGGAAGAGAATATGGAAAAGACACGTGCTTATGTGCGACGCAAGGGGCAGGAATTATTAATCGAGGGTGCCTGTGACGAGATAACGGATGCCGACGGTGAGATACGATGTGAAATCACCGATGCGGATAAGTGCGAGCGGTATATGCGGGAAACAGGTGTGGATATAGTGGTTGCAAACTTAGGCACCGAACACCGTGCCTCCGGCCATGATCTGCACTACCGCTGCGATGCTGCAAGGGCCATCAAAGCGAGAATAGGCTCCAGAATCTGTCTGCACGGTACTTCTTCGGTTTCCAACGATCAAATTAAGAAACTGTTCGATGACGGTATATGTAAGGTTAATATCTGGACCGCTCTGGAGCGGGATTCCTCACCTGCCCTCACCGAGTGGACAGTCAAAAACGCAGCCAAGTGCGGCGGCCCTGCTTTAGAACATAAGTTAATAGAGCAAGGCTATCTGACCGAGTGCTCCGGAACCGGTAACAAATCCACTCTGGATTACTACACAACCACCGCCCGTCAGGAAATAATTTTCCGGGAAATGAAGAAGATTGTCCGCGGTTACCTGGATTTGTGGTACTGCTGATTGATTAATAAGCACAGTTATAGTATTATGCTTTGGGGTTGGGAAAGGATATCACTTGAAAAAGATATGTAACCGTTTTAAGAATAACCGATGGGCGTTAATCTCCTGGGTACTTCTGATTATGTGGATGGTATTGATTTTCATATTGTCTTCCCATACTGCCGACCGCTCGTCTTCGGTAAGCGGCAACATTCTCTCCGCTATTCTTAAGGTAGTTTATCCGGAATTCCGACAAATGAGCGCCGATGAACAGTTTATAGTACTGGAAAGCTATCAGTATATAATACGTAAATCGGCACACTTTCTGCTCTTCGGAGTATTGGGAACGCTGTCCGTAAATGCATACAAGTCGATACATATCAAAACCGACCGCCTTGTGATAGTATTGTCTTTGGCGACATGTGTCATTAATGCGATACTTGACGAAATACATCAGATATTCGTTCCCGGAAGGTCCTGCGAAATCACCGACATTCTTATAGACAGCATAGGCTCTTTGCTGTTTATCTTTCTGACCGTTTATATCTTCCGCTGTATTGAAAACGGAAAAAAGGCATCAGCTGATTGTGAAAATAAAAAGCAATGAAAAAAGCGGTAAAAACATTTTACCGCAATCAGTATTTCATCGTAAAAGTATTTTATTCCAGATAATCTCTCAGTTTCTTACTTCTGCTCGGGTGTCGAAGTTTTCTCAAGGCTTTGGCCTCAATCTGTCTTATACGCTCTCTCGTGACATTGAACTCCTTGCCCACTTCTTCCAGTGTTCTGGCTCTGCCGTCATCCAGTCCGAACCTGAGTTTGAGAACCTTCTTCTCTCTCGGAGTAAGTGTGTCCAATACCGACATAAGCTGTTCTTTTAACAGGGTGAATGCCGCCGCTTCCGCAGGAGCAAGCGCATCTTCATCGGGAATAAAGTCGCCCAGATGACTGTCTTCTTCTTCACCTATCGGAGTTTCCAAAGATACGGGATCCTGATTAATCTTCATTATTTCACGGACCTTGTCTTCGGTCATATTCATTTCCCTTGCTATTTCTTCGGGGGTGGGATCTCTTCCCAGTTCGTGCACAAGCTGACGCGATACCCTTGTGTATTTGTTTATGGTTTCCACCATATGAACGGGTATTCTTATGGTTCTTGCCTGGTCTGCTATGGATCTGGTTATTGCCTGACGAATCCACCAGGTGGCATATGTGCTGAACTTGAATCCTTTGGTATAGTCAAACTTATCCACCGCTTTTATAAGTCCCAGATTGCCTTCCTGAATCAGATCAAGAAACTGCAATCCTCTGCCCACATATCTCTTTGCTATACTGACCACCAGCCTCAGATTGGCTTCCGCAAGCTTTCTCTTACACTCCTCATCGCCCGCCTCTATACCTTTGGCAAGTTCTATCTCTTCTTCCACTGTCAATAGAGGAACCTTACCTATCTCCTTCAGATACATCCTTACGGGGTCATCAACCGACACTCCGTCCGGTACGGAGACATCAATATCTTCCGTTTCATAATCCTCATCGGATAGGTCTTTTTCGTCATCCACGATATCTATACCCGCTTCTTCAAACATCTCTATCAACTTGTCCATCTGGTCGGAATTTACTTCCATATCATCAAAACTGTCGGTTATTTCCTGAGATACAAGCGTGCCTTTGGTTTTTCCTTTTTCCATAAGGTCAGCCATTATTTTATTGAATCTGACCATCCCGCTTTCTTCTTCCACAGGCTGTTGTTGTGCCTTTTTATTGGAATTTTCTTTTTCACTCATCTGTACTACCTCCGGATTATGTATTTATTTTGTATTTTGCCAGCAGAGCAGTGTTCTTTCTCAGCTCTTCTTTAATATTTTCTTTTTCGCTCTCACTTAAGCCGTCCGATGCCAATGCACGACTTAACACCATATTGTTGTTCACTATCATGTCATGACGGTATTTGGAGATATAGTCGTTTAATGCTTTGCAAGGATCGGAAATGGTATGATATTCCGCAGCCTCTTTTATAAACGCAGCTCTCTGCTCATCGTCCAACATAGCCGCTATCCTGGCTTCATCGGGACTTTCCTTCGAATCATATCTGTTAATAATCTCCTGAAGAAGATCTCTGCTGAAGTCATTGTGTATCATGTTATCGGCAAGCAACTGCTTTTCAATCTCCCCTTTAAATGTCGGGTTGTTGCAAAGAAGCACCAGAATGGTATAGAAGAGTTTATCCAGTTTGCTTTCGGTAAACCTGTCGGTCAATGCCGAAGCTATTTTTTTTGTCCTCGGTATCTCCGTCTGCGAGGTATCGGACCTGCCGGTATCTCCCGTTCTGTTCTGTACTTCCTTTAAAAGCGCATCATAACTGGTATTGTATCTGGCGGATATATTTTTAATATACACATCCCGTTCCACCGGGCTTTGCACCTGTCCTATTGCCGCCGCAACACCTTTTAAAAATGCAATCTTTCCCCCGGAAGTCTTTAAGTCGCATGTCTGTTTGAGCAAATGTGCTTTGTATTCCACAAGCATAAGAGCATTTTTCAGCGATTCTTTGAACTCTTCTTTACCCATAAGTCTAATAAAATCATCGGGGTCTTTTATAGTATTGCCGAACTTATCTTTTGCGGGAAGCATAAGTACTTTTACCACACAACCCAGCCCTGCCAATATATCCAGTCCTCTTAAAGTGGCGTTCTGCCCGGCAGCATCGTTGTCATACGCTATTATGGCCTGCCCGAATACTCTTTTTATCATCTTTGCCTGATTATCGGTAAGGGAAGTTCCCAATGAAGCTATGACATTGGTAAAGCCCGCCTGATGAAGACTTATACAATCCATGTATCCTTCCACAATAATAACAAAATCCTCTCTGGCGTTCTTTGCCAAATTCATGGCATACAGGCTTTTGTTCTTCTTGTATACGACGGTTTCCGGTGAGTTCATGTACTTGACATCCTTCTCCTCCAATGCCCTGCCGCCGAAACCTATAACCCTGTTTCTGACATCAATGATAGGGAACATTATACGGTTTCTGAATTTATCAAAAACCTTGTTTTTGGACTTTGAAGCCAGACCGGCTTCCACTATTTCATCGTCGTTAAATCCCTTTGACTTGAGATATTCGGTCAAAGCCGACCATTCATCGGGAGCATATCCTATCCCGAACAATGTAATTGTTTCGCCCTTTATGCCTCTTTTGCCCAGATATTCCTTTGCCTGATTGCTTATTTTAAATCTCATGTTCTCATAAAAGAATCGGGCTGAAAGACTGTTCATCTCATATGTTCTTTTTTCTTTCCGAAGAACCGCTTCATCCACATAACTGTTTTTTTCCGGTATCACTATGTTGGCTCTTTCGGCCAACAGTTTTACCGCTTCGGAATAACTTAAGTTTTCGATGTCTTTTATAAAATTAATAACGTTTCCGCCCTTATTGCAGCCGAAACAGTAGTATATCTGTTTTGCGGGAACTACCGAGAAGGAGGGAGTCTTTTCCTGGTGAAACGGACACAGACCGAAATAGTCCTTGCCTTTTCTGTCTATTTTCACATATCTGGAAACGGTATCTACAATCTCGTTTTTGGAAATTATCTCTTCTATTAGCGGTTCGGGATAAATATATCGTTCGGTCATTGCTCCTCCTGCTTACATTATTCGACGCATATTGCTTATTTCCTTTATTTGTCTGTTCATAAATACATATTTTAATACTATCCTTACCGATATACGGAGGTAAATAATATGTCAACCTACACGCTTAAACGCAGCTGCAGGCTTATTGACGAAAGAAAAAACAAACTGGATGTCGAGTATTTCCTCATTGAAGAGTTTTCTCTGAAGGAACAATGCAAAACTTACGGCATAAAGGTGGAAACAAGGGAAAACGGTAAACTCACCGATACATGTTCGGTCAGTGATGTATCGGTTAAACAGGATGAGGCTTTATACATACTGGAAAAAATGGCCGATTACGAAGTCACCGCCGTTACGGCAAGAGATGTTATTGAGGATATGGCGCTGTAGCGGAAGATTAACCGAATTTACACTGCTTTTTTGCAGGTAAATATCCAAAGAATAAAAGCATCATACAAAAAATCAGACTCCCAGATTTCCTACAGGTACAACATATACGCCGTCCGGTCTTTTGTATGCCATATCGGAGTTTGCCGTCAGGACCATCAGGAAAGAAGGTTTATTCATTTTTTCCGTATCAATGAGACTTGCCAGCTTCAATAATGACTGAGCACCTTGGTTTATAAGGGTATCTCCGCCTATCTTTATCTCGACAAGTCCGTATCTACCGTTTCTTAAATGAATAACGGCATCACATTCCAGTCCGTTTTTATCGCGATAGTGATATACCGAACCGTCCGATGCATCCGCATAGACTCGTAAATCCCTGATTGCCAAAGTTTCAAACATAAAGCCCAAAGTTGACATATCTTGCAACAAATCATCGGGACCCAATCCCAATGCGGCTGTAGCAATGGACGGATCTACAAAGTATCTGGTATCCGATGTTCTTATTGCAGTTGAGGAACGTAAATTGGGATTCCAAGCCGCAGCATCTTCAACAACAAACATTTTCTTTAATGCATCTATATATGAGCGTACCGTATCCACATTCAGTGTTGCGCTATCGTTATCCTTGATATCATCACATATAGCAGTATCCGCAACCCGTTGTCCCTGATGACGGGCATACGATCTCATAAGCCGTTTCACTCTTTCGGGATTTCTTTCCACATTATCCACTCTTGACATATCAACATTGACGACCGCATCGTAATAGTCTCTTGCCTGATTCAAGGCAAGCTTTCCTGACAGATAAGTTGAAAGAGGCCATCCCCCGCGGCATATAAGAAAACATATATCACTCAATGTCAGATCGCATCCGGCATATATATTATCAGGCGATGAAAACAGTTCTCTAAGACTTATTGAACCGTCGGATTCGCCCGATTCCGAAAGACTCATAGGTCTCATGCGCAAATAGGAGAATCTGCCTGTTCCCGAGTGAGTTATATCTTTTGTATCTGCCGGAACCGATGAACCGGTAAGAATGAATTGAGAGAATGCTTTACGTCTATCCACCTCAAATCTTATTGCATCCCAAAGTTTAGGAGCAATCTGCCACTCGTCAATCAATCTGGGCACCTCCCCCCTCAAAAGTATATCGGGATCGGTTTCAGCAAGCATAAGATTTCTTTCCCGTCTTACCGGATCGGCCATATACAGAATGCTCTTTGCTCTCTGCTCGGCTGTCGTGGTCTTACCGCACCACTTAGGCCCCTCTATGAGTACTGCACCTTTACCGGCCAGTTTTTCTTCTAAAATAGCATCCGCTACCCTTTTCTTGTATCCTTCCATTATGTATATCGCCTCATTAAAACAGTTATTATATAGGTATAATAACCCGTAATTACCTGTCTGTCAACGCTTTTCCTCTTATTGGCGAACTTTCATTCCTCTTATTGGCGCATTTTCGTTCCCATTATTGGCGATTAGAGTAACATCAACTCTTTTTTGTTTTCTTTGCGGGACGTAAGACCGATACCGCCTTACGGTTCCAGTCAATATACTTGTCTATAATACTCTGAACATCGTCTTTTGTTACTTTGTCAATTTTTTCTATTGCTTCTTCCCTGGATACCGGTCGACCCCTCAGCAACATATTCCGTCCGTTGGAAACCATTCTCGAATCGGTAGTTTCCATTCCTAAAAGCATGGAACACCTTATCTGGTCGCGGGCTCTTGTTATTTCCTCATCCTCCGGACCGTTTCGGGATATATCTTCAATTATTTCCTGAATACAATGCATCATATCATCATATCGTTCGGGATTGCACCCCGCATATATGTT
>JAKJBR010000055.1:0-5638 GCA_022706885.1 Bacillota bacterium
TCTGGCGGGAACCATAGGTGATATGGGCTGCTTCAGTCTCAACGATTTCAAGCACATCTCCGCGGGAGACGGCGGATTGGTTCTGGTTAAAAATCCCGACCTTTATGTTAAAACATTCATGTTTGCCGATAAAAACTACAACAGATTTTCCAAAGGCGCCGCCTTAAGAGTAATAGAATTTCTGGCTCCCAACTACAGGATGAACGAGCTTACCGCCGCAGTGGGAATAGCTCAGCTGGATAAACTGGAAAAAATATGTGCCACAAGAAAACGCTACGGCGAAATGATAACCGAGGGAATTAAACACTTAAAAGGCGTTTATCCTCATGAAGTCAAAAAAGGTAACCAGTCCAGTTTCTGGTTCTATATGTTCAGAATAGATCCCAAAGTAGTGGGCACAGATACAACGACATTTGCCGAAGCTTTGAAGGCCGAGGGAATAGGATGCCAGAGAGGATACATACCTTCCGTGGTATATCTTTATGATATGTTCCAGAATAAGGAAGGATATCCGGGCACTCATGCTCCGTTTGATTCCAAGTATTACGGAAAAGACATATCCTATCCCAAAGGATTGTGTCCGGTTGCCGAAGAAATACTGGATACCGCTATACGTCTCAATCTCAATGAGTTCTATACGGAGCAGGATATACAGGACATCATCGATTCCATAGTAAAAGTTACGGAATATTTCAAGAAAGGTTAACAGGAGGTCACAAAATGTTTAGAGTAGGAATGCTGGGAACGGAAAACTCACATGCACTTGCTTTTGCAAAAGAGATATGTTTCAAGGAAGAATACAAGGATTTTAAGATAACGGCTTTTTATGCGCTGGAAAAAGCACCTTCGGAGAATATAATAGAAAAATGCGGTATTACCGATGCGGTAATAGTGGATAATCCTTTGGAAATGATGGACCTGGTGGATTGTGTCATAGTAACCAACAGGCACGGTAAATACCATGAATCCTGTTCACTGCCTTTTATAGAAAAAGGAAAACCCGCATTTATAGACAAGCCGTTTACAATAGATCCGGCGGAAGCCAGAAATATATTAAGAACGGCAAAACAAAAGAAAGTTCCCGTCAGCGGCGGTTCGGGATGCAAATACTCACCGCAAATACTGGAACTTAAGAAACTGGTGGAGCAAGATGCTTTCGGAAGAATATATTCCGGAGTGCTCAACTTCCCCGCTTCGGTCGAGAGCGAATACGGCGGACTTTATTTCTACGCATCTCATCTTGTGGAAATGACACTGGCGGTTTACGGAATGGATGTGAAAGCGATATCCGCATTCTTAAATAACGGGCACATAACGGCAATTGCTCATTATGACAAATATGATGTAACCATGCAGTTTGCCAATTCCAAAAAATACGTTTCGGTCATATACGGAGAAACCGATGTGGATATAAGGTACCTGGATATGTCGGGAATATTCATTGCGGAATTCAAAGACTTTGTGGATATGGTCAGAACAGGTAAATCGCCTCTTACCGATGACCAACTGCTGATACCGGTATTGGTGATGAATGCCATAGAAAAATCTCTGGAGCAGAAAAAGATCGTAAGAATTGACAGATAGATATTGATTTATAATCTAAAAGAGCATCTTGTATGATGCTCTTTTTATGTGCTTTCCGGAAAAATCCTTAACGGTTTTGTTGTTTACATTATATTCGGTTTAATCCAGTTCCTTTGTATAAAGAACGGTATAGGTAAGCTTTCTGTCTATAATCTCCGATTTCATTAGATGAATGCTTTCCACATGTATACTTATTTTCTGGAAATTCTCTTTATACCTCTCCATCGCTTCTTTATCTTTCAGCACATAATCTCTTGCAAGTGTAAGATGCGGCACATATTCACTGTCTTTAATATAAAAGTCATAAGAACTTAAATTACTGTAAAGCTGGCTGTAAATGGAAGTCAGAACGGGATTGGTTTCTATCCCCGCCCAGTATATATCTCCGTCGGGTCTTTTAAACTTCCCTAACCTGTTGACAACCATGTCAAACTTGGGTGCCGATATGTTCTTTACACACAGCTGTGCAAGTTTTACTCTGTCCTCTGCAATCTCTCCGAGAAAAATCAGTGTCAGATGCAGATTGTCTTTGGGAGTAAATCTGCCTCTTTCCGACATGCTCTTCAAACTTCTCTCTATGTTAAACAAACGGTCCTTTACATCCTGTTGGAAATTTATTGCGATAAATGTTCTCATAGTTGTGCTCCTTGAATACCAGTATATCAAATGATGCGTTCTCTTTCCATAAAAAAGAGGAAAGCCTCATACTTTCCTCCTTCTATTGTATCCTCTTAAGAAACCTGTCCGCACCTTTTCGGTAAAGACTATTCAGTTATATTCCTCTATGCAAGGAACCGGTCCGAATTAAAGAGCTATATCTCTTACTGTCCAAGGTTCCGATACATTCTTTCTGAGCATGTTGAAGACGGCATCTTTTTCAAAAGTCTCTCCGTCTATCTCGTATTTCAAAACACAATACAATGAAGAAAAGTCTTCTCTTATATCAGCACCTTCATATTCCATAGAAAGTGTCTTTAAGAACTGCTCGGCATCACCTACCGGTGCCGGAAGAATATGTTTCAGTATAGCTTCCGCAATCTCCGCAGATGTTTTCTCTTTAAGGAAATCCGCTAACGACTTATTTCCTCTTATTTCCCTTACAGTTTCCGTTGCCATAAGATCGAACATTCCCTGATAATCCAGTGCATTTGCTTTTTCAATAAAAAGCTCCACTGCTTCTTTTACTCTTGATTTGGGTCCGCAACCGGCCAATGAAAGTGCCAAAGCAACTACCATTACCGATATTAAAATTTTAACTGCTGTGCTTTTTCTCATTTTCTAACTCCCTTAATACAAATTGTATTTATCATTACTGAATAACTCGTATCATAATATATTAAAAAAATCTTTCGAACAATAGTATATCATCAAAAAGTATATTTTTCACATAAAATATCATATTTTTCCATTCATTTTTTATTATCCTGCTCTCTTATTGCCACTCTTCGTATTTTCCCGTTAACCGTTTTGGGAAGATTCTCAACAAACTCTATAATCCTCGGATACTTATACGGTGCGGTCTCATGTTTGACAAAGTCCTGCAGCTCTTTTACCAGTTCCGGAGAAGGACTGTAGCCCTTTGACAACACTACCGTTGCTTTTACAATCTGCCCTCTTATCTCATCGGGCACTCCGGTAACCGCACTTTCCAGTACTTTGGGATGGCTGTTCAGCACGCTCTCTATCTCAAACGGACCTATCCTGTAACCGGATGACTTTATAATATCGTCGTTCCTTCCCACATACCATAAATAACCGTCCTCATCTTTCCATGCGGTATCGCCGGTATGGTAGTACCCGTTATAAATAGTACAGTCGGTCATTTCCTTATTGCGATAATAGCAGTCCATCAACCCGTCGGGATAACGATTTGATGTCTTTATGCATATCTCACCCGTAACACCGGTGGGACATACATTGCCGTCGGCATCCAGAAGATCTATCTCATACAGAGGCGACGGTTTTCCTATGGATCCCGGTTTGGGCTGCATATTGACAAGATTGCACACCGCCAGTACCGTTTCGGTCTGCCCGAATCCTTCCATGAGTTTAAGGCCTGTTACTTTGTACCAGGTTTCAAACACATCCGGATTTAATGCCTCACCCGCCGTGGTACCGTAAGTAAGCGAGGAAAGGTCGAACTTCTCCAACCCTTCTTTAATGAAAAACCTGAACATTGTCGGAGGACAACAGAGTGTTGTTATCTTATACTTGGGTATAAGGGACAATATTTCCGCCGCATCGAACTTGTCGTAATCATATGCAAAAACCGCCGCTTCCATCAGCCACTGTCCGTAAAGTTTGCCCCAGACGGCTTTTCCCCATCCGGTATCGGCTATGGTAAGATGCAGTCCTTCGGGATGGACATTATGCCAGTGCTTTGCGGTCAGAAGATGTGCTAAAGAATATGTATGGTTATGCAGTACCATTTTGGGATAACCGGATGTGCCCGAAGAAAAATACATAAGCAGTGGCTCTTTTACATGCGTGTCCACTCTTTCAAAATGCTCGTCCGCCAGTTGCACACCTTTGTCGAAATCGCCCCAGCCTTCTTTATGACCGTATACCATGGTACGTATGGAAAGAGAGGGACAAATATTCAGAACATCATCTATAGCCTGTGCGGCATGTCCCTCACCCGTGCAGATAACGGCCTTTACCGAAGCTGAATTGATTCTGTATTCGGCATCATGGGCGGTTATCATGAATGTGACCGGAATCATTACTGCTCCTAACTTATGCAGAGCTACCGAGGTATACCAGAACTGGTAATGGCGCTTCAGAATGACTATTACCTTGTCGCCTTTTTCTATTCCCAGCGACCGCAAATAGTTGGCGGTCTTATCGGACAGTCTCTTTATATCGGCAAAAGTATATATTCTCTCTTCTCCCTCGGGATTGCACCAGACCAGCGCTCTCCTGTCGGGATCGCTTATTGCTATATCATCCACTACATCATATCCGAAGTTGTAGTTATCCGGATACTTAAGTCTGTAACTTGTCAGCACGCCAAACTCGTCATAGCTTTCATCAACATATCGTAAATTTATATTTCTCATTACCGCTCCTTACTTACATCTTTCATTACTATTGCAAGAAAAACACATTCTTTCCCCAAAGCCGCCGTCATACCGTGCTCTATTCCGGAGTTGTAGTAAACAGAATCTCCGGCATACAATATCTCTTCACGGTCACCGTGCTTGAACTTCAGTGCACCTTCCAGGATATAGTCGAACTCCTGACCTTCATGCTTATTCATCTTCAAAGGTGCGTTATACTCCTTCTCGTTATAAGGCGCTCTTACCAGAAAAGGTTCCGCGGTCTTGTTTTTAAAATTAGGAGCAAGGTGGCTGTATAAGAAATATTCTCTTCTCTTAATGGGTAATCCTTCTCCCTTCCTTATAATCGCATACTGTCCGAGATGCGGATTTTCCCCTGTCAATATTTCCACTATGTCCACATTGAACTTTTCCGCACATCTGTACAGGAAGGTAAATGAATAGTCGGAAGATTTTCCGCTTTCCAGTTTAATATAATCTTCTGCCGATACATTGGTAGCGGACGCCATCTCCTCTACAGTAAAATCAAATATCTCCCTGAGTGTTCTGATTCTTTGGGCTATTTCCGATATTTCCAGTTTCATGACAAGTCCTCCGTTCTGTTTAAACTTTATTCTACATATATATTCATGCAAAAGCAATAAAAATGAATTCCGTCGCTTTTTTACACATATATATTCAAATTAACAAAAATAAATGATATACTACGGAGTAAATAATTTTTTGTGCGGGTAATATGAAGAGACTGAAGAAAATCATCATCATATGCGGACATTACGGAAGCGGAAAAACCAATTTTGCCGTAAATCTCGCTATGGATTTAAGAAAGCAGGGATATCCCGTCACACTGACCGATATGGACATAGTAAATCCCTACTTCCGCTCTTCCGACCATAGTGAAATGCTGGCTTTAAAAGGCATAAAAGTAATAGCCCCCGTTTATGCCAACACCAACCTGGATGCTCCCGCAATACCCGCGGAAATGTATTCGGCAT
>JAKJBR010000017.1:0-24131 GCA_022706885.1 Bacillota bacterium
TTCATAAAGGATTGATTTTTCATCTATTTTTTGAGAAAAGTTAAGGAAAAATAATGTATATCTCTTTACAAAGTATGTGTGATGGAATATACTTATGTAAATTTGTTATCAGGTAATAAAAATGTTTTGAAGGGAACGGCATGACAAAGGCGACACTGAAAAAACTGAAGAAACTTGAAGATTTGCAGATATTGCTTTCGGAAAGTCCGTATATGAACGATAAGCAGCTTGCCGAAGCTTTGGGAGTTTCGGTACCGTGTATAAGAAATTACAGAAATGAACTGGGAATAAAGCAGGTTCGTGAAAGAATAAAAGACACTGTAAGATCGCTGGCACCTGAAGACATAGTGGGAACAATAACAAATCTGAAACTTAATGAAGGAGCTTCTGCCGAATTTGTTACAACCGCCGATATGGTTTTTAAAAAAACCAATATAGTCAGAGGTCAGTACCTTTATTCCTTTGCGGAATCGGTAGCTATTTCCGTTATAGATGCCGAAGCTTCTCTGGTAGGTGTGGCAAATATTAAATACAAGGAGCCGGTATATGCCAATGAAAAACTTACCGCACGGGCGGAAGTTACACAGATAAGAATGAGCAACTATTTTGTATGGGTGTTTGTTTACAGGGAAGATACGGAAATTTTCCGCAGCAAATTTATTTTAGTTTCGGTATGATGTGAGGATATATGAATATACTTGTAGACGCCATGGGCGGTGACAATGCGCCGGAAGCAATAGTAACAGGATGTTTGGATGCGATAAGCATAAAAGAAGGTTTTGATATAACCTTATTCGGAGACGGTAAGATTATTGCCGATATACTTTGTAACCGTAACTATGATAAATCGAGAATAAAAGTGGAACATTGCTCGGAAGTAATACTTTTTACCGATACACCCACTGCGGCTGTTAAAAACAAAAAGGATTCTTCCATGATAAGAGCTCTTACGATGATGCGTGAAGGGTTCGGAGATGCGGTAATATCTGCCGGTAATTCCGGTGCATTGCTTACAGGTTCTTTGCTCATAACAGGCAGGATGGATAAAGTAATACGTCCGGCTTTGGGGGCATTGATTCCTTCGGGAGAAAAGTTTGCCTTACTTATTGATGCCGGTCTGAACTCCAATTTGCGTGCGGAAAGTTATGTTCAGTTCGCAAAATTCGGTTCCGAATACATGAAGATAGTTACAAAGTGTGAAAATCCTTCAATAGGACTGTTGAATATCGGAACGGAAGACACTAAAGGAAGCGCGGAAGTAAAAGAGGCAAATCTGCTTTTAAAACAATCGGGATTAAACTATTACGGCAGCATTGAAGGGAACAGTATAGTGGAAGGTATTGTGGATGTTATTGTTACCGACGGTTTTACGGGAAATGTGTCATTAAAACTTTTAGAAGGTACAGCTTCATATATTTTCAATAAGATGAAGGCTGTATTTAATATGAATATTTTTCACAGACTTGCCGCTTCTGTCATAAGACCTGATATGAAGAAATTTAAAGACAATTTAAATCCCGATATAATGGGAGGTGCACCGATACTGGGAGTAAACGGTTTAATATTGAAATCACACGGAAGCTCCAATGCAAAAACAATAAAGAATGTGGTGCTTAAGGCGGTGAACCTTGCAGAAAATGATATTGTAGGGAATATAAAGAGAGTTGTATGTTAAACGCTATTTGCGTTTTAATATAAAAAAGGTTAATATTAACGATGGAATAATATGATGAATATTAAAAATACGTCCATCGTGAGACGGGAGGATAAAATGATTTTTGAGAAGGTAAAAGCGATTATCGTAGAACAATTGGGTGTGGATGCGGACGAAGTAACAATGGAATCTTCATTTGTGGAAAATCTGGGAGCCGATTCATTGGACATTGTGGAACTTATAATGTCTATGGAAGATCAGTTTAAGATTACCATACCCGACACCGAAGCGGAGAACATTACTACTGTAGGTGCCGCTGTAAAATTTATTGAAAACAACAGGTAAGAGAATCAAGGCTATTTCAATAGCCTTATTTTCTTAAGATTTAAAGATCTTTAGAAAATGAGGCCTATTCTGCAACTTGATACTACGGAATTATCAGAGATATGTTTATTTCGGATGTAGATTAAATGGAAAAAGTGATTGATAAATCAATAGCATCGGTAGAGAAAGCTATAGATTATTCTTTTAAGGATAAATCATTGCTGTCTACCGCCTTAAAACACAGCTCATACGACAAAACGGAAAATTACGAAAAACTGGAGTTTTTGGGAGATTCGGTTGTTTCGCTGGTTATTTCGGATTTTCTTTTCACAACTCACAACTATTTGCAGGAAGGCGAGATGACCGTAACAAGGGCATATGCGGTGTGTGAAGAATCATTATCAAAAGTAAGCAAACGGTTGGGAATAGACAAATATATACTTATCGGTTCATCGGCAGCAAACTCAGCCGTTAATACAAACAAATCGGTTATAGCCGATGCTTTCGAGTCATTGATTGGAGCAATGTATCTGGATTCGGGATTGGAATATGTCCGACCTTTTATTATTTCCAATTTGAATGAGTTTATTGTAGAATATATCAAGTCGGGTGATAATAATGATCACAAAACGAAATTGCAACATTTTGTGCAGTCCAGATATCAGGAAGAGCCGAAATATCTGGTTAAAGGAGAAAAAGGACCGCCTCATGACAAAACATTCCTTGTTGAGGTTATAATTACGGGGGAACCGTACGGAAAAGGTATAGGAAAAACAAAGAAGGAAGCACAGCAGGCTGCTGCGAAAGATGCTTTGGAGAATATTGAGAAAACAGGTTTAGATAATTATGATTCTTAAAAAAGTGGAATTGCAGGGATTTAAATCCTTCGCAACAAGAACGGTGCTGGAATTTAATAAAGGTATAACCGCAATAGTAGGTCCCAACGGGAGCGGAAAGAGTAATATTGCCGATGCAATCCGATGGGTCTTAGGCTCGCAGAGTTCCAGGCAGTTAAGGGGAGGCAGTATGAGCGACATGATATTCTCCGGAACTCAGTATAGAAGACCTGTGGGTTTTGCCGAAGTTTCTCTTTTCTTTGATAACAAAGATAAGCATCTTGCAGTGGACTTTGAGGATGTCAAGATTACCAGAAGACTGTACCGCTCCGGCGAATCGGAATACTCCGTTAACGATAAGAGCTGTCGTTTAAAAGATATTCAGATGATGTTTTTCGATACCGGTGTAGGTAAAGAGGGGTACTCTATCATCGGGCAGAATGAAATAAAAGATATTGTAGACAGCAACAGCCTCGAAAGAAGAGGTATTTTCGAAGAAGCTGCCGGTATCATGAAGTATAAACAGAAGAAACTGGAAGCTTTGCGCAAACTTACAAACACCGAAGAGAACCTTGTAAGAATAACCGATATAATAAATGAAATTGAAAACCAGCTGGAGCCCTTGAGAATACAGGCCGAGAAAGCAAAGGAATATTTAAGGGTATACGAGATTCTGAAAGTCAATGAAGTGGGGCTGTATCTGAATAATCTGCAGATGTATCAGAAACGGATTTTGAAATATGAACAGGATATGGAAGTTCTGGCTGAAGATATAAAAACAAAAGAGTCGGAACTGGAGAATATAAAGCAGGAAAACAGAGACAGTATTAATATTATCAACCGGTATGAGGAACAGGAACAAAACCTCAAAGATGAATTGAACATCTTCTTAAGAGAACTGGAATCAATAAGACATGAGATTATTCTATGCAATGAAAGACTTTCCAATGCAGACAGTGAACAGATTAAAAACAGTAAAGAAATAGAAGAATATCATTTAAGAGAGAATGAACTGTCCAAAGATTATCTGACAAAAGAAGACAGAAGGAAATATCTGGAAAAGCAATACGCAAGCTATAAAGAGAAACTGGATTTATTGACCGAACAGGCGGAGAGCATTACGGCATCGTTGAGCGGAAGCGAAAAGATATTGGAGGGTGTGAAGGCTTCTTTGATGAGACATATAGAAGAGACTTCCGACAGTAAACTCGTGTTGAATAATGTCATCAATGAAAAGAATGCTCTGAAGGCTCAGTTGGATATGCTGGATAACGATATAAACAAGACGGTATTGGAGAATGATTCCATCCTTTTGGCAAAACAGGACAATCAGAGTAAAAATATTGCAGCCGGGAAACAGAAGGAGCAGCTTGTATCAAAAAGAGATAAAAGCAAGACCGAATATGCATTGTTGCAAAAGCGTATGGAACAGGCGGAAGCGTCCGAACATAATCTTAAAACCAATATAGAGATACTGCAAAGCAACTACAAACTTATATACGACATGGAAAAACAGATGCACGGATATAAGCAGGATGTTAAAGCGGTGCTGGAAAACAAATCACTTAACGGAATAGTGGATGTGGTTGCCAAACTGATGGAAACGGAAGAGATATATAACACCGCAGTTGAAGCGGCATTAGGCGGGAATATTCAGAATGTCGTAGTGGAAGATGAAGAGGCAGCTAAGGCGGCTATTGCTTTCTTAAAAGAAAACAAGTTGGGACGAGTGACATTCCTGCCGGTAAGTTCGGTGCGCCCCAATCAGTTTAACAAAGATGAAGAAAGAGAAATACTGTCATATAAAGGTGTTATTGATGTTGCATACAAATTGTTGGAATATGATTCCGGGTATGAAAATATAGCAAAGAATCTTTTAGGCAGAATAGTTGTGGTGGATTCTTACGATAATGCCGTACTTATTGCAAGAAAAACACAGAGCAGGTATAAACTTGTAACGCTTACCGGAGAGTTTTTCAATACCGGCGGCTCCATAACCGGCGGTACGCAGAATGTAGGTAAAGTGGGATTGCTGGGAAGACACAAGCAACTGGATCGCCTGGAGAGTGAAATTGCTGCACACAAAGAAAAACTGGAACAGTCGGTTGCACAAAGCCGCTCCATGTCAAAACAGGCATCGGAATTGTCTTCGGAAATAGATAAGACGGAGCAATCCATAATTGAAAGTAATATGCTTATAGCCAAACTGGAATCGGCTATAAACGCTCTTGATGAAGCATACAAAAACAATACGGATTCAATGAATGCCAAAAAGAACAAAAAGAAAGAGTTAACCGATAAATATCACGGGTATGACGATAAGATAGCCATACTCAATGATCAGATTAACACATTAAGTGAGCACATTGAAAAGGATAAGCTTAAGATTAACCAATATGAAGAAGGACATAAAGAACAATCGGCAAAGAGAGAAAACATATATCTGGATATATCCGATATGAAGGTTTCCGTTAATTCCATAGAAGAAAGCCTCAAGAATAACGATGAATCGCTTATCAGGATAGGTTTTGAGAAGCAGGCTCTTACCGTTAAGCGTAATGAACTGATAAAAAGGAACGAGCAGTTAAAAGAAATAAAGGCCGATCTTCAGGAAAAGATACAGACAAAGTCCAAAACTATCAGTAATCCGGAGAAAGTTGAAAAGGAAAAGAATAAGGCTATACAGGAATTACAGAATAAAAGAAAGAAACTGTCCGCCGAGAATGAGAAATACATTCAGAATATTACCGATGTCAACAGGGATATAATGCTGCTGTCCAATAAGATTTCTTCTATTGAAGTGAACAAGGCGAAAACCGACGCGGAGATGACTGCAATGAAAGAGCGTATGTGGGACGAATACAATTTAACTCACAACGAGGCCTTACAGAGACACGGAGAGATAGAAAACATAACCGAAGCCAGAAAAGAAATAGCCGAGGCAAGGAATATTATAAAGCAGTTGGGACCGGTAAATATTCATTCCATAGAAGATTATGCCAAAACCAACGAGCGATACAGATTCTTCACCACACAGAAAGAAGATATAGAGAAGTCCAAAGAAGACCTGTACAAAACGGTTAATGAGATGAATACGGTAATGAAGAAAATCTTCAGGGAGAAATTTGCCGTTATCAATGAAAATTTCAATGAAATTTTTGCAAGACTGTTTGAGGGAGGTCAGGCAAAGCTGGAGCTTACCGATGAGTCGGATATACTGGAATGCGGTATAGAAATAATTGCACAACCGCCCGGAAAGAAACTGCAGAACATGATGCTGTTGTCGGGAGGAGAAAAAGCATTTACCGCCATAGCATTGGTGTTTGCCATGTTAAAACTTAATCCTTCTCCGTTCTGTGTATTTGACGAAATAGACACCTCACTGGACGATAATAACGTTCTCAAGTATTGCAACTATCTGAATGAGCACAAAGGAAAAACACAATTTGTCCTTATAACACACAGAAAGGGGACCATGGAGAATTCCGATACTATATACGGAGTAACTATGCAGGAACACGGCATAACCAAGGTTGTTTCCATGAAGATTACCGAATAATATGAGTTTTTTTCAACGTTTAAAAGAAGGTCTTTCCGCCACAAAAGAAAAACTCACCAGACAGATTGACAGACTGCTGGCATCCTTTCGAAAAATTGATGAAGAGTTATTTGAACAACTGGAAGAAATACTGATTGAGAGTGATATTGCAATAGATACCGTTATGCAGATTACCGAGCAGCTGAAACAGGAAGTTAAGATAAACAATATCAGCGAACCTGCAGAGATAAGAGACCTGTTAAAAAGGAAACTTTTAGAGATAATAACAAAAAACAGTGATACGACTTTGTATGCTTTAAAAGAGGATAACAGGGATAACCTGAATATCATTCTTGTGGTGGGGGTTAACGGAACGGGTAAAACAACCTCCATCGGCAAGTTAGCCGGAATGCTTACAAAGCATAACAAAAAAGTTCTGCTTGCTGCGGCCGATACTTTCCGTGCAGCCGCATCGGAACAGTTAACCGAGTGGTCAAAAAGAACAGGAGTGGACATTGTGGCACATAAAAGCGGTGCCGACCCCGGTGCCGTTGTGTATGATGCAATTCACGCATCGGTAAAACGGGGTGTAAATGTTTTGATTTGCGACACTGCGGGAAGGCTTCACACCAAAAGCAATCTGATGGAAGAACTTAAAAAGATAAGCAGGGTAATAGCAAAAGAGGCACCCGATGCGATAGTGGAAACTCTTTTGGTAATAGATGCATCCGCAGGGCAGAATTCCCTGGTTCAGGCAAGAGTATTTAATGAATATGTCAGGATTGACGGAATAATACTGACCAAACTGGACGGTACCGCAAAGGGGGGAATGATAATATCCATCTGCAATGAACTGGATATTCCGGTAAAATATATCGGAATAGGCGAAAAAGCCGATGATTTGCGACCGTTTGACGGAAAAAGTTTTATAGAAGCATTGTTTGACAATTAATACGGCATATGCTTATAATATATTAAAAAGCAAGGATCCGAAGAGTAAATATGCCGATCCTTAAAGAGAGTATGTGGCAGGTGCGAACATACAGGTAAGCATATTGAAAATCATCGGGGAGCCGGTTACCCGAATACAGCAGTAAGGTAACCCGGAGCAGACCGTTATTCTAATTAAGTGGCTTTAAAAGCAACTTGGGTGGTACCGCGAATACTCTTTCGTCCCTTGCGATGAGAGAGTTTTTTTATAGGCACTAAGCCGGAAAGAGGAAGTTATGTATAAGAAAGTATCAACGGATTTGGATTTCGTTAAGCGGGAATTGGAGACTTTGGAGTTCTGGAAGCAAAACAGAGTCTTTGAAAAGAGTATAGAGAACAGAGAGGGATGTGAGCATTTCACATTCTATGACGGTCCGCCTACTGCTAACGGAAAACCGCACATCGGTCACATATTGACCAGAGTAATAAAAGACATTATTCCCAGATATAAGACCATGAAGGGATATAAAGTCTTAAGGAAAGCCGGATGGGATACACACGGGCTTCCGGTAGAACTGGAAGTGGAGAAAATGCTGGGCCTGGACGGAAAAGATGATATAGAGCGTTACGGCATTGAACCTTTTATTAAAAAGTGCAAAGAAAGCGTCTGGAAATATAAAGGCGAATGGGAAAAGATGAGTGATCGTGTGGGTTTCTGGGCGGATATGGAAAACCCATATATTACCTATGACAATAACTATATCGAATCGGAATGGTGGGCTTTGAAGAAGATATGGGATATGGGTCTGCTGTACAAAGGGCATAAGGTAGTGCCGTATTGCCCCAGATGCGGAACCAGTCTTTCTTCACATGAGGTTGCTCAGGGGTATAAAGATATAACCGACAAGACCATATATGTAAAATTCAAAGTAAAGGATACTGCCGATACATATCTTATGGCCTGGACCACCACTCCGTGGACATTGCCGTCAAATGTGGCGCTTACGGTCGGTGCAAAATTTGATTACGCAAAAGTGAAGTATAACAATGAATATATAATCGTTGCCAAGCAACTGGTCCCTTCGGTATTTGAAGGATTGGATTATGAAATAGTATCGACGGTAAAGGGAAAAGAGCTGGAATATACTAAATATGAGCCTTTATTTGATTTTGTCGATGAAGATACAAAGAAAGAAGGCTTTTATGTATGTTTAGGCGATTTCGTCACATTGACAGACGGTACCGGTATTGTACATACCGCTCCCGCATTCGGTGAGGACGACTCGGTTATAGGAAAGAAATACAACCTGCCTTTCTTACAGATGGTGGATGAAGCCGGACATATGGCGGAACAGACGGGATTTATAAAAGGCTTGTTTGTTAAAGATGCGGATAAGTTGATAACCGAGGATCTCGATAAGCGCGGTCTGCTGTTTAAGTCTTCGGAAATCGAACATTCCTATCCTTTCTGCTGGAGATGCGACACTCCTTTAATTTATTATGCCCGTTCCACCTGGTTCATAAAAATGACGGCAATACAGGACAGTCTTCTTAAAAATAACGACAAGATAAACTGGATGCCGGCTACCATAAAGGACGGACGTTTCGGTAATTTCTTACGCGCGGTAGTGGATTGGGGAATATCCAGAGAGCGTTACTGGGGTACCCCTCTACCCATATGGGAATGCGAATGCGGTCACAAAGAGGCAATAGGAAGTATAGCGGAGTTGAAGGAAAAAGCTGTTGATTGCCCAAAAGATATCGAACTTCACAAACCCTATATCGACAATGTGCACCTTAAATGTCCGAAATGTTCGGCATTGATGAAGAGAGTTGCGGAAGTTATCGACTGCTGGTTTGACAGCGGTTCCATGCCTTTTGCTCAGCATCATTATCCTTTCGAGAATAAGCAGGTCTTTGAGCAGGGCTTTCCGGCAGATTTCATATCCGAAGCATTGGATCAGACCAGAGGTTGGTTCTATACATTACATGCCATTTCCTGTCTGCTTTTCGACAGCCCGGCATATAAAAATTGCATAGTTTTAGGTCTTGTTCAGGATAAAGAAGGTCAAAAGATGAGTAAGCATAAAGGTAATGTAGTGGATCCTTGGGATGTGCTGGAGAATCAGGGAGCCGATGCGGTGCGTTGGTACTTCTATACGGTAAGCGCTCCGTGGCTGCCCAGTCGCTTCCACGATAAAGCCGTCACCGAAGGTCAGAGAAAATTCATGGGCACATTGTGGAATACCTATGCATTCTATGTTCTGTATGCCGAAATAGATAAGTTCAATCCTCTTAAGTATCGGATGAAGAAAGACACCCTCTGTTTAATGGACAGATGGATATTGTCCAAGCTTAACACTTTGGTAAAGAATACCGATAAAAATCTGGAGAACTACAGAATATTCGAAGCTTCCAGAGAGATTCAGGAGTTTACCGATGAGTTGAGCAACTGGTATGTCAGAAGATCACGTGAAAGATATTGGGGGAGCGAGGAAACACAGGACAAGATAAATGCTTATCTGACTTTGTATACAGCATTGGTTACTGTAGCTAAATTGGCGGCACCGTTTACACCGTTTATAACCGAGCAGATATACGGTAACCTTGTTGTTAACCTGGATAAAAGCGCTCCCATAAGTGTACATCTGACCGATTATCCCGTATGCGATGAATCATTCATCGATAAGGAAATGGAGAATCAGATGGAAGAGTTGCTTAAAGTAATAGTTATTGCCAGAAGCTTAAGAAATATATCCGGCATGAAGAACAGACAGCCTCTTCGCAACCTTTACATTTCATCGGAAAAGAAACTTGAAGAAGAATACATCGAGCTTCTGAAAGATGAGCTGAATATCAAGGATATAACTTATGTGACCGATGCATCCATGTTCATAGATTACAATCTCAAGCCGCAATTGAGAACATTGGGTAAGAAATACGGCAGATTATTACCCGCAATATCCGAGCATCTTAAAAATGCCGACGGCGCTCATGTTATGGGACTGTTTGAGAAAGGGTTAAATTATGAATTTACGGTAGACGGAAATACGGTAGTACTGGGAAAAGAGGATGTACTCAGCGAGACTAAAGAGAAAGACGGCCTCATATCCCAATCGGATAACGGAATAACCGTGGTACTGGATATCAATCTGGACGAGCAGCTGATTGAAGAGGGATATGTAAGGGAAATTGTCAGTAAAATCCAGACCATGAGAAAAGATGCAGGTTATGATGTCACCGATAAGATAACCGTATATATTGAAAGCAGTGACATGCTGGAGAAACTGATTGTTAAGAATTTTCCCTCGATAATGAAGGATGTTCTTGCAACGGGTATTGCAAAAGCAGCCGATGCTTCCTTCTATTGTGCTGCCTGGGATATAAACGGGGTGCAAGCGGATATAAAGATTAAGAGAGTTTGATGCATATAATCAAATCCGATGCTCATTTATCTTACCGTTATTGAATAAATTGGTATATTATTGTAATATAAAGTTTGCTTGAATTATGAGAGGTATTAAAATGAAACAATTGAAAGTAGCGATTATAGGACAGGGAAGAAGCGGATACTCCATCCACGGAACATATTTAATTGATGACACCGAAAGGTTTAAAGTAGTTGCCGTTATCGATTTTATAGAAAAGAGAAGGCTTCTTGCAAAAGAGAGATACGGAAACCATGTGGTAACATCGGATAACTATAAGGATTTGTTCGGCATGGATATTGATCTGGTTATAAATGCATCTTACAGTCATATGCATTACAGTGTAACCAAGGATCTTCTGATGCACGGTTTTAACGTACTTACGGAAAAACCCTTCTGCGGTACGGCTGATGAAGTACAGAATCTGATTGATACCGCAAGAAAGAAAAAACGTATGCTTGCGGTATTCCAGAACTCCAGATTTACCGCTTACTTCATGAAAGTTATGGAAATACTCGAATCGAAAGTACTCGGAGACATTATACAGGTCAGTATAGACTTTTCCGGTTATGCAAGAAGATGGGACTGGCAGACATTGCAGTCGCATAATGCAGGTAATTTATTCAATACGGGACCGCATCCGCTGGATCAGGCATTGCAGATTTACGGAGAAGGTATGCCGAAAGTCAAGGCTTTTATGAGAAGAGTCAATACCTTCGGTGATGCGGAAGATTATGCAAAAGTTATACTGTACGGAGAAAACAAACCCATAATAGATGTGGAAGTAACATCCTGTCAGGGATATAAGCCTTATGTATACAACATTCAAGGCTCCAAAGGGGCACTGACCGGTACCATGACTAAAATCAACTGGAAATACTTCAAGACGGAAGAGCTGCCCAAGCAGAAACTGTTGCTTTCTTTTGATAAAGAAGGTACCGACATACCGGCTTACTGTGCCGAGGATATAAAATGGTATGAGGAAGAATGGACCAGTGAGGGAGAGAAATACGGTACTTTCGGAGCATCTACCAGAAGATATTACGATATGTTATATGATCATATGGTTCACGGAGACCAGCTTACGGTAACAGCCGAGCAGGTTAAAAAACAGATAGCCGTAATAGAAGAAGCACACAGACAGAATCCGTTGAGCAAGAAATTTTAAGGAGTGACAATGAAGGAAACAGAGAATAAAGAAGCTATTAAATCCGACAACATACGACAGGTTTCCGATACCGAAAATCTTGAAAATATTGCACAAGATGATACTGATACTGAAAACAGTAATTTAACCGAAGAGATTGAGGATAAAAAGCAGACAAAGAAAGCCGGGATTTCTCAATTCTTAAAAAAATACGGTTTCTATTTAGGACTGGGATTACTGGTTATCATATTGGCGGTTGTACTTATTTTCGACGGTAACCGAAGATTAAGGGGAGATATACCGTATGATGACAGTATTTATGTGGTAGGAGATAATTCCATCTCCATGATAAGGTATAATCAGGAGCCTGTGAGAATCACATCACAACTGTTCAGAAACTACGAAGATCAGAAACTGGGATTGGAAGCTCATAACGGAATATTGATGAGTAAAGACGGAAAAAGCATCATGTATGTGGATGACCTTTACCTTCTGAGCAGTGAAGATTTTCAATTAACTAAACTGGTCGGTACCTTGTGGATGTATGACGGCGTAAAGAATATAAAGATAGCGGATGATGCCGACTTTTATTATGTTGTAAACGATGATTTCAATATAGTGTTATACAAGACCTATCGTTTGGCTGAAGACCAATCAAGACTTATCTCCAACCTGTATAAATTTGATCTTGCAACGGGGCAATCGGTTGTTTTAAGAGAGGATATAGACAGCGACCTGTACTCGGTAAGTAAGGACGGAAAAGTATGTGTATTTTTGGATGACAAACAGGAGAGTTTTGTCGAAAACGGTGAGCCTACATATTCGCTGTTCATATATGAAGACGGACAGACCAAAAAGTTGGCGGACAGTGTTTATGACCTGGAAGCCTCGGTTTATACAGGTACCGCCGATGTAAATTATCCGATTATAAATAAAAACGGCGATAAAATTGTTTATGCGGTAGTGGATTACATATACATGGTGGATGATGAGCAGGAGCAATCCGAAGATACGGAAGAAGAGGAAAAGAAAGTCGTTTATCCTACATTCAACATGTATCTGTATCATAACGGAGTTTCCAAACTGATAGCAAAAAGTTGTGCACAACTTTTGATTTCCAGAGATTTTTCCCAAATGATTTACATCGATGCCGTAGTTGATCATCTGGCAAGATATGATGAGATAGGATTCTGCGGAACATATAATCACTATGATGTAGAGACCGGAAAATCCACCAAAGTAATGGATAACGTGTTCGGATTTGTGGAAAGGAATGTGCTGGGTTTTGTGGACAATGATTTTATTGATGCCAACTTTTACTTTAAGAAATATGACATTGTTATGAATACCGCATATCTGTATACAATTAAAAACGGAAAGGAAATATTGATTGATAAGTATGCATCGGTAGGTACGGATGAGGATCTCAATGATATGAAACTTGTATTCTTCTCACCCGATTATAAAGATGTGTATGTATTTAAGGAATATGTCAGTAAAACAAGCAGTTTGCTTCACAGATTTACCATAAAATCCAACGGTTCCATAAGTGACTACATGTGTGAGGAAATGCAGGTAATAACCTCCGTAAAACTGTCAAAAAACGGAGATTTTCTGGTATACAATGCGGACGGTAAACTTATTATAATTTCCGATAAAAACATTAAAAAGACCATAGAGCTGAACGGTGTATCGTCATTCAGTATTACGGAAGACGGAAAATACGTATACTACTATAAAGAAACCGAGATAGGTTTAGGTGCGGTCTATTACTATGACCTGTACAACAGCGAGAAACCGGTCAAGTTTCTGAACAATGTTAATGAGGTATGGAACTATAGAGATAACAAGGTCATGCTTAGAATAAACACCGACTATAACACCATGACCGGTGATCTTTATCTTTCGGATTTTGAACAATTCGAGTACATATCCGGCGAAGTTTATGCACAGATAACATCAAGGGTAACTGAAAGGTAGATAAAAATTACTGCTTTAAAAATAATCCCGCTTGGCGGACTAAACGAAATAGGGAAAAATCTGACAGTCTTCGAGTACAGGAATGATATTCTTATACTGGATTGCGGTATAACTTTTCCGCAGGAAGATATGCCCGGAGTGGATATAGTTATTCCGGATTTGTCCTATCTTGTGAAGAATAAAAATAAAATAAGAGGAGTTGTCATTACCCACGGTCATGAGGACCACATCGGAGCCGTAGGTTATCTTCTCAAGGAAGTCAATACCCCCGTTTACGGTGCAAAACTTACATTGGGATTATTGGAATCCAGGCTAAATGAGATGGGACTGTTGACAACGGCATCGCTTAATGTTATTGATGACCAAAGTAAAATATCCGTAGGATGCTTTAAGTTGGAGTTTATACCGGTTAATCACAGTATACCCGATACTTATGCAGTTGTGATAAACACTCCGGTCGGTATTGTTCTTCATACAGCGGATTTTAAGATAGACTATAACCCGGTAAACGAAAATGTGACCGATTTGAACCGGTTCTCGGAATTGGGAAACAGGAATGTGCTTCTTATGATGGCGGACAGTACAAATGCCATGAAGGAAGGGCAAAGCATGAGCGAGAGAGCAGTAGGCGATTCGCTGGATAATCTGTTCAGAAAAGCATCTTCACGTATAATTGTGGCATCCTTCGCTTCCAATATACACAGAATACAGCAGGTACTGAATCTTGCGGAAAAATACAAAAAGAAAGTATGCGTTTTCGGATTCAGCATGCGTAATAACATAAAAAAATCCGTTGAGCTGGGATATATACAGGTTAAAAGAGGCGTTATCATAGAAGATTTTGAAATAAAGAACTATAAACCCAAAGATATGGTATTTATAGTATCCGGTTCACAGGGAGAAGCCAATTCCGCACTTTCAAAGATTGCATTTATGAAGCATTCGAAAATTAATATAGAGAAAAATGACCTGGTTATTATCTCAGCCTCGGTAATACCGGGAAATGAGAAATATCTGTATCGTGTTATAAATGAATTGTTTAAAAACGGAGCAAATGTCATTTATCAGGCTCTTAATGAAGTACATGCATCAGGACACGCCTATAAGCAGGAATTACGGCTTTTGCTTACACTTGTGCGTCCTAAGTACTATATGCCGGTACACGGCGAATTTATGCATATGGAAAGCAATGCACTGTTGGCAATGGAAATGGGAATAAAAGAGAAAAATATATTTCTTCTGGAAAACGGTGATGTCCTGAATGTCTATCCCAACAGGATTACCGTTAATGAGGATGCTAAAATCAATGTAGGATCATCTTTTGTAGACGGACACGGGGTAGGAGAGTTGGGTGACGATGTTCTCAAAGAAAGAGTGATTCTTGCAAGTGACGGAATACTGAATGTATCAATAGTGCTCAATAAATTTGACAGAAAATTAGCAGCACAACCTGTTATAATCCCTGTAGGATTCATATACGAGAGTGAATCGGATGATATAATAAGAAAGATTAGAATAATACTTGATGAAGATATTAAGAAGTATACGACCACATCAATGAGTATTAACGAATTGCAGAACTCCGTTAAAAAGCGTTTAAGAACTTTTCTTTATCAGGAAACAAAAAGAAATCCGGTTGTATTACCGGTTATTATGGAAGTATAGGTGGAAAATAAAATGAAAGCGTATGATATTTTAAAAGAAAGAGGCTTTATAGCCCAGGCGACCGATGAACAGGCAATCAGAAATCTTCTGAATAATGAAAGAGTTGTTTTCTACATAGGTTTTGACCCTACGGCGGACAGTCTGCATATAGGTCACTTTCTTCAGCTTATTGTTATGAGTCACCTGCAGAAAGCGGGGCATAAGCCCATCGCACTGTTGGGAGGCGGTACCGCTATGATAGGCGATCCTACCGGCAAAACCGATATGAGAAGGATAATGACAAGAGAAGAAATTGACTATAACGCAAGTTGTTTCAAGAAGCAGATGTCGAAGTTTGTGGATTTTACCAATGACAGAGCCATTATGGTGGACAATTACGAATGGCTGTCAAAACTGGAATATATACCGTTTTTAAGGGAAATAGGAATGCATTTTTCCGTTAACAGAATGCTTACTGCGGAATGTTTTAAATCCCGATTGGAAAAAGGATTATCCTTTATCGAGTTCAACTATATGCTCATGCAAAGTTACGATTTTCTGTTACTGAGAAGGAAATACGGTTGTGTACTGCAATTGGGCGGGGATGACCAATGGAGCAATATAATATCGGGAGTGGATCTGATAAGAAGAAAGGAAATGGGGGAAGCATACGGAATGACCTTCAACCTGCTTACTACAAATGAAGGAAAGAAAATGGGTAAGACGGAAAAAGGAGCCATATGGCTGGATGAGAATAAGACATCGCCGTTTGATTTCTATCAGTACTGGAGAAATATAGACGATGCGGAAGTTATTAAGTGTCTGAAACTTCTTACCTTCTTACCTATGGAGGAAATAAATAAGTTAGGTAAGCTGAAAGATGCGGAAATAAATAAGGCCAAGGAAGTTCTGGCTTATGAGGTTACAAAAATAGTTCACGGTGAGAAAAAAGCTACCGATGCAAAGGTGGCTTCAAGAGCATTGTTCTCCAATGTGGGAGAGATAGGCAATATGCCTTCCAAGGAGTTGACAGAGAAAAATCTGGAGGAAGGATATACCATTCTTGATGCTATGACCGATGCGGGATTTATAAAGTCCAATAGCGAAGGCAGACGTCTGATACAGGAAAAATGCGTATTCATCAATGATAATGTTGTGGAAGATTTTAAATTAAGCTTAAATAACGATATGTTTATCGACGGAGAGATGCTTTTAAAAAGAGGTAAGAAGAAATATTTCAGGTTTATACTTAAATAATCAAATTGATGTTGCAAATTTTAATATTATTTGATTTAATATAATACAGTATTTTTATCAACCGGAGGGTTTAAATTATGATTTATGATGATATTTCAGCGGCATTACAAAAAGGTAGAAGGAAAGATGTAGAGGCATTGATTCAGCAGGCTATAGATGATAAAATGCCGGCAAAAGACATTCTTAACAAAGGTCTTCTTGCAGGAATGGATATTGTCGGTGAGAAATTCAAGAACAACGAATTGTATGTTCCCGATGTTCTTGTAGCTGCCAGAGCAATGAATGCCGGAACCGCATTACTCAAGCCCCTTCTGGCCGAAGCGGGAGTGGAATCAATAGGAAAAGTGGTAATAGGTACCGTATTGGGCGATCTTCATGACATAGGCAAAAACCTTGTAAAAATGATGATGGAAGGCAAAGGCTTTGATGTTATTGATTTGGGCGTAAATGTTTCCGCAGAACAGTTTGTACAAAGTGCTATTGAGCACGATGCCGAAATTATCGCCTGTTCCGCACTTCTGACAACAACTATGGGTGAGATGGCCAATGTTGTAAAAGTAGCAACGGAAAAAGGTATAAGAGATAAAGTTACAATAATGATAGGCGGAGCACCGGTTAATGAAGCATTTAAGATTTCGGTAGGTGCCGATATCTATACACCCGATGCCGCAAGTGCTGCGGAAGAAGCTGCCAAGGTAGTATTGAATTAATGTAAACTTGTATTTTTAATATTAATAAGAGTTGTCATATTTGATAGCGGCAACTCTTTTTTATATTCTTTAATTTACCCGATGATAAAATCAAGTCATTTTATGTTTTTATTCAAACAGAGGTTTAACGGAAAATTCATTGCAATAATGAGATTTGTCTTTTAAACATACCGCATTATAGATATCACAGGCCGCATTTTCAAACTCGATGAGAGTCTTTAAGTTGAGATCAGAATCATCATAAGACTTTTTCAAAGTTGTAATTACAGGTAAAGAGGATTTTGAGGAAAGCATGGATAACAGTGATTTGTCACGGCATGCAAGCACTCTGACGTAACCGGGCCTTTTATACTTGCCTGAAATACTCTTATCCGCACCAAGAAGTATATGTATTAAGAGTCGTTGTATTCTGGTTGCAGGATATCGTTTATTAACACAGGCATTAATGAAATCATTAACGGAATTTCCTGAGAATACATTTTTCTTAAGGAGATTTTCCATACCTTCATTTACCAAAGGAAATTTTTTCAATTGCTTTTCACTCCTGGAAACAACAGAGTAAATAATCAGGTCTTCAAATAAATCCATGGAGCCGAAATGCTTAACCTCTGAGTAATCTTCCAGTATTTTTAATGTTGAGGGGGGAAGATTGTCTGCCAAATCTTTATTGTTAATAACTTTTTCCGACAGCAAATATTTCCTTATGGCTGTGGCGGAAGAAAAGTTTTCTTTCATATAGGGATCATTATAATCGCTTCCCGTTCTTTCTATAGGTACGGTCAGGATATTTGATTTCTGTCTTATTAAAGCTTTCTCGTATTCTATTGCCAGAATATCATTGGAGGATTTTAATGTTTCGGACAACTTATAAATATCTGCATCCGATTTATTCAGTAGTTTTATCAAAGCATGCTGTCTGGCTTTGGGAAAAGACAAACCTTTTGATAACTCGGCTTTAAGTATCTCTTTGTATTCTTGTGATTCGTAAGCCAACAGCGAGGATATTTTCTTGACATTATAGTTATCGGAGGATTTACAACCGTAACTGATATAGTCGACTATGCCGATGTTGTTCAGTATATAAACGGCATTGTCGGCATATGCTTCGGCGGTGGCACAACAGAACAGGGTCGGGTATTCCAGTACCATATCAGCACCGTTGGATATTGCCATCCGTGCACGGGCATATTTATCTATTAATGCGGGTTCTCCTCTTTGAACAAAGTCGGAACTTAAGAGACATATTACGGCAACATTATTTTTGAATAACTTCTTAATCTCGGTTATCTGATGTAAATGACCGTTATGGAAAGGATTATATTCCGATATGATGCCGACGATATTCATCATTTTGTACCCTTTAAATTATACATTAAATCTGAACAGAACAATATCTCCGTCCCTGAAGACATAAGTTTTGCCCTCACTTCTGACCAGGCCTTTTTCTTTTACCGCATTATATGAGCCTAAACGCTTTATATCATCATAAGTGAATACTTCCGCCCTTATAAACCCTCTTTCAAAATCCGAATGAATCTTACCGGCGGCTTTGGGTGCCGTGGTATTATTCCTTATTGTCCATGCCCGGACTTCCTTTTTCCCGACGGTAAGAAAACTCATAAGGTCTAAAAGCTTATAGCTCTTGACAATAAGTCTTTCCAGGCCGGTTTCGGTAATGCCCAAATCCGCCAAGAATGCAGTTTTTTCATCTTTATCCAAAGCGGAAAGCTCTTCTTCGAATTTTGCACAGACCTTGATAACTTCATTACCTTCGGCAGCGGCTATTTCGGTTAATGCTTTTATGTAATCATTGTCTTCCGACATTCCCTGTTCATCGACATTGGCAACATAGAGGATGGGCTTCAGAGTAATCAAGAAAAGATCACTCATATATACTTCCCGGTCGGTATTCTCGATTTTAAATGATCTTGCCATTTTTCCTTCCAGCAGGTGTTCTTTTAAATCATCATAGAATTTAAGCATAGGAATATATGCCTTATCACCGGATTTTGCCGCTTTAGCGGTTTTTTCTATTCTGCGCTCTATCATATCTATGTCCGCAAATATCAGTTCCAGATTAATTGTTTCCACATCTCTTACCGGATTCACACTTCCGTCGACATGCAACAGATCCTCGTCATCAAAGCATCTTACGACATGACAAAGAGCGTCAACCTGTTGTATAGCGGCTAAAAACTTGTTACCTACACCTTCACCTTTATTGGAACCGCGCACCAGACCGGGAATATCAACAAATTCAATGGTCGCATAGGTTGTCTTATCGGGGTTGTAAATGCTTGCAAGAAAATCCACTCTCTCATCGGGAACATTAACTATGCCGACATTGGGCTCCAATGTAGAGAACATATAGTTATTGGTCTGCGCTTTGTTATGTGTCATTACATTAAATATTGTACTTTTGCCTACATTGGGCAATCCCACTATTCCAAGTTTCATAAAAACCTCGTTGTACTATTCTTGGCTGATTATATCACAACAAATGTTAAGCGGACAAAATATTGCGGATATAATATCTCTATAAAACAGCATATATATTTAAATCTAATATCTTTGACATTAACACATCGGCTATGTTAAACTTCAAATATATCCGGATTAAGAGGTGCAGTATGAAAGAAAAAATCAAAGTAGGTATTATCGGAACAGGGAATATCAGCACATTTCATATGGCCGGCTACAAACGTCTTTCCGACAGATGTGATGTTGTGGCGGTATGCGATATTGATCGAGAAAAAGTTACGGCTTTTGCAAAGAAACACGATGTACCGTATTACTACACCGATTACAATGAAATGCTTACGGCACATAAATTGGATGCCGTCAGTGTATGCACATGGAACAGTGCCCATAAAGATGCAACAATAGCCGCATTAAACAGTAAAGCAAATGTGCTATGTGAGAAGCCTATGGCAATGAACACAGCTGAAGCTCTGGAAATGCAGAAAGCCGCTAAAAGAAACGGCAAACTCCTTATGATAGGTTTTGTTAGACGATTCGGTAATGATGCAAAGATACTCAAATCCTTCATTGATAACGGATCATTGGGAGATATTTATTATGCAAAAGCCACATACTTACGTCGCAGCGGTTGTCCCGGAGGGTGGTTTAAGGATATAAAATATGCAGGCGGGGGTCCGTTGATAGACCTGGGTGTTCATGTAATAGATCTGGTTCGTTATCTTGCCGATACTCCCAAGCCGATATCGGCATACGGAGCGACATATGACAATCTCGGTCCGAACAGAGCTGAGGGACCCAAAGGATATGTTGTCGAAGAGAGTTCAAAATATGTATTCAGTGTGGAAGACATGGCTACGGGACTGGTCAGATTTGATAACGGACTTACAATGTTCGTGGAGGCTTCGTTTAATCTGAATATTAAGCAGGATACCGGTGTAATAGAGATATTCGGGACCAAAGGCGGTGCAAGAATAGATCCCGGTATAGAATTTTACCTGGATATCAACGGCAGGTTTGTGGATGTCAAACCGCATGGTGATTCCGCATTGAGCTTTACCGGTCTTTTTGAAAGTGAGATAGAGCATTTTGCGGATTGTGTTATCAATAACACACCGTGCCGTGCCACAGCGGAAGACGGTGTAATGGTAATGAAGATTATAGATGCGATATATGAGTCGGCAAAATTGAAAAAGGAAGTGAAAATTGATTAGTTTGGTGCACATAATATTCAAACTGCTCAATTTAGTAAAGGGTAATACTGATGAACAAAATACTGGTTGTTGATGATGATCAAAACATATGCGAACTTCTGACTCTCTATTTGGAAAAAGAAGGTTATACGGTAGTATGTGCCAATGACGGATTGGAGGCTTTGGAAGTGTTCAAGGATGAAAATCCCGATTTGATTATTCTGGATATCATGCTTCCGGGAATGGACGGTAAGGATGTCTGCAAACAGATAAAGAGAAAAGACGATGTGCCTATTCTTATGTTAAGTGCAAAAGCCGAGACTTTCGACAAGGTTCTATGTCTGGAATTGGGTGCCGATGATTATGTCGTTAAACCTTTTGAGGCAAAAGAGCTGGTTGCAAGAGTAAAAGCTATTATACGAAGGGCCAAAGGTAATCAAAGCGGGTATTCCGATTTAAAATATACCGATTTGGTGATAAGTAAGAATACCTACACGGTGTTGCTCAAAGATAAACAGATAGAACTTCCTCTTAAAGAATTTGAGTTGCTGTTTTTAATGGCTTCCAATCCCAATTCGGTTTTCACAAGAGATATGCTTTTGGAGAAAATATGGGGATTTGACTTTTTCGGAGATTCCAGAACGGTCGATGTACATATAAAAAGGCTGAGGGAAAAAATAAATCTCCCCGATGTAAACTGGCAGTTAAAGACCGTCTGGGGTGTAGGATATAAATTTGAAGTATTATGAAACGAAATGTTTTATCCGCAACATTAAGAAGATTTGTGCTTTATATCGTTATTATAGTATCCCTTTTTTCGGTTATAATCTATTATCAGACCTGGCAAAGCATACTTAATAATCAGAGTCTGACTGCAATGAATATATATCCTTTGGTTAAAAACGAACTGGACCAGAGAAAAGTGCTTCTGTATTCCAATCTTACTTCCAGTGCTTTTAATGCTCAGACATATCTGTTTGATTCCATTGATAAGCTTGCCGCAATGAGCAACAAAATGATATGGATTATAGATGAAGAGGGAAAGGTTGTTTCTCATGCTCCCAGAATGGAGTCTTTAATTAAAATATTGAAAAAGAGGCAGGAAACCTTCACATATCATCTTCCGGAAGATACGGGTTATAAAAAAATATTCGATTCCGATTCGGCATACATTAAAAACAGTAAAATTTTTAATGATATTCTTGAAGAAGAGGATTTTATCGGAAGGTCATATATATTTGTTGACACTTACAATATTTCGAGGAGCGATCCCGAAAAGGTGAAACGTATTGCGGTATGCATAAGTACATATAAACAACAGGAAAAAGAAGCATTTCTTTCAGGTATACATCTTCTGGTTTTTCCCATTGCGTTTATTTCCATATTATCGGTTTTCCTGGTGGTGGCTTTCGCCAAATCTATATCCGGACCGCTCAATGACTTTCTTAATGCGGCAAAATCGGTATCACAGGGCAATCTCAAAGTGCGTGCAAAGTATACCGATGACAGGACCGAATTGGGGGAATTATCCAAAACTTTTAACAGCATGATGGAAAGACTGGAGAAGACCGAGCAACAGAGAGCGGAATTTACCAGTAATGTCGCTCATGAACTGAGAACCCCCATGACATCAATAGGAGGATTTGTGGAAGGTATTTTAGACGGAACCATCCCCGAGGAAAAGCATAAAACCTATCTTAAAAGAGTTTCCGATGAAATAAGGCGACTTACCAATATGGTACGGGATCTGCTGGTTCTGACTAAATTGGATGCCGAAGAGGATGATTCTTTGGTAAAAAATCGGTTTGACATTAACGATATGATAAGAAAGTCCATCATTCGCTTTGAAGAAGAGATAACGGAAAAAAAATTGTTTATAAATGTTAACTTTTATGCAGAAGTGACATATGTTTACGCAAACTCCGATGATATTGAGAGGGTACTTATCAATTTAATACACAATGCCGTAAAATTTACCAACGACGGAGGTAATATTACTATTACTGTAGAACCCAAAAGAGATAAGGTGCATGTTTCAATAAGAGATAACGGAATAGGTATTGAGCAGGAGGATCTGGAGAATATCTGGACAAGATTTTATAAAAGCGATAAATCAAGAGGTAGAGACGGAACCGGCACGGGGTTGGGACTGCCTATTGTGTTCAGTGTTATTAAAAGACATAAGGAAACAATTGATGTTAAGAGCAGAAGAGGTATAGGTACCGAGTTTATCTTTACACTGGATAATGCCGAGCAAACGGATAATTCATAAAAAGTTAACAAATAAAACATTAAAGTGTGGTACTATCACTATGAGGGCAAAATGGTAAAGTCAAGAAGAAGTAACCGAAGTGACAAGAATAACGAATTATTACGAAACGATATAAAGAATAACGGTTATTATACCGAGACCATAAAAACTCAGAAAAAGAGTTTTGTTTCCAGAATAATTCTTCCGCTGTTCATATGCATATTGTGTATTACATTATCGGTATGTGCAACTGCTTTAACGGTATTCTATGTCAGAAAGATAAATCAGCCCGATACCGATTTGCTTTTTATAAACAACCCGATACAAAGTCCCGAACCTGTTAATACCGAAAATCCGGTGCCTACGGAAACGCAAGAGGTTGATACCGATACCCGACCGGATGAAATAAGAGAGAATCTGGTTATAACCACATACAGGGATATATCCAGAGTGGAGGTAACTCCGCTGGAAGTGGATTCCACAATCAGTGATGCCGTACAGAAGATAATGCCGTCAATTGCCTATCTCAAATGCATGTATGCTGATGAAAAGGGTGTTCACATGACCGAGGCCTCCGCTTTGATTATTTCCAATGACGGATATATGATAACCGCAAACAGTGTTATAGAACCTCTGTGCTATGATAAAAGTAATGAATTTAAAGAGAACTGTTCTATCTCGGTATTTGTGGATTTTGATTTCAATATTCTCTATTCCGCGAAGGTGATAGGCAGAGATAAAACAAATAATGTGGCTCTTCT
>JAKJBR010000056.1:0-5504 GCA_022706885.1 Bacillota bacterium
ACTGTCAAGTACAGGAAATACTTTTATTCCTTATTTGCATATAGTATAATTTAGACAGAAAATGAGGTGATTCCATGGCTCCATACAGTATTGAAGAACTCAAAAATATTATAATTCCGATTGCTCAGCGACACGGTGTCGAGAGTGTGTCGATTTTCGGTTCCTATTCACACGGTACAGCATCTGCAGACAGCGATTTAGATTTAAAAATTGAAAAGGGCCAGCTGCATTCTCTTTTTCAATTGACTGCTTTCCGTCTTGCAGTTGAAGATGCCCTGAACTTATCTGTAGATCTTGTTACCAGCGAAGCCTCGGACGAGAACTTTCTCGAAATGATTGCAAAAGAGGAGGTGCTGCTTTATCGAAGTGCGTGATAAAGTCATCCTTGAAAAAATCATATCCTATTGTGAGCGTATTGCCGACAATCGAGGAAATTGAAAACGAATTGAAATAGATAATAAGTATTTTTAGAAAAATAAATTTAACGAGGGATTTATATGAGTGACATTAAACTAATTGTGGTTGATCTTGACGATACATTGCTTAGAAAGGATAAATCAATATCCGATTATAGTAGAAAAATAATTGCAGATGTTCGCAAAAAGGGAATTCTCTTTGCATTTGCAAGTGCAAGAGGCGGAGTCGATGCTGATATAATTATTGCGGAAAATATATTCGATGCCTATATCAAATTTAACGGTTCAAGGGTTTTTGCAAATGAGAAGTGTATCTGTCAATATCTTATGCAACCTGAAATTCTCATTCCGTTTTTGCAGGAGTTAAACGCAAACGGCATTCCTGTTGTAACAGAAGTCGAAAATGTTCGCTATGCCAATTTTAACCCAAGTGAAAAGGGAATCAAATTGGGAAGTGTTGTAATTACAGACTATTCGACCGTTCAAAACAAACCTTTTATTTCCGGAAGTGCAGACAAGATATTTGCTTTGATAAATTCTGATAACGACATTGCATTAATGCAAAAGGCTTTACCGGATTCGTTTCGTCTTCAAGCCACTCGAGATGGTTTTGCAATAATTATGCACCGAGAGGCGACAAAATCGAATGGGATTAAACAGCTTGCAGCGCATTATAGTATAGCATTATCTGATGTGGCTGCATTTGGAGATGATGTAAATGATATTGACATGCTAAAGACCGTCGGCAGGGGGATTGCAATGGAGAACGCTGTTGCTGAAGTCAAGCAAAGTGTATCTGAAATATGCTTAAGCAATGAAAATGACGGTGTAGCAAAATGGATTGAGCAACACTGCTTATAACGAAGAATATAAAATATAACACAAAATATGGTTGACAAGCTTGTTGGCGCAATTTGAATGAAAAATGAATTCCGGTGCTCCTGAAATTGTATAGAATTCCTGATGTCAGACAAATGCTACTGATGAAAAAGGTTGATTTTACGGGGTTTTATGAATGGAAAAACAGCCAAAAATGGCATTTTATTCTCGAATTCTTCTCCGGTACAGTTTATCTGTTGCCTTATAGTTTCTTAATCTTCTTAAAAACCCTGTGTATCAATGCATTAAAAAGCAACGATGCAAATGTCGCCTTAAAAACAGGAATTTATCTTTCTCTTGTAAATGAACCGCTGCCTCTGTAGGTGTTTACAATACAGGTGAATTTCCAGCCGCATTTCGGACATTTTATAACATGATAAATGATATCATCAATCCAATGCCCGTCTTTCTTATGCTCTCCTATAGGACAGTTGCCTTCTACCAGGATAAAGTTTTCTTTTTCAATCAGTTCTTTAATATATTCTATGGTTTCTTCATACCGTTCAGGTGAAATAAAGTTGTGAACTTCCCTGACATCAAAACAATGTAAACATGTCGAATCGGAATATTTTGTTGTACCTGACGGTTCAAAAATAATCAGATTCTCTTTTATCGCCTTGTGAGTCAACTCTACAAGTTGCAGAACATCCTTTTCGACATCTGCATAATGAAAATAATTGGCCTGGGGGAATATCATAAACGGCCAGAAAACATTACCGACTTTATCCTGTACTTCTATAACAATAAATCCGCGTTCGCATTCCATTATTATTTTATAATCATCGGGAGAATATTTATATTCCAGATAAAAAACGCACATCTGAACAGGTCCCCAATAATCAACGAGCTCGACATCATCACCGAAAATATCCAGCATTATTTTATGACAATTTCTCATGCTGTTGGCGGATATGGATTCATCTTCAAGTATAAGTTTCATATTCAATCATGTCCTATGCAAATTTTGATTTGTTATGTTAATTATAACATAATTTGTGACACCATGATGTAAATTTTGAAAGGATAAAGTCGGCATGAAATATATTAAGGGTACTTGAGGAAAAAGCTAAAACTGCAGTACCGGAAAGCTCCGCATACAGCATTTATTATATCTTATTCAGTGCAGCCGGTTTTACCGATGAGCTTAAAAGCGGTGCGCAAAGCAGAAAAGACTTACTGCTGTTTGATGACTTGTTATCGAACAATAAATAATATCATTCTGCATTGCCGCTCATGCCACATTGTGAATAAAGTTTGGCTCAATGTTTTAAGAATAACTCCGTATCCATCTCATAAATATTCATGTATCTTTGACCGCTTTTGTATATATCTGTCCATTCAGGTAGTTTTGTGTATCGTATGTGTCTTAGTCCCAGCTTTTCACATACACGACGTGATGAGATATTATCAGCATTATTGGTAATCAGAAGTTTCTTCATGCAGTGAGCCTTTGCCACACGGCAGAGTAGTCGGCAAGCTCTACCTGCGTACCCTTTGCCGCGGTATTTTTCCTCAATACAATAGCCAAGTTGGCCGCTGTAGTACAAACTGGAATTATCCGGACCGAAGCCCGAATAACCGATTCTTAAGTTAACTTCGCCAATCTTTGTTTCTTCTATGCAAACGGCAAATTCATATGCCGGTACATAATTCTTCTCGGGAATAGCAGGCTTTTTTGCAGTGCAAACAAGACTTAATTGACCATCAGTCAGATGGGGAAAGTCAATAAAACCGTTAAAAACGACAGGTAGTGATTTATAATATTCTATCTCGCTTGTTTTATCTTCCTCCACATAATCCACAATCTTAATAAGGTCGGAAATGGTCCATTTACCTTTACTCTCACCGCTACGATCTATATGAAATGATGTAAAACCCTGCTCTCGTGCACCGTCCGCTTCCGGTTTACAGTCATCTACATACAGACTTTCTTCGGCGGTTACACCTTGACTGAAAAGTGCGGCATTGAATATGGTCGGGCTGGGCTTTGAAGCGCCGACTAATGAGCTTGCGGTAAAAGAAGTGAAATACTTTGCTATACCGAGTTGTTGTAATGTGTACTCAAGAGAAGGCGAGGTATCGCTGATTACGCCCATTTTATAACCGTTATTGTAGAAGTATTCTAATACCTCTACTACTTCCGGAAATAACAGACGGTCGTTATTGCACCAAAGTTCGTTAAACAGCAACTCGGCACGTTCGTTAAGGTCTTCCTTTACGCCTGCTTCTATGAGCATGTTACGATAATAGCGTTTGAAAAACTCGCGCTCGTCGTCAAGCGTTGTATACCAGGGCTTTCTACCTTCCGATGCAAGCTTAAAAAGTGACATCATTTTGTCGTATGTCATCTCAAATGCTTTTTCGCTCCATGCCGAGACCATTATGTCGCGCCACAGTTCTTTTTCTTCATTAAATTTTGTCAGTGTCCCGTCACGGTCAAAAAATATCGCTTTATATCTCACAACAAGTACCTTTTTCGCATTATGGTTTAAATAAACATTGTTCCATTCAATTTAACAATTTAAATTATAGACAACAGCACTTCATTTAACAAGCGACAATCTGTTTATATCTCTATATGCAAGAAGTCTTGGTTTTATGCAAGCCGATTAAAACCGATATAATTCCTTTATTGCATCGGCCAGCGCAACCATATCTTCGGGATACACATCTCCGATATTTCCTAATCTGAAAGTGGGTCTGGAAGTGAGTTTGCCCGGATAGATAACAAATCCTTTTGACTTAAGCGATTGGTACAATGCAAAGAAGTCCAGATTACCGAGCTCAAAAGTTGTTATGATATACGATTGATTTTCCGGTGCAATAATGGACTTGATACCCAGTTCTTCCAGTTCTTGCACTAAAACTTTATGATTTTCCATATAACGCTTTTTCCGAGCTTTAAGTCCGCCCTCCATTTTATAATCATCGATAGCCTGTCTCAAAGCAAGCAGTATGTTGGTAGGGGAGGTGAAACGGAACTTGCCGTTTGCTTCGCAGAAACACTTATATTGATCAAATAAATCAAGACTGTGTGACGAGGAGTTGCCTGAACTTGTCTCTAACAGTGTCCTCTTTACTACTACAAATGCCAGCCCCGGCAATCCTTCCAAACATTTATTTGCACTTGAGGCCAATGCATCAATATCCAGACTCGGCATATCAATATCGTAAGCTCCGAAACTGGACATGGCATCCACAAGAACTTTTTTACCGTATGATTTGCAAAGTTTTGTTAATTCTTCAACAGGATTTATAATGCCGGTTGTGGTTTCGCAATGAACGAATGCGACTGCGGAAATGTCTTGTTTGTGCTTCTGTAATTCTTTTTCAACAGCTTTAACATTTACAGGTTGGGTCATATCAAAGCTCAAATATGTATAATCTTTACCCAATTTGTCAGCGATGGTTAACATTCGTTTCCCGTATTCGCCGTTTACTAAAAATAATATTTTCTTGTCTTTTCGGCAGAGTGTATCAATCATTGCTTCTACCGCATATGTGCCGCTGCCTTGCAAAAGAACAGTGGTATAATCATCGTTGGCTGAAATATGTGTAATATCCTTTATTACCGAAGTTGTAATAGCCTTATACTCATCGTCCCAAGTACAATGATCTGTGAGCATGGCATGCTTAACCGAATACCTGGTAGTCAGCGGTCCCGGTGTCAATAACTTCCGTGCTGCATTTTGGTTGAGCCTTCGGTTTATGTCGGTTATAACGTCCAAAAGTTCATTCATATCATCGATTATATAGTCCGCTCCGGCTTTGTAGTAAGCTTTGCGAACTGCCGCTTTTTTCTCTTCCAACTCATTTTTTGACAAGGCTGAAACCTCTCTGCGGGTAAGACCCAACTCGGACGAACCCATGATAATGCCCACTGTCCAACAATTTGCATTTTTTCCCTCCGCTATATCAGAAGTTGTATCTCCGACTTTTACCGCTTCATGCGTATCCGAAATACCGAAGTGCATGAGATTGTTCCAGATCATGTACGGATAAGGTCTGCCCTTAACGGTCATGTCGGCACTAATCCAATAATCGGGTGAATATCCCTGATTTTCCACTTTTGGCAAAATAAGATTCATCATCTCGGAGGTGTAGCCGGTAGTGGAACCTATCCTGATTCCCCGTGCTCTGAGAGCGGCAACCGTTTCAATGACATAATCTTTAACATCACAGTGTTGCTCTAAATTGGCAAAGAGAGTT
>JAKJBR010000057.1:0-5432 GCA_022706885.1 Bacillota bacterium
CTGCAAGAAGAGGATTTTTTAATTTTAACGGAGGATTGAAATTATGAGAAGAAGTACAAAGATGATCTGCATGATAGTAATAACGGCATTACTTATTGCAATGACACCTGCAGTATTCGCTGCACAGGCGGAATATGCATACATACGCATAGAAGGATATGAAGGCACTTTAGTGGAAAAGACAGCGGTGCCTTTGAACAGGTTTGACCTGAAGTCCTACGGAGTTACCGAAGAGCCTTCAGATTATACTGTGCTTCATGCGGTAATATATGCTTTGAAGGAAAAAGGACATGACCCGTCCAAAGCAAAGGTCTTGGAAGCAAACGGCGGTTCCTACATTTCTTCGGTACTGGGGCTTAAAGCCGAAGGAAATGCCGGTTGGATGTATGTTCTGAACGATGAATCGTCATGGAATTCCGTAAAGGACCAGAAGCTGGAAAAAGATGATTATGTAGTTCTCTACTATATCAAAGACTGGATGAACTGCTCCTATTCCACATTCGGTGTAGCGGACGAGTATGAAGTTGACGCATTTACCACAGTAAAGCTCAACCTTAAGCATCAGGTAACCGACCCCGTTACATGGGCTGCTTCTAATGAGAATCTTGCAGGAGCGGTTATAACGGTGGACGGAAAGAAGACCGATGCGGTAACGGATGAATTCGGCAATGCCTACCTTACATTCAAAGATAAAGGTACACATGTAATATCCGCCGAGAAATATGTTGACGGTATAAACACCATCTCCCGCTCCTATGCATACATAGATGTGCAGGGTAAAGGTGTGGCTGTAAACATATATACAACCGATAGGACCTACAGAGCGTGTGTGGAGCCTAAAGGGTTTGATCTTGCAAAATACGATGCATCATCGGAGTGTGAGTTTTCCGCTTTACATGCCATAATTGCGGCACTCAACAGTAACGGTTTTGATGCAGCCGATCCTAAAATTGCTAATTACAACAAGGGTTCTTTTATATCCGCATTGGCGGGAGTGGAAGCCTCGGGCAATTCCGCATGGATGTATACGGTAAATAACCAAACATCCTGGTTTGCGGTAAATGAACAGCCGCTGACTGACGGAGATGTTCTGGATATTTATCTTTTGAACGATTGGGCAACCGATACCTATTCTTACTTTGATATGACAAGCATAAAAGTCCAAGGCGGTGAGAATATACGAGTGAGATTGTATCGCCATGTACTGGATTTTGTCACATGGGAAACATCGGTTCATCCTTATGCAAACTGTGAGATAACGGTAAACGGACGTAAAGCGGGATATGTAACCGATAACGACGGATATGTAAATCTTAAGTTTAACAAAAAAGACATTTATGAAATATCCGTATTGCCCAAGGAAGACAATATTTCCAGAGCATCGGTGACCGTTGAAGTAACAAATGACAGCGATATATCTTTGGAGCAATACAACGATTACAAGGAAGTAACCGATAAGTACTTAACATACATGGAAAAGGCGGTAGGTAAATATATCATGAACGGGGATCAGGATAATAATCTGAGACCTGCCGATGAAATTACCAAAGCGGAATTCCTTACAATGCTCGTACGTGCATCCAAACTGGACGTACCGGGTAAATACAGGAAGAGATATACCGATGTCGTTGCAGGCAACTGGTTCGGAAGTTTTGCTCAAGCGGTATTCAGATACGGTCTGGCAAAGCATGATAAAGGATTCCTTTATCCCGATGCCGCTGTTTCATCGGATATTGCGCTATATGCTTTGAATACGGCATTTGCATCGGATGCCGCTTTGAGTGATGCACAGAAAGCGGTATTTGCTGAAGGTTTAACGCGAGAAGAAGCTGCCTACCTGATAATAAGCTATATGGAGGCTACAGGCAGATAAATGAGAAAGGCTCTGACTGTGATATTGGCTGTATGCATTTTGCTGAGCACTGTCAGTGTAAGTGCTTCAGAAGATGTGTATGTAAAAATATCACAGTTATACCTTGAAAAAACGGCTCTTTCCGTATGGGAAGCTCTCGGACTTTCACTGAACGGTTATAGAATACCGGACTCATATTATGCGACATTAAAAGAAGATATTGTGAGCAGAAACGGAGTCTACAGGACATCTTTGGAGTATGCCAAGATAATAATCCTTTTAAAGCAGGGCGGAAAGAATCCCAAGGATTTTCACGGATATAACCTTGTTTCACTGCTTCAGTCATTCAAGAACATAGATAAATCGGGAATAAACGGCGTTATTTTCACCATTTTCGCATTGAACGACATACAATCGGAAAGTAATGCGATATGGACAAAAGATAATCTGCTTCCTCTGCTTTTGGAATATCAAAATGAAGATGGAGGTTTTCCGTTGGTAAAAGGGTGGGGTTCGGATAATGATTTAACTGCAATGGCTGTGTCCGCACTGGCATATTATCCAGACAATAAGCAGGCAAAAGAAGCCATGGATAAGGCTTTATCCTATTTGAGCGGTAAACTGGACAATGACGGATTTATGTATTATCAGAACTCCGACAGTTCGGAAATTCTTTCTCAGATTATTATTGCATTAAGTACCGCCGGCATTTCCTTGAACGATAGCAGATTTGTTCGTAACAACAAGACACTGTATGATACTTTGATTGAAAAATATATGACAAAAGATTTTCGTTTCAGGCATAGTATTTCACAGGAGGCCAACGACATGGCAACCGAACAGGCTTATTTAGCCTTAAGTGCGATTAAAACCGGTTATGTGTATGCAAAGAAAGAAAAGACTATTGTACCGAATCCGACCCCATCACCTTCACCGACTGCATCTTCAACAGTACCGCCGGAAATTATCCATGAACCGACAGATCCGGATGTTGCAAAGAAGACGGGATTTTCCGATGAGGAAAGAATTTCAAAGCGGTATTATAGCGATGTTTTGACAGCATATACTGAAAAACTGGTTGTAGGTGACGGAAGCAATTTGCGACCTTTAGATAATCTTACCCGGGCTGAGGCATGTGCCATTCTGTACAATGTTGCACAGTTGGGTATCAATGTTTTCATTCCCAGATTTAAGGATATCGGGAAGGAGAGTTGGTATTCAAAATATGTTATTGCGTGCTATCTTAACGGAATAATGTTCGGGGCGGATGAAGTATGTTTTGAGCCCGACTCATATATAACGGTTTTTGAACTGACCGAAAGTATTAACAGGATGTCCGGAACGGATGTAGTGTATGATGACGGTTTTATAACAAGAGAAGCAGCTATATCATTGATAGTGAGGATTTTTTACGGAGGTTTTGATTAATGAAACGTGCGGTATATATTATTTTTTTATTATGCTTAATATTTGTCTTAATAACCGGTTGCACAAAGGATACCGATGTTTCGGAAGGGTATGTATACGTGACCATAGATGCAACCAAAGCGGATAAAGGAATAATCTTGTCGGAATATGCGGTAAGTCTGAAAGAAGGCACGACGGTATTTGATATTACCTTTGCGGCATGTAAAGATAACGGGATTCTGATGTCCTCCAGAGGAACGGTAGTTACCCGTTATATTGAAGGGATTGCCGATTTATATGAATTTGATTTAGGACCTGCCAGCGGTTGGGTGTATTATGTGAATGACGTATCGGCAACTATAGGCTGCGGTTTATATGAAATAAAAGAAGGGGATAAAATAAGGTGGGAATACATAATAGAATGACAAGTCCGTTCGGTATATCTCATCCGTTTACACTGTTGATGTACTATACGGCTTTATTTTCCTGCATATTTATATTCAGAAATCCCGTCTTCATCCTGTTTCTTTTTATAGCGTGTTGTCTTATGGCGATTTACTATGCCGGAGCGGATAGCTTCTTTAAGTCAATGAAATGGATAGCTCTGATAGGCGTTGCGGTTCTTGTTCTTAACGCGTTGCTTGTCCACAGGGGCAGTACAGTCTTATTCTTTCTTTTCAAAAATCCGGTAACAAAAGAAGCATTGATATACGGAGTGTACAACATGCTTATGCTCATGTCGGTAATGGCCGCATTTATATCCTTTAATGTATTACTGGACAGCCCTAAGTTTTTGTACCTTTTTTCCGGTATACTGCCTAAACTGTCTTTTGTTTTTGATATGGCTTTGCGGTATATTCCTTTATTCAGAAAGAGAGCATCCGACCTTGCCGCGATCCGGTCGGTAAACTCCGACAGGGAGCATATGACTTTTATACAAAAGATTAAAACATACGGTATATACTTAAAAGCTCTGACCGCCTGGAATTTGGAAGAGGGTATGGAAACGGCGTTGAGTCTAAAAGTCAAAAACTACGGCACGCATAATAAAGTGCATTATGCAAAATACCGCTGTACTTTAAGAGATATTTTTCTGTCGTCGGTATTTGTTCTTTTTACTTTATTTGTGTTCATAGCGGCAATTTCGGGGCATACAGGATTTACCTATTATCCCGTTACCGATTCCGTTAATATTAAGGATTTCGGCATTGTACTGTTTATTACCATGATATCGGTTATTTATCTGCCTTTCATAACAGAAGGTATTGCATATGTAAAGAGAGGATTTATTAAGTTATGGCTTCAAAAGCGCTGATAAGCATTAAAAATATGGGATTCACATATGAAAACTATGCCATGGGTAAGACGGTTAATAAGGTAGCTCTTACCGATATTAACCTGGATATATATGAAGGCGAAATACTTCTTATCATGGGGCCTTCCGGTTGCGGAAAGACCACTCTGCTTCGAAGTCTGAAAAAAGAAGCCGTTCCTTACGGAATTTCCACAGGTAAAGTGGAAAGCGCGACCGACAGCAGTAAAATCTCCATAGTGTTTTCCAATCCCGAAACTCAACTGGTCACCACAACGGTGTTAAGCGATCTGGCATTGACGATGGAGAACCTAGGCTATGATGCCTATACTCAGAAGAAGCGAATGAGTGAAACGGTAAGCTATTTCGGTATAGAAGATATTTTGCACAGGCATCCCGACACATTATCCGGCGGGCAGAAGCAGATAGTATCTCTTTGCTCACAGTTAATGGTGCATCCGGAAATATTGCTTCTTGATGAACCCATAAGTCAGCTGGATCCCATCTCCGCTCTGGAGTTTACCGATATTTTGCGTAGATTGAATGAAGAGATCGGTATTACCATAGTTATGACCGAACACAGACCCGACGATGTAATATCGTTGGCAAACAGGGTTGTATATATGGAAGATTCCCGTATACTGTTTCAGGGACAATCGCGTGAGGTGCTTAAAAAACTTTGGGAAACCGGCAAAGAGAGAGTGAGAGATTTTTTACCCGTAGTTTCAAAGTGCTCGCTGCTCATTGATAAAGAGAGACCGGCCTGCATAACATCAAAAGAATTGAATTTTATGGTGCGGGATTATTTACCGATAAAGAAGGCTCAAAAGGAGAATGATGATATTTCCTTTAAAATGTCTG
>JAKJBR010000058.1:0-5318 GCA_022706885.1 Bacillota bacterium
TGCTTGACAGCCATAGAATATCATTCAAATTGAAATATTTCAACGATTTTATGTCTTTTTTAACACTTTATCGGTAATTCGCTTTTTTGGGTTATGTAAGAACGGAACTTAGTTATGCAATCTACCAAATATTCCACAGGCAATACCGCAAGATTGCAGATTCACACTGTATTTTAATTTTTACTTTTTAAATATTACAATAGCCGACCGGACTTTTGGCGCATTTTTATTCGGTACCCTGATGCTATATGTCTTTTGTAATGACTGTGGCAGAGCCGCTACCTGCAATGGCATTGACGTTATCCAAGGAAGTAATGAATGCTTTACCGTCTTCTACGCTTTCGACAAAGGAAATAGCAGCTTGGATTTTCGGCAACATACTGCCTGCGGCAAATTGCTTCTCCGCAATATACTGTTTCATTTCGGCAACGGTAACATGTTCCAGTTTTTTCTGATCAGGTTTATTAAAGTTTATGTAAGCATTTTCCACACCGGTTAATATTACCAGATAATCAGCTTTTACAATCTCTGCAAGTTTTGCAGCTGCAAAGTCTTTATCAATAACCGCTTCCACACCTACATATTTTGTGCCGCGTTTGACAACGGGAATGCCGCCGCCTCCTGCGGAAATTGTGATGACTCCGTTCTCTACAAGTGTTCTGATTGTATCGGCTTCAATAACGGAAACCGGCTTGGGCGAAGGAACAACCTTACGATAACCCCGACCTGCATCTTCCATATAAGTATCACCCGATTCTTCAGCTCTTTTTTCCGCTTGCTCTTTTGAGAAAAACGGTCCGATCGGTTTTGTCGGATTACTGAAAGCCGGATCATCCTCGGCTACAACTACCTGTGTTAATATGGTGGCAACCGACTTCTCCATACCGCTTTTACAAATTGCTTCGTCCAATGTGTTCTGCAACCAATAACCTATGCTTCCCTGTGTCATGGCGACAGCGGTATCTACCGGCATGGCAGGATTGGATTTTGAGTGTGCAGCCTCTTGCTGTAAAAGTAAATTCCCCACTTGCGGACCGTTGCCATGAGTGATGATAATTTCATAGTCATGCCTGATTAAATCGACCAGTTTCTCCGATGTTTCACGAAGTGCCTGAATCTGACCTTCCGCTGTAGGATCCTTAGTTAAAATTGCATTACCGCCCAATGCGACAACAACTCTCTTAATCATAAATACCTCTCTTTGACATAATATAGCAGGAACCATCGCCCGTTATTATGTCACTGTAAGTAGAATAATAAAAAACGGGATAAATGTCCACAACTAATACATTTTTTCTAAATAACATTGCCACAGCATTCAGGATTATACGGCAGCTACATCGTTATTTTCTCTTCCTTGCATACTTGCGACTTAACTTCTCATACTCATCATAGTCAACGGACTTTAATATATTCTCCAACTCGCCGTCACCCATAACGGTATTCCTGCCGTCTGCATATTCCTTATCCACAAGTTCCTTTACCTTGGCAACAACGGGATCGGTCTTTTTTACGGCTATTTCTTTATCTTTTATCCTGAAATATGAGTTGATCCAATGAGCGACTCCCGCCAATCCGCTGTGAGAATCCACGGCTACCGAAGCCGGTCTGTTAAGCAGCGCTTCGGTATCGAATATGCTGTATATCTCCACATCCTTAAGCATACCGTCCGCATGTATTCCCGCTCTGGTAACATTGAAATTTCTGCCTACAAAAGGAGTTCTCGGCGGTATTTCATAACCTATTTCTTCTTCAAAGTATTCGGCAATCTCGGTAATAACGGGAATGCTCATCCCGTCGGTCGTTCCTTTCAATGAAGCATACTCTATTACCATAGCTTCTAAAGGACAGTTACCGGTTCTTTCTCCAATCCCCAACAATGAACAGTTCACACCGGATGCTCCGTACAACCATGCTGTTGATGCATTGGTTACTACTTTATAGAAATCATTATGACCGTGCCACTCTATAAGTTCGCTCTTAACTCCGCCATAGTGATAAATTCCGTATATTATCCCCTGCACGCTTCTCGGTAATGCAGCACCCGGATAACTCACACCGAATCCCATGGTATCACATGCTCTTATCTTTATGGGTATTTTGGTTTCTTCCGACAACTTTGTCAGCTCATATGCCAAAGGCACGACAAACCCGTAAAAGTCCGCCCTTGTGATGTCTTCAAAATGGCATCTGGGCTTAATTCCTTTATCCAGAACACTCTTTACAATACCCAGATACTTATCCATCGCCTGTTTTCTGGTAAGCCCCATCTTGTTATATATATGGTAATCGGAGCAGGACACCAATATTCCGGTTTCTTTTAAACCGAGACTTTTTACAATGTCAAAATCCTTTTCATTGGCTCTTATCCAGCTTGTTACTTCCGGAAACTTATACCCGAGACTCATACATTCTTCTACCGCCTTACGATCTTTTTCCGTGTAAACGAAGAACTCGCTTTGCCTTATAAGACCCTTAGGTCCTCCCAACTTATGCATTAACTTAAAAAGATGCACAATCTGCTCCACACTGAACGGTGAAGTGGACTGCTGCCCGTCTCTGAATGTGGTATCGGTTATCCATATTTCCTTGGGCATATTCATGGGTACGCTTCTGTGATTAAAAGGTACTTTAGGTACCGTTTTATAATCATAAAGATATCTGTATAAATTAGGTGTTTCCCTGTCCTGCAACTGATACTTATATGCGGACTGTTCCAAAAGGTTGCTCTTGTCGGAGAACTGAAGTACCGGATTTGCGTCTTTTTGCATAATTTATTTCTATTCCTTTCATTAATACGCTAATCAGCATAAATTATTCCGCATTATACAATCATTTTTGCATAATTGCAATATGATAATTGCAGTATTAACATGTTTTTACTTTCATTTTTACTTATTTATCTACATTTTACATATTTATCCGATGTCAACAAAAACAGCCTCCATTGCGGAAGCTGTTTTGAAATATATGTTCTTAAGTCTATTCAGCCTGTTTCCTTTGGCTTATCTCCAACAACATCCGGTTATATACATTTTCGTCAATTTTATTCTTTTTCATCATTACCAGATATGCAAGCGAAATCAATATTATCGGAACCACCACAATGAATACTCTGAAATTCATCTTCATGGAATCGGTTCCGAGCGCCAATGCCTGTTCTATCATCGTGCTCTTCTCTTCAGTACTGATAACGCCCATATTGCTCAATCTCTCAGCTTCCGATATACCGTTGGTAATAGCCGTTATGCCCAGCGCCAGGTATGCGGTACCGACAATACCCTGCTGGAGTGCAGAACTCATTTTAGCCATAAAAGGACGTATGGAGAATATGATGGCTTCATCACGGTTACCTGTCTTATACTCATTGTATTCAATACAGTTGGTAAGATTTATGGTTGTTACCATATATATCATTGCCTGACCGAATGACAAAACAAATCCTGCTACGCACAAAAGCAGATAATTCATGGGAATCAACACACCCACTATAAAGAAGAATCCGTAGCCGATAACAACTCCCACAAGTCCCATAGTTGCTATCTGTCTTCTTGTCATGACCTTAACCAACTGCGGATATACTATGTTTATCATCAGATTTCCCAAAGCATAAGCTCCCACAAACAATGTTATATTAATTCCGTCATAACCGAAATACATATAGACATAAATGATACCGAAAACATTAATAAGTGAAGACCCGAGATTGTACAGCAACATTACAAGCGAAGTCCACAGCAACTGGTCATTTTTGAAAACCACCTGAAACATTGCTTTAAGCCCTATTTTCTCGTCATCACTGCGATAGGAGACCGGTGCCTCTTGAACGAAGATTGCCGTCAACAGCTGGAAGGCCACAAAAAGTATCGCAATAATGATTGATACCCACATATATCCCGTAATGGAGTTGCCTCCTATTGCATTGGGGCCGTTTGTCAGAATGGGTATTGTTGCAAAAGCAATAATTGCTCCGACAAATGCAAATAGGTTTGCCAGCGACGTCAATGTAGCTCTTTGTGTCTGATCTTTTGCTAAAGACGGAAGCATTGCCCAGTATCCTATGTCGTTCATGGTAAATGTAATATCGAATAACAGATACATGCATCCGAAGAAAATAACAAAAGGCCAACCTTCCAACGGAGAGGAAAAATATATCACCATGACTACGGCATTTGTCAATGCTCCTATTACAATCCACGGCTTGAATTTTCCCCATTTCATTCTGGTATTCTCCACAATACCTCCCATGACCGGATCATTTAAAGCATCGAATATACGGCATATTACCATAATAATCGATATTGCGGCAAACTGGGCATTGGTCATTGTCTTTGTAAACATAACATAAGTCAGCAGATACGCTGAGAAAAGCTGATATGCCATATCACGCCCGATGCCGCCTATAGAGTAAAACCACTTGTTTCGATTGAATATCTTATCGTTCTCCATACCCCTCTCCTTCGATATCAAATTATTTTTAAAACACCTGTCCCTTATTATATACCATCAAGAGCGCATTTTAACAGTACTGTTTTTTATTCCCCGCTTATTCATCTTCACTGCTCAAGTTTACTAAGCAGTCTTTTTCTTCTTTTTAAAAATGCTGTCTCTGAAAAGCAGTACCGTATATCCTGCCAGCAATACAATAAGGACTATAAATGTTATCCATAAGTTAGTATTGCTCTGTGGAGCGAATCCTAGCAGCAGAAGCACGGGAAAACCGAATAAAATAGCATACAACTGCTGATACACGAGATTGGTGGCGGCAGGAGTCTTGAATTGAGGATCAATCTCCCTGAGAAGGATTATTCCGGTACTTGCCGTTCCGGTAAGCATTCCGTACAAAACAAGGAAAGACTCATGTTCATAACCTTTAAACAGTCTTTTAGCTATGAAATCACACTGAATATATGTAAACACACACCCTGCGACGGATAATGCGATGATGGGTATTATGAATGAACGGTGCTGGAAAGCGGAAAGCTTTATTGCGGCTATAGAAGCCACCACCATTATATCGAACATAAACCCCGATATTCTGTTCTGCATGAAATTGGATGTGTATTCCCTCTTCATTATGTTTTTCTTTTTAAGAAATCTGAGGAAAGTTTTAACAAGTACTGCAAATACCGTGGATATAAGGAAGTTGAATCCCCATATAAGAGGTTGCAATGTATTTGTACCGAAAGTGCCGAATGTACCGGTTTCTATAATTTTATTTATTCCCCACATAAAGAGATATGCAAGAGCATAGGCAATAAGTACTAAAGCAACCTGCACGGTAAGTTTATCCATGGATTCGGATAACGGTATCTCTC
>JAKJBR010000059.1:0-5283 GCA_022706885.1 Bacillota bacterium
GTGGCCAGTAAACTTTCAAAAATATCTATTACTTTTTCATCTTTTAAAATTTCATTTGTGGAAGTGGTATAAACCGATAGGGCTTTCTGCTGATTTTTTACAAGAGTATCTCTCGGTATGCTCATTGCGGATACTTTTCCGTTCTCGGAATCTATGTTGAACAGTATTATGGCATCGGTATCATATCCTTTTACATCGGTAACAAAAAGTAAAATATTGAAAGGCTGCTGTTTAGTTTCAATATATCTGTCCAGCCAGTCGGGATTTTCTTTGACTGTGTTATCGGTAATTGATGTCGTGTTACTATTGTCCACAACGGCATCCACTCTCTGTTGTTTTACATTGATAAGAATGACGGAAATCATACCCGCTATTACTAATATAATAAACATCGCAGTTGCGAATGTTGAAAGAAATCTTTTTGGTATCATGTTGCCTCCTTGTCCAGTTACAACGGTATGTATTTTACATTAATATCCTTATGTTGTAAAGTAGTGTAAAATTCAATACTCCACCGCTATACCATACAAATTAAACGTTAATCTTCACACTAAGGTTCAAAACCCTGTTATTTTTCCTTTTTGTAATCCGCCAGAGGATTCTTCTTTGTGGCACTTCTTAACTGCTCATCGTCAAGATGGGTATAAATCTCCGTTGTCGCTATACTTTCATGACCCAATATACGCTGCAGAGCCCTTATATCCACATCACCGTGCTTATACATCAGAGTGGCTGCGGTGTGTCTCAGTTTGTGTGCCGAATATTTGGTAGTATCTATACCGGCATTGGACAGTTGTTTTTTAACTATTACATGAACGGTTTTTCTGCTTATTCTCGTATAACGTTCGCTTAAAAACATTGCATTCTTGTCAACGGCTTTATCATTGGGACGTACGGCCATATACTCATTTATGGCATTTCTGCAAGCGTCGTTGAGATATATAGTTCTTTCTTTATTTCCTTTACCGGATATTTTAATTGTATCATCCCTGTAATCGGTTATATTTATCCCTACAAGTTCCGATATTCTTATACCGCAGTTAAGCAAAAGAGTTAACATGGCAAAGTCTCTTTTCTCATGACGGCTTTCCACATTGTCTAAAAGCTTGGTGCTTTCTTCCAAGTTGAGATAGCGGGGAAGACCCTTTTTATGTTTCGGGGTTTCCAGTTCCAATGCGGGATTGTTGTTTATAAGTTTTACCTTGGAAAAAAGGTATTTATAAAAGGATTTGAGTGAAGCTACTTTTCTTGCTCGGGTTTTAGAGGAAGCACCTCTGTTTCTTGAAAGAAAAGTCATATACGCATAAAAGTCCGATAGTGTGAGTTTTTCTAAAACTCTTACATCCATGTCTTTAACGGTAATCTCGTCAAATTCTTCTTTTGCATTGAATTTCAGTATTTTAACAAACCGAAGAAACATTCTGATATCGTAATAATATTCATTTACAGTCTGCGGTGACCTGTTTTGTATTGTTTCAAGATATGATAAAAAATCTCTGCTATAATCGGGAAGATCCTCATATTTAAGCATCTGTCTTCTCCAATTGCTTAATTGCTTTATCTATTCTTTTAAGCGTTTCCTGTTTACCCAGCACATCGGCTATTTCCACGGCCCCGCCTGCGGTTACAAGCTGACCGCTTAAAGCAATTCTTGCAGGCCACATCACCAGTCCATTTTTAACACCCAACTCCTGTGCTGTGGAGGTAAACATTAAATAAACTGACTCATGATTGAAAGTGTCCATTTTATGGATTTTGTCCTTTATTATCGGAAGAATCCTTTTTGCTTGATTTATATCGCATTTACTTTTTTCATTGTTGTAAAGACTTATATCAATAGGTTTTGCTTTCTTCAAAAACTTAACCATATCGGGAATCTCATTCAGAACTTCCACACGCTTATGAATCATGGAACAAATTTTGGTTCTGTCGAAAGTATCGGGCAATGCTTTATCTATCCACGGTGAAGCTATTTCTACAAATTCTTCAGGAGTCTTTCTTCTTATATATTCACCGTTCATCCATTTTAATTTATCGGTATCGTACACCGAGGAAGATTTGCTTATGCCTTTTATATCAAATACCTTTTCCAGTTCCGATAATGTGTAGAATTCCTGTTCCGTCCCGCTGCTCCAGCCCAAAAGTACAATAAAGTTGACAACCGCTTCGGGCAGATATCCCGCTTTTATAAGGTCGGAAAAGTATGCATCTCCGCTTCGCTTGGACAGCTTTCCGCCGCCCAGTTTTTCCACCAGGGGAAGATGCACGAAAATGGGAGGTTCCCATCCGAAAGCCTCATACAGAAGCACATACTTCGGGGTTGACGTAATATATTCACTGCCCCTTACCACATGCGATATCTTCATCAGATGATCATCTATTACATTAGCGAAATTATATGTGGGGAAGCCGTCGGATTTGATAAGTATCTGATCTTCCAGTACATCATTGTTAAAAGTAATATCCCCGTATACCGCATCGTTGTATGTGGTTTCACCTGTATCGGGCATTAACTGCCGTATGACATACGGCTCTTCTGCTTTCAGTCTTCTTTGAATTTCCTCTTTTGAAAGGTTAAGACAATGTCTGTCATATTTATTCTGCACTTTAGCCTTTTCCGCTTTTTTTCTTAATTCATCCAGTCTCTCTTCGGAGCAGAAGCAGTAATAGGCTTTTCCTTTTTCAATAAGCTGTTTTGCATAGGGAAGATAAAGATGCTTTCTTTCCGATTGAACATAAGGACCGTATTCTCCTCCGATGTCGGGACCTTCATCATGTTTTATACCTACAATCTTAAGAGTATCGTATATTACATCCACGGCACCTTCGACATATCTCTTCTGGTCGGTGTCTTCTATTCTGAGTATGAATTTTCCGTTTTTTACCTTGGCTATCAGGTACTCGTAAAGAGCCGAGCGTAAATTACCTATATGGACAAATCCGGTGGGTGACGGTGCATATCTTGTTCTTACTTCATTGTGACTCATTTAAAAACTCCTTGAATATTTCTTCTCCATAATTATATCATTATGTCGGATTTATACAATAAATTACCTGTCATATTTCCCGTATGCATGTATAATAGAGGGCAGAGGATTAATTATCATTACCACAGGAGATACTTATGACCGTAAAAATACTAACCGATAACAAATCATACGAATTCGATACTCGGAATCTTAAACATCCGAACATATACTCGCTTATAAAAAGCATTCCGGAAATTGACTTTTCCGCTCCCTGCGGAGGAGGGAAGAGATGCGGGAAGTGCAAAATAAGGCTTCTTAATGATAATACGGGTATATCCGAGGAAGAAAGGCGTTTTTTAACAAAAGAAGAGATATCCGATAATATACGTTTAGCATGTTTTGTTGCGCTTTCCGACGGACAGGTGGTAGATTTGAGAGAAACCGAATCATTACAATCCATCATGACCGAAGACAGACTGTCACATGATAATATTACCGTCAATTCCATAACCGATAGGGGATACGGTGTTGCCGTAGACATCGGTACCACAACATTGGCCGCTTCTTTATACGACCTCAAGACCGCCAAGAGATTATCCGTTACTTCGGACGTAAACAGACAGGGAAGATTCGGTGCGGATGTAATATCGCGTATTCAGTTCGCTTCGTCAAAAGAGAATCTTTTGCTTATGCAGGATACCGTTCTTACTCAGGTCAACCGTATGATTTTAAGATTGTGTAAGCAGTCCGCAATAAACTGTAAAGATATTTATGTTGTAGCGGTTTCCGGCAATACCACCATGCAACATATTTTCATGGGATTGGATCCGACCGGTATCGGAGTGGCACCGTTTACACCCGTTACTCTGGATACTCATATATTCGATACCGATGCTCCCGAACTCAAGTGGGATGTAAAGATAAATAAAAAGGGAAAGATTGTTGTTTGTGCAAGTATTGCAAGTTATGTGGGTGCGGATATTCTGACAGGCATACTGGCAACAGGTATACATAAAGCTGATAAACCGTGTATATTACTGGATATAGGCACAAACGGTGAGATTGTATTAGGTTCAAAGGATGGAATATTCAGCTGTGCCACGGCTGCAGGTCCGGCATTTGAAGGAGCCAATATTTCCTGCGGTGTTGCCGGGATTGAGGGTGCAATCAATACCGTAAGCTATGATGATGCAAACAAATTCACTACGATAGGTAATAAAAAGCCTATCGGCATATGCGGTTCGGGACTAATTGACGCCGTATATTCCATGCTTAAAAACGGTATAATCGAGGACTCGGGCTATATGGAGTCAGAGGAATTCAAGATTACCGACAATGTAATACTGACACAAAAAGATATCAGGGAAGTGCAGAATGCAAAGGCCGCCATCGCTGCGGGATTGAAAATACTCATAAGAAGATCAGGATATAAATATTCAGAAATAGATAAATTATATCTGGCCGGAGGTTTCGGAACCGTTATGAATGTGGAAAGTTCCACGGGAATAGGTCTTATTCCTGCCGAACTTAAAGATAAAGTAATACCTGCGGGTAACACATCTTTAGCCGGTACATCCATGCTTCTTCTGGATAAGGCAAATATCGACACAATAGATTCCATACGTAAAATGACACAATACATAGAACTCAGTCAGGATAACGAGTTTACCGAGGAGTATGTGGACAACATGTTTTTTGAGGTTTGAGAACATAAATTGCAGAACTTAACTTTTACAGACAAACAATCCCTAAGGAAATATATGACCGGGAAAAGAGAGGCTATGTCACCGGAACAGGTACGGCTTTACTCAAAGAATCTTTTTGATAAATTTCTCTTATCCGATTTAACAACATTTGAAAGCTATATGGTATATATACCCATAAAAAATGAGACAGACACATATTTGCTTATTGATTATCTTTTAAATACCGGTAAACAGGTATCGGTTCCTTATATTGATAAGAAAAATAAACTGGTTCCCGTATTGATTGAGAAAAATACGGTTTATGAAAAAGATACTTTCGGTATCAATATACCCGAACAAATTCAGATTGTATCTCCCGATCTTTTGGATGTCATATTTGTTCCCGGTGTAGCTTTTGATATTTCAGGTAACAGAGTAGGGTACGGCAGAGGATATTATGACGCCTTTTTAAAAGACCTTCACTGTATAACCTGTGCCTGGTGCTACGATTTTCAGATTATAGATAAAATACCCGATGTCTCACCGGCTGATGTCAGAATAAAAAGGTTTTTATAATCCTACTACTTGACGGAATATCGTGTCTCAAACTTAAGGTATATGTAAACAGC
>JAKJBR010000060.1:0-5236 GCA_022706885.1 Bacillota bacterium
TACGAATTTTTCCTGGATGACAACAGAAGAGGTTTTAAACGAATGGCCTTTAGATCCCGCTATTCAGTCAACGTCATATACCGGAATCGGTACAGCAGGTTTTTCCTACCACCATTACTATTATGATGAGCAGGATAGGATTGTGTTGGAATTTGAGTTAAGCATGTTTCCGGCATCAGGGAATAAAGAGATTTCAGCGTCCAGGCTTTTTAGTGAAAACTGGGACTTTGCACATATTTTCATAGATCCCAATCTCATAGACAAAGTGGATGTAGATGACAGTTTCTTTCAAATGTATTATCCGAAAGATCCGGCAACCGTTTCCTTTAACCAGGGAGACAACACGGGGACGGAAAATGTTTATAAGTTTACTATTGATGAGGTATATCCGAAGAAACCGGCCAACAGTGACTATATGAAGTCCAAACTTTATTTAATATTGAAAGATACGGTTACAAGAGAGCAGTTGGATGACGATTATGCTTTGGAATTGCGTTATACCAATAACAGTAATCAAGTCTATAATCAGAAAGGTGCAGGCGGAAGAATTGTTTTGGGAGATTACATAAACTATTTTGAAACGCTGAACAATTATGATCCCAGTGCCGACAATGACGATGTGACCTTAAAAACAGTAGCTCCTTTCCACACGGCTTCCATGAGTAATCTGGTTGCCAATCCTTATTTGCCGCCGGACATGATGAGAACGGTAGCTCAATCGGTTATTTATGACAGCGCTCAGGGAAAACTTCATGTTTACTATAAGCAAGCACCCAATCACTATACCTACCGCAATTATGCAAATAACGGATTGTTTTTATCCTCATGGATCGGAATACGTCAAGTTATGGATTCCAGAATATATGATGCTTTACTGCCCGATGCCGACGGAGTAGTGGGGCAGATGAGAATGGCGGATTTGAACGGTGTTCCCGGAACTAATTGGAGCGTATCTACGCAAATAAAAGCCGATGAATTTTCCTATATACCGACAACTCCAACCGTAGGCACCTATTCTTACATGATGGTACCTGACGGGTTTAAAACCGACATACAGAATAAGGCAACAGTGCCTGCCAATCATACGAATAATATTAAGAACGTGTATTTCCACGGATATAGAAAACAGTCGGACTTTGTACGCTTTATTTACAGCGTGGACAAGAATAAGATGGATGCCTTGTTTGCACAGGGCAATCACTCGACTTTGAGCATTTCCACATCTTACATAACCGACAGACCTACAGAAAATACGCAGACGGAGTACAGATTGACTCCTACCCAAAACATCGTCATTCCGAAAGGAGCAAAGCTTGTATTTGAGTTGCCCGAAACTTCGCGTTCAGTTTTTAAATCCGGACCGAACAACAACTATGAGCGTTTAATAGGAAATTTAAAAACAAGAGTTCCCAACAAAATGAATACGAGCGGTGTAGATCCTAACGACTACGGTGAAGGTTATACACAAACATTCTATTCGGAAATTATGTATGGCGGCCATGTTTTGACACCCGAAACGGGTCTGACACTCCGTGCGGGAGAAACCGCAAGTTTAACCGTGTTCGATACTGCATCGCCCAATCAGGTAAAAATGACGGTAGTTACCGGAATGTACGATGAGAACAGAGTGGATTATATCCTAACAAAACATGCGGAGAATGAGAATAAAATGTATAATATGGCTCATTCCAATGTGCGCACGGGTATCATCATTAACCGCAGTGCAAACACTCCTCATGTTGACGAGTTTTTCACGGACAGTGCGTCTATTACCGGACACAGTAAATATCCTTTGGCTCTTGTATCGGTAAGAAAAGCATCGGACGGAGTGATTTTCAGAGAAGCCAATTCTTCCGACACTGACCAAGCGTTTAATGCTGAAGGATTGCCGTATAACGGTTATCCTTTTACTCTGGATATACCTGCCGATGTAATCATCAAAAAAGATATGGCTTTGTCCTTTTCCAATTCCGCAATAGGTTTTATGAGATCCAAAGCATCCACCTACAGAGCCCAGGCAAAAGTGACATTCGATAAAAATGACGGAACCGGTAACACTGTGGTGCGTATTGTACCCATAAATCAAAAGGCTTACGATGACCCCGGTTACAGCCCCAACGGTTTTGAGGGACCCAATATTCTGAAGGTTACCGAGGGTATGAATGAATATTTTGCCGATTATGAAGGTAAGGCCCTTACCGACCCTGCGGATACTGAAGACAGAACTTTCTGTTCCAATCCGACACGTGCCGGTTACAATTTCCTCGGTTGGTCCACCAAGCAGGTGGATTCCATGGGAGCAACGACCTTTGCCGATTTACCCACACTTACCGATGTGGCACAATGGGAAAGTACCGATAACTATAAGTTCACTGCAACCTCTCCCGTAGACCAGGGCAGAACCGTTTACGCGGTTTGGGAAAAAAACACTATAGAACAATATAAAATAGTGCTTCATAACAACAACGGCGGCGACATGAATGTCAGCCACATACTATATGTACCCGTTGCGGATATAACGGGCGACAAAACCGCGGAACTGACAACATATCTCGGAAAACCGGGTAATATACTGTATGATAACGATTTTCAAAAAGCCGATTGCTATTTTGTAGGTTGGGCTGAGCAGGCGATAGTCCCGGACGGAACTTTAGTACATCAGCTATATACCAATGCAAGTAAGATAAGGCTGAGCGGAGGGAAGTTTCAACTTCAGTTGAATGAGCTGCCTCAAAATCCTGTAGTTCATGATAATCCATGGCAAAATGTTGCAGCCGATTTGACTAACGATAACGGCATTGCAACTCTCAATCTTTATGCTCAGTATAAGCCTTTGATAGAAATGACTGCTAAGAAATTATGGTATCCTCTGGGAGCAAAGGCGGAATATGAGCTATGGGTAGAAGATCCTCTCCATAATCAGAAACCCGAACACGATGATGTTCCGCATTTCGGCAACAGCCAAGTGGCTATGGTGCTTATGAGAACAACCGAAGGGAAGACTTTGGATGCGACAAAGTATGAAATAATTCCAGGTTTCTACAGGACTACGGAAGACGGAGTAGACTGGCAGTGGGCGCCACAGGAAGGTCATGATGCCAACGGTCGGAAGTATTCCTATCTTATGACGGAGTTTATAAGCCCGGAACAGGAAGGTTTTCATACGGAAGAGGAAATTATTGATCACTTCAACAACAAAAGAACATGGTCCTCAATGTATATCACAATGCTCAATAAGGGCGATAATCTTTCAAAATATACGGCTATCACCTTAAAGGACCAAACTAACGAAACACATTCCTATTTGGCGGTTACAAACAGCAACCAGCCTGATGCTGTTCAGACCGTTAAAGAAACGGAGAATTATCATTTCACATTAAGGAATTTTAAGGTTGACCTTGCACTGCCTTTAATTCACAGAATTCAGACAAACCATACCGAGATTAGGATTGACAGTCCTAAGGACGGTGCGAAGTATCTTTGTTTAAAACTTCCGGAGTATACTGAAAATCCTATATGGTTCAGTAAAGGTGATACGACATGGACTTCCAATGATGGTAATTTTACTATAAGTGAAGTAAATGATGAATTAATTATTACTCCATTAACATATGATTTTTCAGATAAGGCGGGCAAGAAGGTTTATGCGTTATTCACTGTTAACAATACCGATGTTCCGCTCGATTCGAACTGTGCTTTTAGTGATGTTAAGTCCTATGATAACCTACCGGAGATTACCGATCTTAAACAGGAGCCGCACATCAAGAATGAAAACGGTGTTATTACTCACAATGTCGTTACTGCCAAGATACCTGCAGGTACTTATGCCGGTGCGAAGTATACATTGGGATATATGAACGGCGGGACTTTCCAAGCGGTTTTCGGTAATGAATCACCCGATTTGGACGAGAAGATAACTTTCATTGTACCTGCCGGAACGTTGAATGGTGTTACGACATATTATATTCAAGGTATTGATCCTGCCTTGACTTTTAAGGATACTGTTTTCAATGAAACGGTACAGATGGATTTAACGGGACCTGTTATTACTGCACAGGACTCCTTCGGAGTTACAACAGGCGATTTGATAGGAGCCGGTGACGGTGCTGTGACAACCGATGATGCCAAGGATGTTATAACTTTTAAGTATACAAAGGGAGAATACGGTGAAATATCGCAGACAACTGGAAGACGGGACTAATACCGACATAGCTGTACCGGGAATAAATGATATTACCGGCAGTTTACCTCTCGGAGAGCATGATTTCGATCAATTGCAAGTGGTAGGAAAGTTTGCTCCCGTAGCAGGACAAAATACTAAAAAAGAGATTAAGACAGAAGGTAACGTATTCACTTTCTACTATGTAGATGATGCCCCGGTGTTTAATGATTTCGGTAATGTTATTATAGAATACGGTGCACCTTTTAACCTCAGAGAAGGTATTACGGTAACCGATGATGAAGACGGAGATCTTACCGCCTTATTTACTGTCACACCCGACAGTATTAACACTAGCAATCCTGTGGTATACAACCTGGAATACAAAGTTATTGATTCGGGAGGTAATGTTGTTGCCAAACAAAGAACGGTAACAATAAAACCTCAAGCTCCATACAATATGACCGCTATTAACGACCGTCAGGCCCATGAGGATAAAACAAGAATTACGGGAAAAGCGGACAAGGGAGCTAATATTTCGGTAACAATAGAGGGAACGACCTGGTCGGTTATTGCCGATGCAAACGGTGATTTCACATTAAATATTGATAAGCAGAATAAAGATAAGATAATTACCGTAACATCCAAATTGAACAATCAGACAACATCGGCAAATGTCACGGTTCAGAATGTTTTGGCCGATGATTATCTGCCGACAGTTGCCGATATAGATAGGGAATACGGTGTAGCTACAAACGAAGCAGAAATAAAAGCTGCGGTTACAATACCTAATTATCCGGTAGGGGAAGCACAACCCATAGTAACCGTTGATGAGGGTCAGACAATTCCTGACGGTAACACATCGGGAGATCATCCCATTAATGTAACCGTTACCTACTCGGACGGTTCAACCAATAAAGTTGTTGTAACGGTATCGGTTTACTATCAGTATACGGTGAAATATCGCAGACAACTGGAAGACGGGACTAATACCGACATAGCTGTACCGGGAATAAATGATATTACCGGCAGTTTACCTCTCGGAGAGCATGATTTCGATCAATTGCAAGTGGTAGG
>JAKJBR010000061.1:0-5027 GCA_022706885.1 Bacillota bacterium
TTATATCACTCAAACTGTTTTTTGTGTGGTACAGCAGGGCGTTTACAAGGGTATCGGTATAGTTTCCGGTAGCGGGATGCACCACCATTCCCCTTTTTTTATTTATCACTATTATATCGTCATCTTCATATAATATATCCAAAGGAATATTCTGAGGTTGTATGGAAGAAGGTAAAATGTCGGGCATTATTACCTTAATAACATCATTACTTTTAACAGAATAACTTGCATTTCTTACCAGACTATTAACGGTAACCTGTCCTTCTCTGATAATCTTCTGTATAAATGACCGTGAGTAATCTTCCATGTACTTAGTGAGATAAACATCCAGTCTTATTCCCGTATCCGAATCTGCTGAAAAAACAAGTTCATCAACCGAGACATTGTCCTGTAATATTATCTCATCACAAGTATCATTAATATTATCCATACTCACGGTGACATCTCCCTATGAACAAAGACCATATATATTATCAGCAGAAAGACACCTGCCGTTATAGCGGAATCGGCAACATTGAATGCGGGAAAATCATACCCGAAAATATATGCATCTATGAAATCCACAACCCAGCCCAACCTTATCCTGTCTATGGCATTTCCTACCGCTCCCCCGATTATGAGAGCCAGGGAAAAGGCGCCGCATGCTCTTTTCATGTACAAAAGCATAACTACAAGGGCAATTGTGGCTACAACGGAAAATATTGCCAAGTATTCGGTATGTTCGCCGAATATTCCCCATGCCGCTCCGGTATTTCTGGTGTGGGTGATATACAAGAAGCCGTCAATTATTTTAATGCTGTCGCCCAACTGAAAGTTGCTTACAATAAAGAACTTGGACAGCTGATCTGCCGCAATAATCAGAATACTGAGAAACAGCCATAGAATATTCTTAAAATTAATCCTTCTCAACACTGTTTATTCTCACAATGCTTATTGCTTTACCGGTCTTTTCACATAATTCCAGTATAACCGCATTGAGTTGCCCCCTTCCCTCCTGACTTGTAAAATATGCCGGCATTCCCGTAAGAAACTTCTCTATTACCGTATCCCTCGAAGCCCCTATTATGCCTTCATGCGGCCCCGTCATTCCCGCATCGGTTATAAAAGCGGTTCCGAAAGGCAATATTCTTTCATCGGCAGTCTGCACATGAGTATGAGTCCCTATAACCGCCGATACTCTGCCGTCAAAATACCATGCAAATGCCGCCTTTTCACTGGTGGCTTCTCCGTGGAAATCCACCACTATATTTCTCGCTTCTTTCTTAACTTGGTCCAGCACCGACTCTACGGCATAAAAAGTATTGTCGCAAGGCTCCATAAATGCTCTTCCCGATACGTTAATAACGCAAAGAGGAGAACAACCGTTTTTAAGTATAGTATAACCTTTTCCCGGACAAGTCTCTGCATAGTTTAACGGTCTTAAAAGCTTAATATTTTCATCCGAAAAAGCAGGTAATATTTCTTTTCTTGCATAAATGTGATTTCCCGATGTAACAACATCCGCACCCATGGATAATAATTCCTGTAAAAGTGTCGGTGTTATGCCTTTACCCCCTGCGGTATTTTCACCGTTGGCAATAACATAATCGGGAGCATATTGCTCTTTTAAGCAAGCAATGTTGTTTTTTAATATAACTCTTCCGGTCTTACCGTATATATCGCCGATAAATAAGACTCTCATTCAAACCTCGATTCTATTGTTTAATTATAATCCATTCACACACATTTGAGAAGTAACCGATAACAACCGGTTGCAGCACTTAACATTTTGCTATACTATTTACCTATACAATAATGAGGATGTAATGAAAACTCCGGAAAAAAGCATTTTAAACAGAATAAAGCAACCAGATATACAAAAAAGTATACCTTTTCATATGCCGGGGCATAAGAGAAATGTAAACTTCAATAAACACCTGAATAAAATCGGCATCAGGTATGATTTTACCGAAATACCGCAGCTGGATAATCTGCAAACTCCTGAAGGCATCATTAAAAATGTCATGGATAAAGCACAACTGCTTTGGAATACCAAAAAAAGTTTTCTTTCGGTAAACGGAAGCACCTGCGGAATAAATGCAGCTGTGGCCACACTGGCAGACCTGAAAGACAAGATAATAGTTGCAAGAAACAGTCATAAGTCTGTGTATAACGCTATTGAACTTCTGGACCTGGAACCGGTGTTTATAACCCCCGCATTTAACAATAAACTGAACATATCCGGCTCAATCAATCCTGAAACGGTCTATAATGCGATATTTTGCAATCCCGACGCCAAGACGGTGCTCTTAACAAGTCCCACCTATGACGGCGTTATAAGCGATATAAAGGCCATTTGCGATATATCACATAAGATGAATATACCGGTTATTGTAGACGAGGCACACGGAGCACATTTGCATCTTAGCAACTACTTCGGCAACAGTGCCGTTTCAAAGAATGCGGACATTGTAATACAGAGTCTGCATAAAACATTACCCTGCCTGACACAGACGGCAATAGCACATATATGCACGGATAGAATAGATGTTAATAAGTTTCAACGATATCTGTCGGTTTTTCAGACAAGCAGTCCCGGTTATCCGTTACTTTCCTCAATTGAAAGCTGTATTGACCTTTTATTAAACAATAAAGACAAACTATACTCTGACTGGATAAAGAACATTGACTATATAGATAACAGAATATCCGAACTTAACAACATAAAAGCATTTTATCACGGTTTATCCAAAAACGAGGTATACGGGAATATATACGCATATGACCGATCCAAACTGTTGCTCTCGACAGATAACCTGTCTTTAAACGGTAAACAGCTGTTCGACATGCTTATGAAAGATTACGGTATCATATGTGAAATGTATACAAACTCCTATGTTTTGGCCATGCTGTCCATGTGTGACAAGAAATCCTCCATAAGAAAACTGTGTAATGCTTTGGAAGAAATAGATTTAACCTGCTCCGAAAATGATGCACCCGCCTTAAAAAACACTCAAACATACGATATCCCCAAACGGTGTATGAGTATAAGAGAGGCAAGAAGCAAAAGAAGTACCAGTATCCCCATTCCCGAAGCACAAGGACATATCTGTGCGGAGTACATATGGGCGTATCCTCCCGGTATCCCCTACCTCATTCCGGGAGAAAAGATAACACGGGAAATAACAGATATTCTTAAAGAAGCAATTGACAACGGTATAGATTTAAAAACCGATAACAACAAGCAAGGCTATATCACGGTATTGTGTAATTGACATATTACCTTATTTAATCTAAAATTATCCTGTAAAATATGATTTTGTAAAAGGATCGGTAAAGGAAATGGAAAAGACAAAAAGAATTAAAACAATAGAGACCCGTAATTTGGTAAGCAGTATTAAAAACGGCGGTTGCGGCGAATGCCAGACATCCTGTCAGTCAGCTTGCAAGACTTCCTGCGGAGTTGCTAACCAGAAGTGTGAGAATACTGATAAGTAATTGCTCTTAATTGTTTATGCGCCGTCCTATCTGCAAACTATGGGTATGACGGCTGTTTTTTTTGTAAAAAGAGAAAATGATACATCAATACAAACTTAACGGTTACAATATAGTACTTGACGTATACAGTAATTCATTACATGTAACGGATAATCTCGCATATGACATTATTGCTCTGTACAAAGACAAATCTAAAGAAGAGATTGTTGAAATTATAAAAGACAAATATCCCGATTTGACATATAACGATATATGTGAGTGTATTTCGGACATAGAACAGTTGGTGCGGGATAACAAGCTGTTCAGCGAGGATGTATATAAGGATATTCCGGTTAACAAAATATCTGCAGGTAACATAGTTAAGGCATTGTGCCTTCATGTTTCACATGCATGCAACTTAAATTGCAGTTATTGCTTTGCAAGTCAGGGCAATTACAAAGGTAAGCGTGCTTTGATGAGTTTTGAAGTGGGCAAACAGGCTTTGGACTTTCTTATCAAAAACTCCGGCAATGTAAGAAATCTGGAAGTGGATTTCTTCGGCGGTGAACCTTTAATGAACCTGGATGTATGTAAGCAACTTGTACAGTATGCAAGAAGTATTGAAAAGCAACATAACAAGAACTTCCGCTTTACCCTCACCACAAACGGAATGCTCATAGATGATGATGTAATCAAGTTTGCCAATGAAGAAATGGATAATGTGGTACTCAGTCTTGACGGAAGAAAGCATGTACATGACAGATTGCGTAAAGATATTAACGGAAACGGCAGTTATGATGTTATAGTGCCCAAGTTTAAAAAGCTGGTAGATAACCGCACAAAAGGAACCTACTACATACGGGGAACATTCACACATCACAACACCGATTTCACAAACGACATATTGCATATGGCCGATTTGGGGTTTAAAGAACTCAGTATGGAACCGGTAGTATGTAGCCCCGATGATGCATATGCACTTAATGAGAAGGATTTACCCGTTCTTCTTGAACAGTATGAGCTACTGGCCCAAAAAATGCTGGAACGGGAAAAGGCCGGAAAAGGATTCACCTTCTACCACTATATGATTGACTTAAATCACGGCCCCTGTATACACAAAAGATTATCCGGATGCGGGTCCGGCAGAGAATATCTTGCAGTAACACCGTGGGGAGAGCTGTTCCCCTGTCATCAGTTTGTGTCCGACCCCCGATACAGCATGGGCGATGTATGGAAAGGTGTGACAAATACCGGTTTGCGAAAGAAGTTTGAGCTCTGTAACACATACACAAAAGAAGAATGCAAAAATTGCTGGGCAAAGTTGTACTGCTCCGGAGGATGTGCCGCAAATGCATATCATGCAACCGGTAACATCAACGGAGTCTACGAATACGGATGTATTCTTTTCAAGAAACGCATGGAATGTGCTATCATGCTGCAGATAGCAAGAGCCGATACAGCGGATTAGAAATATTAAAGTATAATCCGTAAAAGTAATATTATAAATAATATTCACTCCTGAAGGGTAAAACTTTTTATCAACCGGTAAGTAACAGATACACAAAAAAATC
>JAKJBR010000018.1:0-21767 GCA_022706885.1 Bacillota bacterium
CGCCCTTTTTCAGAGAGCGCCCTGCTATCTTATCATTTTAAACATATGCGTGTCAACACAAATGTTATCAATTTTTGGACAGCTCCTAAATATTAGCATAGCCCTTTTATGCTGTCAACAGGTTTTTGCACTATGCAATCCACCTCTTGATGCTATAATATACGTTACACGGAGAATGCTATGTACTATTCAAGAATGCTTATACCTACAATAAGAGAGACTCCTCAGGAGACCGAAGCGGTTTCCCATAAACTCATGCTTAAAGCAGGGTTGATCAGGCGCTTGGCTTCAGGTGTATATATATTCTTGCCTTTAGGGTACAAGGCTTTGAGGAACATAGAGAAGATAATCCGGGAGGAAATGGATAAAAAGGGTGCACTGGAACTTCTTATGTCCGCCCTTATACCCAAGGAACTTTTGGAACAGTCGGGAAGATGGGAAGTCTTCGGGCCGGAAATGTTCCGGTTGAAAGACCGTTCGGAAAGAGAGCTCTGTTTAGCCCCCGCTCATGAAGAATCCTTTATAATAACCGCAAGGAACGAAATCCGGTCGATAAAGAATCTGCCTTTAACCTTGTATCAGATACAGACCAAATTCCGTGACGAGTTGCGTCCGCGGTACGGAATAATACGTTCAAGAGAGTTTCTGATGAAGGATGCATACAGTTTCGATAAGGATGAGTCCGGGCTGGATAAGTCATATAACGATATGCACGACGCATATTGTAATATATTTGCCCGTTGCGGTCTGGATGTGGTTATTGCCGATGGGGCGGGCTCGGAGGAATTTATGGTATTGAGTGATATAGGAGAAGATAAGGTGGTAACCTGTACGGTATGTGACTACGCCGCTAATCAGGAAAAAGCAGAAGCGGTAATCCATAATACAGCTTCTTCCGATACATTGCTAAACAAAGAGCTTTTACACACTCCGAATATAAAGACAATTGACGACCTTTGCTCCTTCATGGGTTGTTCTTCCGTTAACTTTGCAAAAACCTTGATACTGGTAGCCGACGGCCAGCCGGTTATGGCTGTTATAAGGGGGGATCACGATTTATCATTGAAGAAGCTTGCAGGTTTGCTTAAGTGTGACGAGCTTTCGCTTGCGGAAGATCATTTGGTGGAGAAACTTACCGGTGCTGCGGTGGGATTTGCCTCTCCCGTAGGCATGAAGTGTAAAGTTGTTTTGGATAACCAGCTTAGGAATATGACCAACTTCGTTACCGGAGCCAACAAGACCGATTACCATTATATAAATGTAAATCTTAAGGATTTCACAAGTTATTCTTTCGGGGATATAAGGGCGGTATGCGAGAACGATGTATGCCCCAAATGCGGTGGCGGTATAAGGATAAGCAGTGCCGTGGAAGTGGGACACATATTCAAATCGGGTGATAAATACTCCAAGGCTTTGGATTGTGTGTATACCGATGAATTCGGAGAGAAAAAGCCCATGATTATGGGCTGTTACGGGATAGGATTAGACAGAACGCTGGCTGCGGTTATAGAGCAGCACAACGATGAAAAAGGCATAGTGTGGCCCATGGAAGTTGCACCGTATAAAGTATATATATTACCTACATTGGTAAGCGATCCCGTCATATTCGATATGGCGGTCAAGATGCATGACCAACTGGTCGCTATGGGTATTGATGTCATACTGGATGACCGCAACGAGCGGGCGGGTGTTAAGTTCAATGATGCCGATTTGTTGGGCATACCATTAAGAGTAACTGTGGGCAGAAATGCCAAAGACGGTATGGTGGAACTTAAAAAGCGCAATGAAGAACAGGCTGCGCTTGTTACATATAGCCGGGCATTACAAAGTATAACAGAAAATGTAAGAGAATATACTGCCTGACAACTTCAAGGTCCTGTTCAAATACGCTTTGCAGACTTTTGTTGTATATGACGCTTGCGGGATGATACAGAGGAAAATGTGTTATGCCTTTATATTCCGTCTGTTTACCGTGCCATTGCCCTATATTCAAAGTAAAATCTTTTTTCAGTGCACGTAAAGGAACATTACCCAAGGTAAGTATAAGTTTCGGTTTGATTATCTCTATTTCTTTTTCCAGACAATACAGGGAAAGTTGGATTTCCTTTTTTGTCGGGGTACGGTTGCTCTTTTTACCTGACTTGGGATTAATTTTATACGGTCGGTATTTTACCGCATTGGTTACAAATATGTCATCTCTTTCCAGCTTCAGGGATTCCATGAACTCTTTAAGTTTTGCTCCAGCCATTCCGACAAAAGGTTTACCTTGTGCAACTTCATCTTTTCCCGGAGCTTCCCCTATAAGCATAATGCCTTTACGCATCAAGCCGTCGGAAAAGACAAACTCGTAATCATAGTCTTTGTTACTTTGCTTTACCTTTTCCGTATATTCCTCATAAAGCTTTTTTAAGCGGTCTGCAGTCTTTTCCATGCGTTCTTTAAATCTCTCCACATATCTATCTTCTTGGACTCATCCCGCAAAAGTGCCGCAGGATGATAGGTAAGCATAACCGGTATCCCTTTATACTCATGCCATGTGCCTCTTTGCTGCGTTATCCTTATGTTTTTATCTATAAGGCTTGCTGCTGCGGTATTGCCCAAAAGCACTATCACTTCCGGTTGCACCAGTTCAATCTGTCGGTCCAGATAAGGTAAACACTCCTGTATCTCCTGTTCATAAGGGGTGCGGTTGTTCTTAGGTCTGCATTTTATGATATTACAGATATAGTAGTTATCCTCTTCTATACCCATAGCAGACAAAGCCATGGATAACAACTGTCCCGCTCTTCCCACGAAAGCCCTGCCCTGTATATCCTCTTCTTCCCCGGGAGCTTCTCCTATAAGCATAAAGGCGGCAGTTTTATTGCCTCTGCCTATGACAACATTCTTCCTGTTTTCCCATAAAGAACACTTCTTACATTCATTGCACTGTTTTTCCAGCTGTAACCATTCATTCATTCTGTCGTTATCCTTTATATCCCAAGTCTTTTGCAATACCCTCTAATTTCGCCAACCGCTTCTGCACAGTGGATTTTGACACCTTTACCTTAAGTCGCTCGGCAATCTCGTTATACTCCGTCAACTCTTCGTTAAGTCTCAACAGTGCCGTTTCTTTAAGTTTTTCTTCCAGAAAATCCAGCCCTTTGGTGCCTTGTATATATCTTATGGCGTTAATCTGTCTTATCTTGGTTTCCACCGATTTGTCGGTATTGTATTCGTCACAGTTTATCATTCTGTTGGTATCGTTCATTATACTTTTTTCTATTCTGGCATTCTCATAATCCATAAGGGCGTTATGCGCTCCTATCATGTTAAGGAAGGTGGAAATGTCTTCGGAATTGCAAAAGTAAATATATTCGGTATTGCGCCGCTTAGACCGCTTTACATTGAGCAACGATTCTTTCAGAAGCATGTTATACAGCCTGTCGGTCTCGGTCGCATTCTTTGACGCTATTTCCAGAAAGTATCCCTTCTTGGGTTCCCGTATAAGTCCGCAGGCAAGAAAAGCGCCTCTGTAATAGGAGTATCTGTCACAATCGGACAGCAGATACTCGGCTATATCGGTAAATATACCGTTACCTTTGGCATCCGCATCCATGAAACCCAGATCGGAAAAAGCACTTTCCGAAGCATAACTGGCTTCGGTCTTTACGGTAAATATCGTTTTATCGTTAAATCTGTTCTTTTTTCTGCGGATATCCGAATGTAAAGAATATATTCTGTTGATGGAAAATATAATCCAGCGGGCCTCGGAATTGTCCTCGGTGTTTATGCGTAAGGAAAAGTAGCCGTTTCGTTCTTTGGCAAACTTTCCTTCTAAGCGAATCATGGCACTTAACAGTGCCTTCTCGCAACAGCTTTTGGACAGGTTTTTGTATGACAGTTCTTTTTTTACTAAAGCGGTGTATGACATTATCTCTTGCCATACTCTTTAACTATGGCATCCTTTTCTATATCTCTGTGTTGAACGGTAACCCTGTGATTGTTTTTTTCCAATATTCTGCCAAACTCGTCACCTATTACCACCGAACGGTGTCGCCCTCCGGTGCATCCCAAGCCTATGACCAGTGAGGTCTTTCCTTCTTTGATATACAGAGGAATGAGATACTCCACCATCTCGGTCAGCATCTTAAGAAAATCCTGTGTGGCTTTCTGCCCCAGAACATAGTCTATTACCTTTTGGTCTTTCCCAGTCATCTCTCTCATGTCTTCTGTGTAATAAGGGTTGGGTGTAAAACGCAAGTCGAATATGAGGTCGCAGTCCACCGGATTGCCGTATTTTACTCCGAAGGATGCAAGGGTGATTATGAGAGATTCCTGCAGCGGTCCTCCCAAGACAATCTCCGCTAACTCCCGTTTGAACTCTTTTGCTAAAAGCTGGCTGGTATCTATTATGTGGTCGGCTCTTCTGCTTATATCATGAAACTGTTCCCGCTCTTTTTCTATGGCCTCGGTTATGCCTGTGGTCTCGTCTTCCATGGGATGATGCCTTCTGGACTCGCGATATCTCTTTAAAAGCATAACATCGGAAGCCACAAGATATATCAGTTTATACTTACAACCCTGCTTATCCAGTTCATCCAGCGCAACCAGTATATTTCCCAGCGGTTCCGCTCCCCTTATATCGGTAACCAGCGCAACTTTTCTTATCTTTTTGTTATTGCGTACCATAGTAACGAACTTAGGAATAAAGGAAGGCGGTATGTTGTCCATGCAATAGAAACCTAAGTCTTCCATGGTCTTAAGTGCGTATGATTTGCCCGCTCCGCTCATTCCGGTTATGATAAACAGTTGCATTATTCTTCTCCGATAATCTTAACTTCCAATTCAAGATTTACTTTATATTTATTATACACAACACTTTTTATATAGTCTATAATTGCAAGAATATCTTTTGAGGTTGCGCCTCCTTTATTGATGATAAAACCGGCATGTTTTTCCGACACTTGCGCCCCGTTTACGGTATAGCCTTTCAATCCGGCATCCTGTATAAGTTTTCCGGCGAAATGTCCGACCGGTCGCTTGAATACGCTTCCGCAGGAAGGATATTCCAAAGGCTGAGAGGACTTTCTTTTTCTTGCATACTCCAGCATATCCCGCTTTATGCTACTTTTATCACCATGTGTAAACGCAAAAGTTGAATTGAGTATTACATAATTCTTATCGGTATAGAAGCTTGTTCTGTATCCGAATTGATGCTGTTCTTTTTGTAAAGTACATATATTTAAGTTTTCATCCAGATATTGAGACCTTATGAGAATATCCTCTATTGATGTGCCGTATGATCCGGCATTCATGGATACCGCTCCGCCTACCGAGCCGGGTATGCCCGACACCGCTTCCGCTCCGGTTAAGGATGCTTCATATGCCGCTGCGGCCAGTTTTGCCATGGAAACACCGGCCGAGGCGGTTATGAAATTGCCCTCAACTTCTATGTCATTCAACCTTCCCGTTAATATCACAGTCCCCCTTATACCTTTATCGCGTACCAGTATGTTGGTGCAGTTTCCGAACAGGTAAACGGGCATATTATATTCTCTCAATATTGTAAGTATCGCTTTGAGAGATTCTGCATTTTCCGGCAACGCCACAATATCCGCTATCCCCCCGGTTTTATATGAGGTATAGTTGCTCATGGGCTCATTGAATTTCACAAAATCATACTGCTCAAGTATTGTTTTCAAATTTCCTGTTCACCCTTTCATACATTTCTTTGGCTGCATTGTATCCCATCTTCTTTTGCCTAAAATCCATTGCCGCCACTTCCATAAGTATGGGCATGTTTCTTCCCGGCATTATGGGTAATGTCAATGAAGGTATCCGTATTCCCAGATACTCGGTATAGTTTTCCTCCATACCTATACGGTCGTACTTTTTATTCTCATCCCATCTCTCTATGTTTATAACCAGATCTATACTGTCTATATCTTTTACCGAACCCGCTCCGTAAAGACCTTTGACATCTATAATACCCACTCCGCGCAATTCCATGAAATGGCGTATTATCTCGGGCGATGTACCCAAAAGGGTGGTCTGGCTTACCTTACGTATTTCCACCACATCGTCGGCTATGAGGCGGTGACCTCTTTTAACCAGTTCCAGTGCGGTCTCCGATTTGCCCACACCGCTGTGGCCTGTGATAAGAACACCCACACCGTAAAGCTCTAAAAGCTCCCCGTGGATGGTCATCCTTTCGGCCAGTTCCAGATTGAGGTAACTTATGAGCATGGCTAAAAATACCGCCGTACCTTCATAAGTCCGTAAAACCGGTACTCTCTTCAGTCGTGCCGCTTTGATTATCTCATCATATACCGGCTGCGAATTGGATATTATTATACAGGGTATGCTTTCATGCATGTAGGCATCCAGTCGCTTCTGCCGCTCCTCACGGGAAAGAGTACCTAAAAAGTTCATCTCGGTTCTTCCCAACAGCTGCACACGCTCCGGGCAGAAACCTTCCAGATAGCCCGCAAGCTGCAATCCCGGTCTGTATACTTCCGCAGAATCTATAATCTTCTTATCGATATTCTCCGGAACATACATCTTATCCAGACAATACCTCTCTATAATGGTGTTCACACTGATGCTGTGAGGAGTCGCATCATAATTTTCCGGTATATTCATAAAGTACCTCCTGTAACAATCCGTTGCTTGCCAATATGTCACTTTTATATCTCATGGAAGGCGGGTTACCTTTCCAGTCGGTACATACGCCTTTTGCTTCGGTCAGTATACATATACCTGCAGCCACATCCCACGGACTTAAATTGCGTGTAAGAAAGGCATCGGCCGCCCCTTCGGCCACATAACAGATATCCAATGCAGCCGAACCGCTTATACGTATATCCATGCATGCCAGGAACACTTTCTTCAGCACATCGAAATGCATATCGGCATCGCCTCTTTCGTACGGACTGGTCTCACATGTTATAAGGGCGTTCTCTATATTCATAACATTTGAAACCCTTATGGGTTTACCGTTAAGCTGGGCGCCTTTACCCTTTTCGGCTATATAGGTGGCATCGGCAACCGGATCGTGCACTATACCGAAAACCGGCTGTTCTTTATGCACATAAGCCAGCGATATGCAGGAAGGCGTATAGCCGTGTAAAAAATTGGTGGTGCCGTCCAGGGGGTCTAAAATAAAGACGGAATCGGACAAAATACCCCGGTTATCCTTCTCTTCTGCGATAAGCGGTATGTCGGGATAATGGTGCCGTAAAGCTTGGGCTATACTTTTTTGTATGGCTATATCGCATGCCGTCACATAGTCCTTATCGCCTTTTTTTACGGCATTTGTACGATAAGTTGCGTCTTTCATCAATGCTCCCGCATCCAGTACCGCATTAACAGCTTTTATAAAATCCATTATTGTCCTCTTACATATACCACACCGTCTATAACGGCGGCAGCTCCGTCACGCGAGTAGGTAAAAGTATCTTCCTTACCGTCATATTTAAATGTAATGGTCTTGTTTTTTATAACATAGGTCCCGCTTATTTCACCGTCATTTTCCGTACATGTAAACTCATTATTCATAAACTCATATTTTCTTCCGGTCTCCTCGCTTACATACACACCGAAAAGATATGTCTGGCATGCGGTAAGAGTAAGTAATATAACGGCTGTTAAAAATAAGATAAGAATCTTTTTCATATATTTATATACCTCTTCTTTCTTTCCAAATTATATCATGTATCACACATACACTCCACCTGTGACGGTTTATCGGTAAGATTCTCCACACCGGGCATATATATGTCATGTGTTACAAGATTGCCTATGGCACCATATCTTTCACAGTTTTTAAATTTCCTGAAAGTTATGAACGAATCGGTCTTTACGGCACCTTCATCGGAAGATACTATCACGTTCTTTAAAAACAGGTTTTCCACACGGTCATATACATGTATATATCCGCCAACCTTCGGATCGGAAGCGGCCTGAATTACAGTTAACCCGTCAATTACGACGTTCTTGATACGCGGCCTGCAATCGGGAGCGTAATTTAAGTCGTTCTCATGGAAAGGCAATCCGAACACCCACAGCGGCCGGTTATCCGAAGGGTTCTGATGGTGAATGTTTTTAAATGTAATACAGTCGAAGTTCCCTCCTATATCAAACAAAGTGGCGGTTCTGTAAGGATATACATGGTCCATGGGACGTAAGTCTATATTCTCAAAGGTAATATGTCCGTAATTGCCGAAACCGTCTCCGGGAAACCAGGGATTTATGAAGAAGCCGTAGCTTCTGTAAGTGCCTGTTACATTTCGTACCGTTACCCTGTCCAAGTGTCCTTTTGATCTGCACAGCATTCTTATGGCCTGATCGGCATAGTCTAAATGCACTCCGTCTATAAGCACGTCGGTTATGGAAGATACCAGGTCATGCTCGTCGGGACCCAAGGCTATGAAGTCGTCTCCCGACCGCCCTTTTATATTCCTCATTGTAAGAAACTGTCCCGGCCCCCAGAAATGAAAACCGTCCTGATTCTGTCCTCTCATCCAGTCAGGCAAATCAATATATATGTTTTCTATGGTGACATTTTTAAAGTTGACACACATTACCGACCAGGCTCTCTGATTTCTTATGGTTATATCCCTCATGATAAGGTCCTGCACCCCGAAAAACTCGAAAGCCACCACTAATCTGCTTGCACCCATATCGTCGGATATGCCTTCTATACCGAAACGATACCGCTCGTCAGTTATAGGTACATGGTGCTGCTGTCCCTTGTTGTTATGGTTATATGTTCCGCCTATGAGAGAAACATTTCTCGTAAGCAATTTTGTATAGCTTCTCTCTTTCAAATCGATAAGCGAACGGTCGGAGCCGTCTTTTAAAAAGAAACCGCAGTCCTTACTTAAACATTCAACAGTTGTATTGGATTTCAGATCCAGACCGGTAATAAGGGCGGCACCGTCCATTATAAGGTGAATACCCTGATCCTCCCCCGCTTTATCCAATACCCGCTGTAAAGCGGCCGTTATGTCGGTTCCTCCGCCGTTATACACATTACTGTCCAATGTAGCAATAGAGCTTGCAAATATTTTCGTAAACTTCATTTTGTCCCTCCTGTCCGATACCTTTATTTTAACATCTGTAACCGATATTACAATTAAAAGGTTAGGGATCGGATTGTCATTTGACTCATAAAAGCATTTTTGTTATTGTTCAAGAACCGTTGAGCATACATGCTTAGTATCGGTTGAATAAGAGTGAAAGGAAATTACGATGAGAGCGGACAAAAAAACAATCAAAGGAAAAAACGATAACCTGTCGGGAAAACTTGATTCCTTTCTTGTTAAAACGGATTATGCAAACAGCGGAGGAAGTTTTACCCGAGACGAAATGAATGAAAGATAAGCTTTCATTAATGCGATATATTCAAGGAGCAATGCTTGCTTGAGAAGATTGCAAAAATATGTAAGAGAAATAAGAAAAAAGTGTACCCGATTTAAGTCTTATAGCAATATATACAACATAAAAATGTAGTCAAGAGATAGCATGTTTACGGCTTCAAGCACCCCAGAGGTACTACCACAACACCGTCACTTCTTGTATAGGCATACTGCGTTCCGGTAACAATCATCAGGAGCGAAGGTTCAGGGGTTCTGCTTGCATCGATTTTTTCTTTTAATGCCAGAAGATTTCGTGCACCGGCATCCACCTGCTTACTTCCCAGTTTTACTTCCGCAGCCGCCCACCGCCCGTCAGGGAAATGGATAATAATATCCGCTTCCAGTCCGTTGTTGTCCCGATAATGAGAAATATGGCCGTAATGAGCTTTAGCATAGATTCGCAGGTCTCTGACAACAAGAGATTCGAAAAGCAGACCGAAAGTATTCATATCGCCGAGCAGAGTTTGCGGGTAAGCTTGCAGAAAATATGCGGCAATAGCAGGGTCTGTAAAGTGCCGGGTATCTGCTGTGCGAATTGTCGTTTTCGATCGGAGCCAAGGACTCCAGGCAGGCACATCGTCTATAACGAAAAGCCTGTTCAGTGCATTCAGGTACGAATCCAAAGTGTTGATATGCATAGTTTCATTGTTCATGGAAACATCTTTCTGTATCGTGGTTTTGGGTGCTTGAGTGGCAGTATGTCTGGCATAAGAACGAAGAAGCGAACTTACCTTACGTTCGTCACGGGAAACTCCGTCTACAGCGGATATGTCGGACTTTACTATTGCATCGCAATATCCTGCAATCTGTCTCTGTACGACGGTGTCGCTTTTGCCTATTGTACTCGGCCATCCGCCGCGAACTATGAGATATGCATAGTCTTCTATAGTTAAGTCGGATTTTGCCGCTACATTCAACGAATTATCCATCAAATCGTAAAGGCTGACAGAACCGTTGGAGTCTTCCGACTCATAAAGACTCATCGTGTACATTTTTAATCTGGAAATACGCCCTGCACCGGAGTGCCTTATTTTAGTTTCATCTACGGTTGTCGAACCGGTGAGGATATATAGGCCTTCGGTACTTTTCTCGTCAACATCATGCCGTATGGCATCCCAAAGTTGCGGAGCCATTTGCCATTCGTCTATGAGTCTGGGATGCTCCCCTTCCAAAAGAAGAGAAGGCTTTATATCCGCCAACTGCAGGTAGTTTTCCTGTTCATCGGGAGAATCCATTTTCAATACACTTTTGGCTATTTGTTTTGCCGTTGTTGTTTTGCCGCACCATTTCGGGCCGGTCAGTAATACGGCTCCGAAGGATTCCAGCTCACGCTTTAGCAATTCGTCCATAATACGTGGCATATATTTATCCATAGTTTTTATCTCCTCGACACCATTCTAACTCCTAATGTGGGAAATGTAAAGGTTTTAATGTGGGTTTTGTAAATGTGTTTTTTTGCTATCAATCATTATTTCATCTGTCTTTACTACATATGCATATGCCTCGGGATAAGCTCTTTTCAAGTAGCAAAGAGGTAACAAAATTTCATGTGTAAGTGTCTTATATGCCCTTCTTTAAAACTATCCGGTTTAATCATAATTTCTATCTCTCCATTTAAAGCTTTATATCGTTCTCTCTTATAAACTCCGATATTTTCTTGTCGACTTTTCTCCTATTGGCATAACGGAAAAGTGCTTTCTTATCGATAACATATCGTGTGAAAGCATCTTTATATATTGCGGGATACTCACTTTCGCTGACAGATGCCATAATCAACGGTTCCGCAAACAGATCTACCAGTATTTTTTCCAATCTTGCATGCCAAACAATCTCTTTTCCCTTAGGGGCTTCCGTCGTAAGCTTTACAATAACAATCATATTGTCGCTCCAGTATTGATGATATAACTCTACAGTAGGATTTATTAAAACTTTACCGGGATAATATTCTTTCAGCGTGTCAAATACAAATCCCGTAATATCCGCTTCTACCGACAGATAAATTACATTGTGAGCAATTTGGTGATTAACAAAATCATTCAGTTGAACCAGCTCGAAAAGGGAATAAGTGAGGTATGGGTATTGTTCAGTCATTATATTTGCAACCTCTTTTGCAAGTTCGGAATAGGTATGAGTGTAATCCGCAGTCCTGCCGTCCGGAACGAAATACACATCTCTGCTTTCTCTTATAATATTGCCGTTATGTACTAATCCTTCTAATGTTTTGTAAAAAGACGCATCACTCAGCGAATAACCTTCTCGTCGAAATGATTCAAGCATCTCCTTTCTTGAGAATTTCTCTTTGCCTTTCAGTCCGTTAAGATATTTGAAATCAGCCATACACCACACCTTCCCTAATCTTATTTTTGCGGCACTAATACTCGTTTAGTGCCGTAAAGATAATTATAGTATACATCGGAATTTCAAAATAGTCTATAAGTTATAAATATTAATATGCTTTTTATGACAACAACCTTATACTCAATAAACTTATTGCCATCATATGCAGAAAACGATTTAATTAAAACAAGGCATTACCTTGACGATAATGCCCTGTGTTTTAAGTTATTTAACTTTTTCGGTTACATTCCGTATCCGCCCATGCCCGGGTTTCCTGCCGGCATCGGGGGCTCTTTTTCCGGTATGTCACAAACCAGTGATTCGGTTGTGAGTATCAGAGCCGCTACCGAAGCTGCATTCTGCAATGCGGTTCTTGCAACCTTTGTAGGATCTACTATTCCCACTTCTATCATGTCTTCATATTTTTCCGAAAGAACATTGTATCCGACGCCCTTCTTGGAAGACATTACCTTTGCCAGTATAACCGAACCTTCCAAGCCTGCATTGATGACTATCTGTCTTAAAGGCTCTTCCAAAGCTCTTGCCACTATCTGAGCACCGGTCTTTTCGTCTCCGGTAAGTGAACGTATGACGGCATTGACTTTAGGCAGTGCATCTACAAATGCCGCTCCGCCGCCCGCTACTATTCCTTCTTCCACGGCTGCTCTTGTTGCTGCAAGTGCGTCTTCTATTCTTAACTTCTTTTCCTTCATTTCAATCTCGGTTGCGGCACCTACCTGGATTACCGCTACACCGCCTGCCAGTTTTGCAAGTCTCTCCTGCAACTTTTCTCTGTCAAACTCCGATGTGGTTTCTTCAATCTGTGATTTTATCGAAGCCACTCTGGCTTTAATCTTGGCTGCATCTCCGGCACCGTCCACTATTATCGTGTTCTCTTTCTGAACTTTAACCTGTCTTGCTCTTCCTAACATATCCATTGTGGTTTCTTTAAGGTCCAGGCCCAGCTCTTCCGAAACTACCTGTCCGCCTGTAAGAATAGCTATATCTTCCAGCATGGCTTTTCTTCTGTCACCGAATCCCGGAGCTTTTACGGCTACACAGGTAAAGGTTCCTCTTAACTTATTTACAACCAGTGTTGCCAGCGCTTCGCCTTCCACGTCTTCGGCTATGATAAGGAGCTTCTTGCCTGTCTGAACTATTTGTTCCAGTAAAGGCAGTATTTCCTGAATATTGCTTATCTTCTTGTCGGTAAGCAGTATATATGCATCGTCCAGAACCGCTTCCATCTTATCGGTATCGGTTACCATGTATGCCGAGAGGTATCCTCTGTCAAACTGCATTCCTTCCACAACTTCGAGATTGGTTCCCATTGTCTTGGATTCTTCTACGGTGATAACACCGTCGTTTCCTACTTTCTCCATGGCTGCGGAAACCAGTTTTCCTATTTCGCCATCATTGGCAGATACTGCCGCTACTCTTTCGATGTCGCTTTTGCCTTTGATGTGGCTGCTGTTCTCCACTATTCCCGAAACCGCGGCATCTACCGCCTTCTCAATACCTTTTTTCAGTATCATGGGATTTGCGCCCGCTGCAAGGTTCTTAAGTCCTTCTCTTACTATTGCCTGTGCAAGCAATGTTGCAGTGGTGGTTCCGTCACCTGCCACATCGTTGGTCTTTGTGGCAACTTCCTTGACCAGCTGTGCACCCATATTTTCAAAAGCATCCTCTAACTCTATTTCCTTGGCTATTGTAACGCCGTCATTGGTTATGAGAGGAGCTCCGTATTTCTTATCCAGAACAACATTTCTTCCCTTGGGTCCCAATGTTATCTTAACCGTATCCGCCAGCTTGTTTATGCCGGTTTCCAACGCCTGTCTTGCATCTATTCCGTACTTAATCTGTTTTGCCATATCATATCCTCCTTAAATTAAACAACCTTTGCCAATACATCCGATTGTCTCAATATTGTGTACTCCACACCGTCAAGCTTTACTTCCGTTCCGGCATATTTGCTTATAAGCACCTTATCGCCGACAACAAGTTCCATCTCCACCTTATTTCCATCCACAAATCCGCCGGGACCTACTGCGATAACTTCCGCTACCTGGGGTTTCTCCTTGGCCGATCCGGGAAGTACAATACCGCTCTTGGTTGTTTCTTCCGATTCCAACATCCTTATTACTATTCTGTCGCTTAATGGTTTGATTACCATAATTCTACCTCCGATTGTCCATATTTTAGCACTCAAGACATTAGAGTGCTAAAGATATTGTAGTTTACATAGCACATATTCTCAAACCGCAAAATCGGTCAAATATGCTGTTTATCCGTAAATATGTCCCGATTGCTTTTAATTACTCGCAAATACCGGTCTTTACTCGACTTTACTTCTTTTTGCCTTTTTTACGCACCGCATGCTTTACAAAAAGACTAAACAGCGGGTGCGGTCTGTTGGGACGGCTTTTGAATTCCGGATGGAACTGTACGCCCAAGAAAAAGTCATTCTTCGGCAACTCAACAGCTTCCACCAATATATCGTCCGGTGAGGTTCCGGAAACTACCATTCCCTTAGCCTCGAATTGTTTTCTGTATTCATTATTGAACTCATAGCGGTGTCTGTGACGTTCGGAAACTTCATCGGTCTTGTAAGCTTGGTGCATAAGCGTTCCTTCTATTATCCTGCAAGGATATGCACCCAGTCTCATGGTGCCTCCCTTTACCATACTTACATACTGATCGGGCATGATATCCACCACTTTGTGATGACTTCTCTCATCAAACTCTCCGGAGTTGGCATCGGCCAATCCGCACACATTACGCGCAAATTCCACTACCGCTATCTGCATACCTAAACATATTCCGAAATACGGAAGATTATTGACTCTGGCATAGTTACATGCAATGACTTTACCTTCAATTCCCCGAACCCCGAATCCTCCGGGAATAATAATACCGTGGCAGTCGGCAAAAACTTCCGATGCATTTTCAGCGGTGACTTCTTCGCTGTCCACCCATTTTATAACAGGCTTGACGTTATTCTCCAATCCCGCATGCTTGAGCGCTTCCACTACCGAAAGATATGCATCATGAAGCTGGATATATTTGCCTACCAGAGCAATGACCACTTCCTCTTCGATGTTCTTCAGCCTTTCAATCATAGCGGTCCATTCGGTCAGATCCGGATCTTTTGTTACCAGCCCCAATTCCCTGCATACCAAAGAAGAGAAGTCCAGTTTCTCCAGCTCCAGAGGAACTTCATACAAAACATCCATATCCAGATTTTCTATTACGCAGTCTTCTTTTACATTACAGAAAAGCGATATCTTTTTCTTTAATGAATCATCCAGATGATCGTTACAGCGAAGCACAATCATGTCCGGAGATATTCCCATGGAATGCAACTCTTTTACCGAGTGCTGAGTGGGTTTGGATTTATATTCTCCGGAACTGGCTATATACGGTACAAGCGTTACATGAATAAAAAGGCAGTTACCCGGACCTAATTCCAAAGATATCTGCCTTATCGCTTCCAATATATATGTACTTTCTATATCACCTATGGTTCCGCCTATTTCCGTTATTACCACATTGGCGTTGGTCTTTTTACCTACGCGGTATATGAAGCTTTTTATTTCGTTGGTTATATGAGGGATTATCTGAACCGTTTCTCCTAAGTATTCCCCTTTTCTTTCTTTATTGAGTACATTCCAGAAAATCTTTCCCGAGGTGAGGTTGGAGTATTTGTTGAGATTTTCATCGATAAATCGTTCGTAATGACCTAAATCCAAATCGGTTTCCGCTCCGTCATCTGTCACGAATACTTCGCCGTGCTGATAAGGGCTCATTGTTCCCGGATCGACATTGATGTACGGATCAATCTTCTGTGCTGCTACCTTCAGTCCTCTGGCTTTCAACAGTCTTCCTAAGGATGCCGCCGTTATGCCTTTACCCAAGCCCGACACAACACCGCCTGTAACGAATATGAATTTTGTTGTACTCTCCACTATTTCCCCCCTTAACATCGGATATGTTTCCATATCCGACCAATACATATCAATCGCATACAACGCCGATGAATAAAACCTGCTATTCATACTATCACTAATCGGACTTATAATCCAGTGGTTTTAAGGAATTAACGGTATGTTTTCAAAAATTTTTCAAAGCATTTCCGTAAGACCGCCGATATAACTGTTAACCGGTAAAAAATGTGTGTTTAATAAATATATAAATAAACTCAGGAAGAAATCTTTTTACAATACTTCTCCAGCGGGCAACCTGCACATTCCGCTTTCTTTTTACAGTGCTCTTTACCGTTATGCACAATAAGTGCATGAAAATGGTTATATACTTCAATATCCGAAGGAAGTTCTTTTTCACAGTAATTCTTGACTTCCATATATGTGTTTCCGGCATCAACAGGGAAACGTCTGAAAAACCTCATTGTATAGGCATCTACGACAAAAGAAGGTAAACCGAAGGCATAGAGCAAAATGGAATCTGCGGTTTCATTACCGACACCCCGTACTTTCAGAAGCTCCAAGCGAATATCCGAAAGTGAATGCTTTCTAATCAAATCAATATTACAATCATAGCTCATAAACCATTCTGTAACGGCTTTCAGATACTGTGCCTTTTGTCTGAAAAAACCTGCAGGACGTATTATTTCCTGCAACTCTTCCATAGATAAAGACATAACCCTTTCAGGTGACAAATCACCTTCAAATCGTTCGATTGCTTTTTCCACATTCGACCAAGCCGTATTCTGCGTAAGAATTGTACCGACAATCACCTCAAAAGGTGTGTCTGCAGGCCACCAGTTGAGGTTGCCGTAGTGAGAGTATAAAGTGTTGTAGATTTTTTGTAGTTTATTCATAGTATCGGTAACTGAGCGAAATAGTTTCTCTGTGCAAGCTTTGTATTTATTTACTGAATAATTAACCCCATGTCTTAGTTTTCAATATTTCTGCTATTTTTTGAGTGTCTGGAAGTTGGTCTGTCTCAAGAATTTGAGTTAAGTCAAATACTCTTGTTCCCATAGGTGCCCTTGGAGTAATCTTTTTAAAATCTGTTGCAAAGAATTTTTCAACAAAAAAATATAAATGTTTAACTGGACGTAAATCATATCCGTAATCAAATCCATCAGTTATAGCATCATTAATTTTCTGTTTTCTGCTTTCGGTTAATTCACCATAATCTACTTCATATTCCATGCCTTTTTCAGTTTCAACCGCTGTAATACGAGCACAAACTTTACCTATTGCACGCACACTTTTTTTGTTGTATAAGCCTATATAATCGTGTGCTCTAAATCCACGGTCAGCAGGAGTATAATAAATCCCTTGGCTTACATTAAAATCCAATGTTGTTCCTGCTCGGAGCATTCTCATAAATTTCCATGAATCTGAAACCGTAATCAGTCCGTCTTTATAGCAGTACTCCAAATAATCGGTTAAAACCTCCTGCATATCATAATCTCTGTCATCAATTTCTTCCTGAATTGCATTTGCGATATTTTCGAAGGTGGTATTCAAGTGAAGAATATTTTTATTATGCAAAGAGTTATATTCCCTTAACCGCTGTTCAAAAATCATCTTCTGACCTTCATCCATTAACTCGGGAGCTAAGGTAATCATTACCTTGTATTTCTCATCACCGAATGATTTCAGATGTCTCATCAGTTGTTCAATATTAAACTCATTAGTCATTTTAGTTTCAATAACAACTTTAAAGCTTTCCTGAGTGATAGTTGCATCGGGAATGCTACTGATATTTTTCTCCTGTAAGTTAAATACAATTTCCGGTTCGCAAGAATCATAGAAAAACACCAACTTTAGAAAACTAAAAAACTTATCTGTAGAAAACCGATATAAGCGAGACAACAATAACATTGTATTTGCTGTTGCTACATTCTCTCTTGAATGATACCTCTGAAAATAGTGAATTTTCAAATCTATTAATCTCCTCCTTTTATATTTTTTATATTTCAGTTAGTTATCATTAAATGACAACAAACTATAAATAACCTTTGAAAACATCCCTTACAACAATCACCTTATTAATGATTTCTGACATCAATTTAGGGTAATTACTCTTATTATTGAAATTAAGGCCCGGAATATAATGCTTAATTCTAGAAGCTTTTTTATCACCCAGTCTTTCCCATACCATTGAAAAACCAAGCTTTGATTCTATCTCTTCCTTGTGCAAGTACAAATTATCAAATAAATCCTTGTTGTCATTTATGTATACTTCAACACCTATGCTTTTCTCCTTGTTAACTAGGGTAATACTAATATGAGCTGCACTTGTTCCTAATGCAACATCATACCAATGATCGGTTGTCGGCTTGCGTATATTGAAAGGCTTTCCGTTATCTGAAACAAGACGATTAAATTCCGTCCAAAAATTTAATCTCTCAGATTGTACTTTGCTCAATTCACCGTCTTTAGAGCTTTTAGTGCTCTTAACAAAATCATTAGGTTTTTCGATAATCTCAATTTTGGGGGCTGGTAATGAATCCCCTATTTTATAAGCATGGATTTCCAATAAAAAGAAAGAAATATCTTTTACCAGATTATTATTAAGCCATTCAATAGCGCTCTTATGCTCTTCTCTAGCTTCTTTTACAATCCAAATAACTACATTCGCATCAAGCCCTGAAGCATATGTGATTATTTTTCCTAAATGGTCGTGATTTGTTGCCTCCATCTGATTCTCAATAATCACTTTTATACCTGTCGTCTCATCAATGGCAACAAGGTCACATCTATAGGAGCCTACATAAACTTCCTTATCTATGTCTGTTAGTGTTAAGCCTACTGCTTCATTTAATAATTCAATGTTCTCTTCTTTAGAGAGCCAATTAGAGAAATTATACTGTTCATGAGCCCACAATTCTCTGATATCTACTTCTTCTAATCGTCCCAGTTTTTTACTTGTATGCATATCATTCTACTCCTTCGTATCCCAATTTCCCTTGCTTCTTTTTTCAATGTTTCTCTAAACTAATTTCTCCAATAACTATCAAAATGGTCTTTGAAACCATTATCAACAAATAAATCCCGGAACATTTGAGATAATTCTTCTTTAGTTTTGCCTATGGAATCGGCAGATAACTCATCAATAGCTGCATGAGAACCCACATTAAATAATTTCAAATGCTCATTCTTATTCTTATAAAACTTATCTTGATGTATTTTGTTAAATTTGATAAATGTCTCCACTATGCGACGCATGGTATTCAATACTGAATTAAGATAATCATTTTTGTATAGATCATTCAGTTCCATCCATAGCGCTTCGTAACTCGTTTTAAAATCTTCATTTTCATTCTTAACTTTAAAAAAATCTCTATTTCTAATAATGTAAAAGTTGTTCAAATCATACTTTGTTCGTCCCTTTTTATCTTTGAAGACTCCTTGCGGTTGCACATTTAGATAAAAATGGACATTGTGAGTCATACATACAAAGAAATCATTATCCTTATTAAAAACTTTATTATTATCTCTATACACTTTCTGCAACTCGGTAATCATGAGATATTGTGTTGCATCATCGTTTGATGTCATCGGGTCATCAAAAACAATAATCTTCTTCTGCTTTTGATTTATACTTTGTAAACGCCCTATAAAATATAAAAAAGCTATTATATTTTTTTCCCCTGTTGAAACTCTAGTAATATCTCTGATTCCATTCTTTTCATCATGGATCATATAACATTCAACATTGTTTTCTACCTTACAAACCTTTAACTTTAAATTCTTATTCCCGCCAGCTAAAAGTTTTTGATTTATGGTATTAGCAAGGTACTCTGTATTTTGTGTTAATCTTAACTGTTCTTTTCTCTCTTTCTCTAATCTATTTATAATTGCTTTGATACCCTCAATTGTATCAGAATCCTCAACACCTTCTTTTCCATTTAGTCTTTCTGCTTCTTCCTTGATAGTTTTATCTTTATTTTCATAATCCTGTTTTAATTGCTCTAAATTTTTTATTTCAAATACATAACCTTTCCATTCTTTTTCATAAGGATACTTCTTAACATCCTCCAATATTTCAGATATAACATGGTATCGTAATCTGTTTCTCGCACTATCTTGTTGCTTTTTAAAATTATCTGAATATTCATTATGCCTATCAATTAGTTGGTTCACTTCGTCTATCACCAAATCAATTGAATCGGGTACAGTCACATCCAAAATCCGACACTTACTAAATATGTCTTTCCTCTTTTTATTCAATTCCTGCTTCAAATTATCTAGGAATAGATTGATTTCTTTCTTACTTTCTTTAAGTTTCGAATTACTCTCCAATATTTCATCTTCTAGGAAACTATAAAAACTTGTAATCTTCAACTCACTAACTTCTTTCGTTTCGTTAATATAGTTATTTATGTGTTCCAATAAAGAATCAATATTTTCCTCTATATGTTTCAAGTCGTTTACAGAGAAATAACTGTCTAATATCTTTGATCTTTGCTCGGTATATATATTCCCACAGAAAGCACATATTTCACCAGGTTTATGAATTTCTTTACCAAGGAGTGCAAAACTTTTCTTTTGAGCATTATCATCCATTTCATCTAAATTCACACATTGCTTAAGCTCTTTTTGCACAACATCATTAACTTCGTTCAACAGTTTATTATAATTATGACGAGTTTTATTATATGAGCTAATCTTTTCTTTCGCACTGTCACCCAACTGTAATTTCAACTTCTCAAATTCTTTGTCAGACACCTTTTGTGCATCAGGAATCTCATCCTTAAAGCTGTTTTTATTATATGATGGGAGTAAAGTCAATTTAATTTTGTCATCATATTCTCGCACTTGTCTCGCACTATAAATATAAAAATTATCTAAATAAATATTTTTGTTATTATAAGCTTCCTTTGCAGATTCTTTTTCTGAAAACTCTTTGCTCTTTTTTATGCCTTGCTCTCCATATTCTGGTTTCCAAAGCAAAGCTTTATAATTCTCATCTAATATATCTAAACTTTCTCCTTTAAGTTTTAATTCTGCATCAATCTCATCAATTTTTATTTTAGCATCTCTATTCTCATGACCTAGTATTATACCGTTTAATCTATTGTCAACCAATAAACCTTCCATTCCTGTAAAAATATATACACTGTAATCACTATTCTCACTATATTGCTGTGAAATTAGATTTGCTAGTGTGCTCTTACCTGTTCCGTTCCTACCAAAAATAAAATTGATTGGTTTTAAATCTAATAAATGATTTTCATTAATATTGAATACAGGATATTCTTGTTTGGATAAATCTACACTTAAATTTGCCATATTGCCTCTCTCTTTCACCAAAGTCACTCATTATTTATTTATAATTATATGTATCACTTACTCTTTTCGTGATACACCTTTATAATCTCTTCTAACAGTTTTTCTATTTCATTATGAGCTTTATAATACTTCTCAGGAAATGAGTTGTTACCGTCCGCCCTTACTTTCTCCCCGTTCTCGAAATCAACACTCAAATTGAACATGGTACCGTCCTTAACAAAACGATTGTTTCCGTCAAACCCGTCCCATAAATATATCTGATTTCCGTAATATATCTGTAAAGCCCAATCATAGAATCCTTTTACAATATCCTGTTCTTGCTCTTTATCCCAGACTACTTCCGCTTCCTTATACGAGTTTTCAGGATTGGAGAAATTTGCCTTAAGAAGGTATTTGTCTCCTTTTTTTTCTATTGTAAAGCTGTAAATCTGGGGCATTGCCATGCCTCCGTGTCTGAAGTGAAAACGTGTCATTTCGGAGTCTGAAAGAAAGTCTTTCCTTTCACCTTTTTTACCGAACTCGGTTGAAAAGAGTTCATATATGTCCTTCATCCATGCACTTTTAGAATCATTGTCGATATAAAAACGTATTGATTCGCAGGACCTGTACTTACAAAGAAATCTTGTAGGATCGTTTGGAAGTCCCGCTGTCACCCTGTATATACCGTTTTGGCTTGCCAAGTTATATTTATCTATTATCTTCTGCAATTCAACCAGAAACTCCGGTCCTGTATGTATTGTTTTCTCCATTTTAACAAGACCGC
>JAKJBR010000019.1:0-21750 GCA_022706885.1 Bacillota bacterium
ATGAGCAGGGTGTCATGGATATAATAAACGAAGAAGCGAAAATGTACTATGCCGGTAACAAGACGGCGGAAGAAACTGCCAAAATAATACAAAGCAGGGTGCAGATATATGTAAGTGAAGGCAGATAGCCTAAAAAATGATGAACTATATTAAAAAAATACAGTTAGTCATATTGATTATTATTGTTGCAGGAATTTTATCTTCCTGCAATAAAGTTGCTATTCAAGAAACCTTCAGTATACTTTCATATAAAAACGAGGAGCACTATACTTTATTTAGACAATCGGATTTTACAGTTGGAAAGTTTCTTCAAACTCCATACGGCTTTTTCTACAAATCATTTAACGAATACCTTTATTATTCTAAAGATGGGCATATGAAATACACGAAACTATGTGGAAAACCTGATTGCTCTCATAATACGAAAGATTGCAATGCATACATAGGCATTTCGCCGATAGGATATTACAATCACAAATTGTACTATTTTGTCAGAAATACTCTTTTCACAATGAATATGGATGGAAATGAACATAAAAGGGTAAAAACATTATATGAAGGGATGGATGGGCATTTCGGATATTTTCATAACGGATACTATTACTATGTTATAACAAAGGGCGGCTCCATCGGATTTAGCGGGAATGATGATAATAATCTGTACGCCGTTAAAGTTGATGATAGTTCCAAGCCGGTAATTCTTTTAACTGATGATATAATAAAAACGATTACTATGTTCAATTTAGTTGGGGAGAATATTTACTTTTTCAATTATAATCTTGGTAATTTTGAGCTTTATTCATACTCAATGATAACAAAAGAATTGATGAAATTAGGTAATAAATGGTCAACATACGGATCTTGCTGTTTTGATGATAAGTTCGGTTATTGTTATTTTCCGAATGAAGGTTTCTATGAGTATGATATCTATGACAAAGACTTAGTAAATGTAAAATCCGTCAAATTCGAAGACGAAGGCATATGTGCAGCATTTTATTATTCCGACTACATCTATCTTGTTCATTATTACGGAGAAAAACCTTCGCACGAAAATCAAATTCTGTATATATACGACAGACAATATAATCCTGTAGACAGCATAAATTTTGATAAAGTTGTCGGCAAATGGTCCATGGGCGGTTTTATTACAGATGTAGGTGACTATATATTATATGCTTCCGATTTCAATGATAAACCCGACTATTACATAGACAAGTCCGAAATAGGTACAGGTGAGCTTAAGTTTCATAAGATTGAAGATTGACAAAGTAAGTTATTGATTATGTTAAACCAAATTGCATAAATTGCAGCATTCATGACATACTTGTTGCTGTTGCTGCAATATTGTAAACTATACATGACAAATACAATATATATGGAGATTAGCAATGAGATTTATGATTAAATGTTTCACAAGATATGTTCATTAAGGTGCACAGGCATTAAGTTTTGTGCACCTAATATTTCGAAAAAGAAGATTAAACACGAACTATGATTAAAAGAAAGGAATGGATATAGTTATTAAGACAAAATACAAAAAGGTAATATCTCTACTGATTATATTTGTTATACTGCTATCACATAGCATTATTCCGGTAAAAGCGTCATCGGACTATTATGAAAGTACGTACAATGGGTATTTGTATGATTGTCGTTCCGAGTTTAATGGTCCAGTTGAAGTGTATGCTGAAATGAGCTATCAAGGACAAACTAGGATTTCTGTGGAAATCGAATTTCAGCTGTATGACGATGACCTGGGTTATCCTGTTGTTTTAAATGTAGAATCGCCAATATCGAGATCATTTGTCTATGTAGGTGTTCTTGCTACTAATACTCAGTTGTTTGAATGGGCTGATTATAAATATACTATTGTACCAAGTGTAGTGTATTTTGTTGGCTTAAACTAAGTGCGTATGTTTAAAAAATTAAGCACATTACTACTGATAGTTCTTAGTATAGGATGCTTAGCGTCTTGTGCTAAGAACTCATGCCTAGAAAGCGGTTCTAATAACACCGATACCCGTCCTTCACCCTTTATAACTCATAGCTCTGATAACACAAAACCTGAAGAGTATTACACAGCTTTCAGACAGGGAGAGTTCTCTGTTTCAGCATATCTTGTAACTCCCTACAGTATGTACATAAATATCGGAAAGTATGTCTATTACTCGGAAAAAGGAAATACTGAATATGTAAAACTGTGCAACAAACCAAACTGCAATCACAGCACGGAAGACTGTAATGCATATACAGGCGCACATCAAATAGGTTATTACAAAGACAAGATATATTATACTTCTTTTAAAATGAATGTTAATACACTGAACTGTATGAATATGGACGGAACAAATCATAAAGAAATTAAAGTCCTGAACAACGCTTACATTAGTACTTTCGGTTACTACCATAACGGATACTTTTACTATATGCTCGGTTTTCCCGGACTGCAACTGATCGGCATTACAAACGATGACAACAACCTATACAGGGTTAAGGTTGATGATAATTCAAAACCCGAGATTATTCTTACGGGCGATATTATTAAAAATAGTATGTTCTATGTTGTAGAGGATACTATTTATTTGACAGTAAGAGAAGATAAGAGCTTATACTCATACTCCTGTAAAACAGGTGCATTGACAAAGATAAGCGATTGCTGGGCGGGTATTTCCTATTATACCAAGAATTACGGATACTGCTATCGCATCAATGAAGGGATATATAAGTACAATGTTGAAACAGGTGAAGTCACATTGGAAAAGGCAATTAAATTTGATAATCACGGACATTGCGAAGTGAGATTCTATCCGGATTACATATATCTCATACATAATCGCAATGATGATTATCGAGCACTGCGTGAGCAGGACTTGGTTTTGTATATATATAATTGGGATTATGAGATTATAGAAACCGTTGAGTTGGATTTTATTAATAAGGGCAAAAGAGGCAACTTTATTACCGATGTCGGCAATTATATTATATTTGCATCCGATATGGATAATAAACCGGATTACTATATAGATAAATCCGAGATAGGAACGGATAAGTTTGCGTTTCATAAGATAGAGAATTAGTTTTTTATAAAATGGTATTGAAAGTGATTCAAATGGAACTTAGCATATAGAATCTTTCCAAATACTATGTAGAGAAACTTGCACCGGATAAATTAACTATATCTTAAGAAAGGAGCATATGCGATATTAGGTCCCAACGGTGGGGTAAAAAGTACCCTTATGTTCCTTTTAACAGAAATATATCGTTATATCGTCAAAGAATGACACTCATAAGGCAGAATTATTGAAATATTATGGATAACAGGCAGGGAACGGGGCAGAAAACGGAGAAAAATAATGCTTGCTTATTAATTAGTCGTATTGTATAATTCATAAGCGTGCTGTTTAGGAGGTGAGATAAATGGCTAAATGTGAGATATGTGATAAATCAACAGGGTTCGGTAATAAAGTCAGTCACTCTGAGAGAAAAACCGGACGCACTTTTAAACCTAATATCAGAAAAGTGAAGATTAATGACAACGGAACTGTCAGAAGAGCTAATGTATGCACGGGATGCTTGCGTTCCGATAAAGTGCAAAGAGCATAATTTTTTAAAAAAAGAGTTAGCTCTTTTTTTTTGCACATTTTCAGTTAAATTACTTTACAAAGGTTCATCAAGTTACACTATCGGGATATGCCGGAATATTGACACCATTCCGGTGATAGAGTAAAATCAGTTAAGATGCTTATTATGGAGGAAAGTTATGATTACAGCAGGTGATTTCAGAAACGGAATTACATTTGAAATGGATGGTACGGTATATCAGATAATAGAATTTCAACATGTCAAACCGGGTAAAGGTGCGGCATTTGTAAGAGCAAAAATACGCAATGTAAAATCGGGATCCATAGTGGAAAGAACATTCAATCCGTCGGACAAATTCGAGCTTGCCCGTATGGAGAGAAAGGATATGCAATATCTTTATTCCGATGGTGATCTTTTCTATTTTATGGATGTGGAAACTTATGATCAGATTCCCATTAACGGCGAAACTCTGGGCGATACACTGACATTTGTAAAAGAAAATGAAGTTGTGCAGATATTGTCATATAAAGGCGAGATATTCGGTGTGGAACCTCCTAATTTCGTAGTTCTGGAAGTTACGCATACCGAGCCGGGTTTTGCGGGAAATACCGCACAGGGCGCTACAAAGCCTGCTACTGTGGAGACCGGTGCTCAGATTAAAGTACCTTTGTTTGTAAACATAGGGGACCTGGTAAGAATCGATACACGTACCGGTGAGTATATGGAGAGAGCATAATGACTATTCGTGTTACCATTTGGAATGAATACTTACATGAAAAAAACAATCCGGAGGCCATAAAGATTTATCCCGACGGGATACATGAGACCTTGAAGAAACATTTATCTTCCGAGAAGGATTTTATAATACGCACCGCTACCTTGGAGCAGGCGGAACACGGACTTACCGAAGAGGTACTGGAAAATACCGATGTTCTTATATGGTGGGGACATATGGCACACGGAAAAGTTCAGGATGAGGTTGTACAGAGAGTTGCCGACAGGGTAAGAAGAGGAATGGGTGCAATATTGCTTCACTCATCACACGCATCAAAGCTTATGAAAGCTCTTACAGGCTGTTCGGGCAGATTATTGTGGCGTGAAAACAATGAAAAACAGATTATGTGGAACTTAAAACCCTTTCATCCCGTTACCGAAGGTATAGGCAACTATATTATTATAGACGGGGAAGAAACCTACGGAGAACCGTTCGGTATTCCTAATCCCGATGAATTGCTGTTTATATCGTGGTTTTCCGGCGGCAATGTATTCCGTTCGGGTTGGATTAAGAACATTGAGAACGGTAAACTCTTCTATTTTCAACCGGGACATGAGACATTCCCGTCATACAATAATCAGGAAGTTATAAGAGTTATTAAGAATGCTGTAAGATATCTTAAACCCGCAGGATTTACTGAACATACAAAAAGTATTTGGCTTAAGGAACCTGTTGTCGAGTAATGCTCAGTCCTAAACCCGTTTCACATACCAATATGGAGGAAATAAGGGACTACTTTAAATATGCCGATAAGCATATGTCATTAGCGCAGTTTTCCACAACATATCTTTGGCGTCACAGTACCGGCCTTCTGTATGATATACAGGACGATTTTTTATACTTGTTTGAAAAGAACTATAATTATGCAGCACCGCTCCCTTTAGGTAACGGCGATATTTTCAAAGCTCTGGAAAAAGTCAAAGAGTTCAAGCAATCGGTATGCGGAAACAATCTTGTTTACTGCATAGGGGAAGATAAGGTAAAACTCTTTGAAGATAAATATCAAGTGAGTGAACTTAACGATTTCTTCGAGTATGTCTATTTGACCGAAGATTTGATAAATCTTTCCGGGAGAAAGTTTCACGGAAAAAGAAATCATCTCAATCAATTTATTAAAAATTACCAGTACACTTATGAAAACATAACCGCTTCGGACATACCGCTTGTTATGAATCTAATGGATCAGTGGAGCAGGAAAAAAGAACATTCGGTCAATCTGGATGTGGAAAAGAAGGCCATATATGAGATTCTTAATTATGATATAGGTGCAGACTACAGAGCGGGAGCAATTTTAACCGATAATCAGGTGGTTGCATTTGCCATAGGCGAACAGATATCCGATGATATGGCATGTGTATATTTCGAGAAAGCGGATACAGATATTAAGGGGTCATATGCGGTAATCAATAATGAGTTTGTTAAAAATGAGTTTTCCCATCTTCTATATATAAACAGACAGGAAGACCTCGGGATAAGCGGTCTTAAGAAAGCTAAGGAAAGTTATAATCCCGTTTTTAAAGTAAAAAACTACTTTATGAAACTATAGAATTGGCGGCAACTCTGTCAAACTGGCTGTAATACAACTTGTGATAGAAACCTTGTTTGGCAAGAAGTTCCTTATGGTTACCTTTTTCCACAATTCTTCCGTCATCTATTACAATAATAACATCCGCATTTTTTATAGTAGACAATCTGTGAGCTATGATAAACGAAGTGCGGTTAAGCATCAGATTATCCATGGCTTTCTGAATGAGTATCTCGGTTCTTGTGTCGACATTGGATGTTGCTTCATCCAGAATAAGCATGGGGTTATCCGCCATAATGGTACGGGCTATTGTAATTAATTGCTTCTGACCGGAGGAAATATTGCTGGCTTCTTCATTGATAATCATGTCATATCCGTCACCTCCGGATAGTATGAAATGCTCGGCACATGCAAGTGTCGCAGCTTTTTGTATATCCTCAAAGTCGGCATCGGAATCGGGATAAGCAATATTTTCCCGCAAAGTGCCGTTAAATAACCATGTATCCTGCAGTACCATTCCGAATAGATTACGAAGGTCGCTGCGTTTCATATCCCTTATATCCACTCCGTCAATGGAAATGCTTCCCGAATCGACATCATAGAATCGCATCAGAAGATTAACTAAAGTTGTTTTTCCCGCACCGGTAGGTCCTACTATGGCTATTTTCTGACCTGCCTTTACATCAACGGTAAAATCCTTTATTATGCTTACATTCTTATCATATCCGAAGAAAACATTCTTAAAGGATACATTTCCCTTAAAGTCCGAGATATTGTATGCGTTTTCCGGATCGGGAATTTCTTCCGCTTCTTCAAGAAAATCAAACACCCTTTCGGCTGCCGCTGCTGTACTTTGCAAAGTATTTGCTATACCGGCTGTCTGTCGTAACGGATTGTTGAACTGTCTTACATATCGGATAAAGGCCTGAATGTCACCGACCTGAATGCTGTTGGATAACACCAGATATCCTCCTAATACACATATGGCCACATATCCTATATCTCCGATAAAACCGGTAACGGGAAACATGAGTCCCGATAAAAATTGTGATTTTCTGGAACTTTCAAAGAGTTTATCGTTGAATGTTCTGAATTTATCCACGGATCGTTCTTCACCGTTAAAAACTTTAAGTACTAAATGACCGGAGAACATTTCCTCAACATGCCCATTCAGATTGCCGAGGTTTTCCTGCTGAGCTTTAAAGAACTTTTGAGATTTTTTTACCAATACGGCAACGAAAACCGATGAAAGGGGAAGAATGAGTACAGCAACCGCTGTCATCAGAGGAGAGATAAGCAACATCATTATAAATACACCCAAAATTTGTGTGACCGTAGTAGTTATCTGAGATAAACTCTGATTTAAAGTCATTGTAATGGTATCAATATCATTTGTTAATCTGCTCAGTATATCGCCATGTAAGTTGGTGTCAAAGTAACTCAACGGAAGTCTGTTACATTTATCGGCCATGCTTTTTCTCATCTCATATCCTATCTTTTGTGAAACGGTATTGGATATCAAACCCTGTATTACATGAAAAAGGGTATAACCTATATAAAGGAGCAGTAATATGAGAATGATTCTTCCGATATAGTTAAAATCAATCAGGCCGTTCTTCTGTGTCATTCCTACATACAACTCGGTAGTTATAAGACCCATCTGTTTCGGTGAAAGAATATTAAAAACGGTAGATGCAACGGAAAATATTACCGATACAAGCAGCAAAAACCAGTAAGGCTTTAGGTATTTAAGCAGTTTATTCATTGCTCCCTTAAAGTCTTTGGGTTTTTCCACCAGTCTCATTGTGGCTCTCGGTCCTCCTCCGCCTCTTCCGCCTTGCGGAGGTCTGTCATATTTTCTGTCGGATGGATTTTGAGTTGTCATACCAGCTCCTCCTTTGTCAATTGCGATGAAGCTATCTCATAATAGACCTTGCATGTTTTAAGCAAATCGTTATGTTTTCCCATACCTACAACTTTTCCCGCATCCAGAACAATAATCTGATCGGCATTCATTATTGTACTGACTCTTTGTGTAATAAGAATAACCGTGGAATTCAGTGTCCTTTCGGCAAGAGCGTTTTTTAAATTGGACTCGGTCTGAAAATCCAGTGAGGAAAAACTGTCATCAAATATATATATCTTAGGGGAATCGGCTAAAGCACGTGCTATGGATAATCGTTGTTTCTGCCCTCCGGAAATATTGACTCCGCCCTGTGCGATAGAGTGTTTGAAGCCGTTTTCCGTTTCATTTATAAAGTCCGATGCCTGTGCAATGTTTGCGGATCGGACAACTTCTTCATGGGAAATGTCTCTTCCGAAACTTATATTACTTTCTATATTTCCGGAAAACATCATGCTTTTCTGAGGAACATAACCTATACGGGAACGTAAGTCATGTGTGGAAAATTGTCTGACATCCACACCGTCGACATATACCGTTCCCTTGGTAACATCATAAAGTCTGGGTATAAGGTTTGCCAGTGTGGTTTTTCCGCTGCCGGTAGAACCGATAATTGCAGTCATCTGATCGGGTTTTGCCGTAAAAGAGATATTATTCAGTGCAGGTTCCAAAGCACCGGGATATGTAAAGGTGACATCACGGAATTCTATCGTTCCGGTAGATTCGGGAGATTTTCTGTCCGATTCCGAAGGGTCCTGTATGCCGGGTTGAGTATCCAATACCTCATTTATTCTCTTTACCGAAACCATAGCTCTGGGGAATATGATAAACATCATGCTGAGCATCTGAAAACTGAACAATATCTGCATAATGTACTGAATGAAAGCCATTAAATCGCCTACCTGTATGGATGATTTGGCAACCAGAGAAGCTCCTAACCACAATGCCACTACGGTGGTGATGTTCATTATAAATATGGTCAAGGGTTGAAGAACGGACATTATACGACCGATGACCAGGTGTAATTTTGTTAAAGTAACATTGGCATCGTTGAATTTACTGTCTTGCGTTTTCTGTGCGTTAAAAGCCCTTATAACCCTGATGCCGCTTAAACCCTCTCTTGTAGTAAGGTTAAGCCGGTCTATGTTTGCCTGCATCTGATTGAACTTGGGCACAGTGAAAACAAAATTCAGACTCATTACCGCTACTATAGCAATACTGGCTATAACAAGTATCCAGGATAATCCCTGCCCGTATCTGACTGCCATTATTATACCTCCTATGGACATCATAGGTGCGGTAATAGCCATTCTTAGAATAATATCAAAGAAACGTTGTACATGACTTACATCGTTGGTACAACGGGTTATAAGGGAAGCGGTGGAGAACTTATCGAATTCCGACAAGGAAAAGCATTCGACTTTAGTAAAAACAGCATCTCTTAAATCCGCTGAGAACTTTGCCGAGACATTTGCCGAAGTGTATCGGGCAATAATCTGACATATGATGCCGATCAACGCAACCGCAAGCATTATGCCGCCGGTTTTAAGTATAAACGATGTATCTCCTGTCGGTATCCCGATGTTGACTATTTCCGACATATAAGCGGGCAGATACAGGTTTGCCATTGACTGGGCGAATGTCAGTGCCAATATCAAAGCAATCTTCCACCAGTCATTTTTCAAGAATCTGAGTATTTTTCCCACTGTTTACTCTCCTTTATCCAAAATATCACTGGCTTGATTCAGAAGTGATATAAGATTCAATGTTTTCTCTCGGGTTAAGCCCGATACGAGAATATCCGTCTGTTCCAATTCCTTTGCGGCCATATTATCAAATATCTGACGTCCTTTATCGGTAATGCGCACGGGAAGCCTGCGACGGTCGGCTGTATCCAATGTTCTGACAATAAGCTCTTTTTTCTCCAGAGAATTGAGGACCGCGGTTATATAGGATTTTGATAAATTCAGTTTATCGCTTAAATCGGAAGGGTATACGGGGTCATTTTTCTCTGATTGTATTCTTTGAATTTTCCTTAGAAGCAAAAACTCGTGAAATATGATATCGGCAGATATTCTTTTACGACGCAATGTGACGGTAAATCTGTGAATTGCATTCAGAAGCGCTTCATTTAACTCCGGTTGTTTAGTCATTTTACTGTCTCCAAATTAATTAATTTAGCAAATGAATAGTTCATATATTGAATTATATTTATGCCTTTTTTAAAGTCAACATAATTATTCGATTTGTCTGCTATTTTATGTGCATTCTGTTATAATTATCCTGACGAGGTTTATTTATGGAATTAACGGGGATAGAAAGAATATCAAGGATACTGAAAAGGCAGCCTGTAGACAGGATAGGCCTGTATGAGCACTTCTGGTCGGATACACATAAAGCATGGGGGATATTAACCGATATAGAAGAAAGAATGGGCTTTGACATGATAGAAGCATGGCCTTTTGTAATGATTGCGGATCTGGATTTTGAAAGGATTACCGTTGCGGAAGATGAAGATACAGTTACTCAGAAAGACGGTAATTACGCAATGCTGAGAAAGCATAAGAAACATGATACTACCCCCGAGCATGTAGGCTTTGAAATTGATTCAAGGGAAAAATGGGAAGAAAGGATAAAACCGCTGCTTACCCCTTCGGAAAGACGTATCAATTTTGAAAGATACAGAATCAAGAAGCAGTATGCCAAAGATCGGGACATGTACTTTGTATGGTCGGGAGCAAATGTTTTTGAGTTGATGCATCCGTTAACCGGACATGTCAATTTTCTTATGGCCATGATTGACGATCCCGAATGGGTGGAAGATATGTGCATGACATATGCAAAGCTTACGGTGGAACTGCAGCAGATATTGTTTGAAAAAGAAGGATATCCCGACGGTATCTGGTATTATGAAGATATGGGATTCAAGAATGCTCCTTTTATATCCAATGCCATGTACGATCGATTCATATATCCGGCACACAAGCTTACAATCGACTATGCGAAGAGCTGTAATCTGCCGGTTATAATGCATTCCTGCGGATATGTGGAACCTCTCATACCGGGAATGCTTAAGGCGGGAATAGACTGCTTACAGGTTATAGAGATAAAAGCGGGCATGGATTTACTGAGGATTCATAAGAACTATAAAGACTGTCTTTCCCTTATGGGAGGTATTGATGTCAGAACACTATATTCAAATGATAAAGAGATAATTGACAGAGAACTGGAAAGTAAAATACCTGTTGTTAAGGAAGGATACGGATATGTACTGCATTCCGATCATTCCATACCCAATACGGTCAATTTGGAGACATATGAGTATTTCATTAAAAAAGGATTGGAATTAGGAAAATATTAACGGGAGGAGTAATTCATGAGCAGCAAAAGCGACAGGAGAAAGAAAGTACATCTTATGTGCAATGCACATATAGATCCGGTATGGTTATGGAATTGGGAGGAAGGAGCGGCAGCCACAATATCCACATTCCGTTCAGCGGTAAGGTTTTGTAAGGAGTACGATGAATTTGTATTCAATCATAATGAATCGGTACTTTACGAATGGATAGAGGAGTATGATCCCGCTTTATTCGAAGAAATCAAGGAGTTGATAAAGGCCGGAAAATGGCACGTAATAGGCGGGTGGTATCTTCAGCCCGATACCAATATGCCTTCAGGAGAATCTTTTGTTCGTCAGATTGAGGAAGGAAGAAGATATTTTATGGAAAAATTCGGTGTTGACGGAGGAAAAACCGCAATTAACTTTGATCCTTTCGGGCATACAATAGGTCTGGTGCAGATTTTAAAGGATGCAGGATATGAAAACTATATAGTATCCAGACCTGCAAAACTTATATACGACGGCACCAGTCTGCATGATAAGCATATTCTATGGAAAGGATTTAATAATAAATCCATAAATGTATTCAAGGCTACAACATACGGCTCCAGATTGGGAGAATTCCTTGCAACCAAATATGATTATCTGTATGACAATCAGAAGGATAAAAACGATATAGGGATGTTATGGGGAGTGGGTAACCACGGAGGCGGACCTTCAAAGAAAGATCTGGATGATATAAGAGAATTGACCTCGAAATCGAAAGACGAGATAGTGCATACCTATCCCGATAAATTCTTTGAGGAATATTTCCGGAGAAATCAAAGCGACAGAGTAATCAAAAGATCGCTGCATTCCTTCAGTGTCGGTTGTTACACGTCAATGGTAAGAATCAAACAAAAGCACAGAGAATTGGAGAACAAGTTGCTTTTATGCGAAAAGATGATGAGTCATGCGGTAGCTAACGACTCGTTGGAAAAATATGAACATCAGATGCTGAGGGATGCATGGAAGAATCTTCTGTTCTGCGAATTTCATGATTCACTGCCCGGAAGCAGCATACAGATAGTGGAAAATGATATTTTAAAGAGACTGGATCACGGATTGGATATAGCGGACAGATTGATATTCAGAGCATATTTCCGCCTTGTTAAAGGGCAGAAACCCGCAAAAGAAGGGGAATATCCCGTTCTTGTATACAATCCGCACCCTTACAGAGTCAAAACCGTTGTAGAGTGCGAATACTGTCTTGCGGAACAGAACAGAGTACCCGACACCTTCTCTAAAGGCGATGTGTTTGACGAAAAGGGCAATCTTGTACCGTGTCAGAATGAAAAGGAAAGTTCCAATATTCCCATTGACTGGATAAAGAGAGTGGCTTTCCTGGCGGATCTGGCACCCATGTCGGTCAACAGATTCAATATAGTAAACAGACTGGTGGAGAAGAAGCCTTTTGAATTGCCGAAAACGGACGAAAACTACATTTACTTTGATAACGGAACAATGCAGTCAAAAGTAAACCGAAAGACCGGTCATATAGATTCCTACAAAGTCAACGGCACGGAATACATCAAACCCGGTATGTGTCAGATGCTGGTTATACAGGACAACTCCGATTCCTGGGGTATGACTGTAAGCTCCTATCGTAAACTGAAAGGAAAGTTCAGACTTGCCACTCCGGCTCAGGCAGCAAAAATATGCGGCGTGGACAAGAAAGAGTTAGATCCCGTAAGAGTAGTGGAAAACAGCGAATTGAGGACGGTTATAGAAGCCAGTTTTGTCTATTCTCAGTCATCATGCAATATAAGATACACATTTAATAAGACCGATAACATAATCGGGGTTAATGTAAGAGTTTTCAGTCAGGATAAGAGTGTAATGTACAAGTTAAGCATTCCCACAGTATTAACAAGAGCAAAATGTATCGGAAAAACCGCATACGGACGCGATATGCTGATGACAGACGGAAATGAGAATGTGTCTCAGCAATGGTTGATGCTGAAGCAGAACACATCGGCTTTTGCGGTAATCAACACCGGCACATACGGTTCCGACTGTAAGAGAGGTGAGATAAGAATGAGTGTATTAAGAACACCCGGTTACAGTGCTCATCCTATCGGAGACAGACAGATACTTCCGTTAGACCGCTTCTCTCCGAGAATAGATATAGGAGAAAGATTATTCGACTATTATCTTTGGGCAGGGAACTATGATGAAATAAATGAACAGGTGGATAAGATTGCTCTTATCAGGCATCAGCAACCGATAGTACTGAATTTCGATCCGTCGGATAAAGGTAAAAAGGCAAAACCTTTTTGTTTAATAGATAATGAAACCGTAGAACTTGTAACTGTAAGAAAGTGTGAAGACAGAGAAGGATATCGGATAAGGCTGTTTAACAACCTTGAAAAGAAGAATTCCTGTGTTATTAAACTCCCTATATACGGATATGAGAAACAGTTGACCTTAAAACCCTTTGAAATTATGACATTTATTTGTTCACCGAAAGGAATGAAGAAGACCGGGCTTGTATAGAATATAATGAAAAAAACATGCCTTAACGGCTGGTGGGATTTTTGTCCAGTCTATCAAAAAGATTCAGATACGGGGATACCTCAACAAGGTTGGCTGGAAAGTGCCTACCTTGTGCCTTCCCTGTGGAGAAAACCTCTGGATTGTGTCAAAACACATGATGAAGAATATTTCAGAGATTACAGACAAAGCGATTTGAGTAATATAGAGAATTTGCAGTTTCTGTATGATGATTTCGGCTATCCCAATTCATGGACCGCAACAAAAGAAGCATGGGTCAGAAGATACCTTGATGTGGAACGCTTGAAACGGGATACGCAATACCTTATTGTGCTGGAAGCGGTGATGCCCTATTCCGCCTTGTATATAAACGGCCACAAGGTGTCTTCATTCGTTCATCCTACATTGCCCTACGAATCGGATGTAACCGCATATCTTAAAACCGGAAGAAACGAAATTGTAGTACATATATATGACTATGATAAAGACGAGTTCGGAAGATACATGACTCCTACCGGTACCATGTCTGTTGCGGATAATGCCGGAATATGGCAGGATGTATATTTTATCGAGAGGTCAAATGTTTATGTCGACGACTGCTTTGTGAAAACTTATGTTGACGACATGCGTATTGAAACCGAAATATCCGTTGCAAATTCTTCCGAAAGAAAAAGGAATATTACTATAAAGTCATATATTGCGGACAGGAAGACAAAAAGAAAAGTACTTGAATTTAAAGACACTGCATTATACCTGAAGAAATGTGATGTTAATGATTTTACGGTCAGCGACTGTTTTCCTGATGCAGTACTATGGGAGCCTTCCAATCCTAAACTGTATGAGTTTATAATCGAATTGTATGAAAATGAGAATGAGATATATAAGCACAGGGTAAATTTCGGATTCAGGGAAATTAAGATACAGGGAAAACATATTATGCTGAATAACCGTCCCTTGCATCTTTTTTCCGACTGGGGTCATAAAGTCACAACATATTGCTATACTAAAGAATGGGTAGAAAGCTGGTTCCGTATGATTAAGGACGGGAACATGAACCATACAAGACTGCATACCTGTCCTCATCCGTCTTTTATTCTGGATATGGCCGACAAAGAGGGTATACTGATAACCGGAGAAGCCGGATTGCACGGCTCTGGCGGCTATCAGGCGTCAAACAGCGATGAATATTGGATAAATGCCGAAGATCACATAAGAAGATTTGTAAAAAGAGACCGTAACCACCCTTCATTGATACTGTGGAGTGTGGAAAATGAGATGAGATGGAATCAGAAAGGGGAGGAACAGAAATACCCCGAGAAAACCATTAAAAACCTTCCGAAACTTAAGCAACTTATAAACACCCTTGACCCTACCAGACCTGCCTATCATGAGGGAGACAGTTCGCTATGGGATGAAACTAAACAGGACATAATTTCCCGTCATTACGGAAAGGATGCCGTTGGTGCCGACTGGTGGGATCGGTCAAAACCTTTGCATATCGGAGAAATGGCGTTATATCACTATGAGGGTCCCAATACCGCTCTGAACCTTATAGGCGATAAAGCATATATTGATCACAAAAATGTCGATATAGCTTCGGCTGAAGATGCAAAAATGATTATTGAATACGGAAGAACAATAGGAGTTTGCTGTTTCGGTCCGTGGAATCAGTCCTGTCTTAAAATTATAAGAAAAGAAAGAAAGGACAAATTATTAAAATATCCGGATTTTACCGCGCCGGGCATAAAACCTCTCACGGTTAAAGCACATACCTCGGAATTTACCTTCTGGAAAAAAGGCCGGAATTACGCCGTACAGAAGTCTTTCGACATACAAAAGGAAGCATTCAGACCTTTTGCAGTTATAGATTATTCCATGAGAAACGGATATTTCAAGGATGAATTGATTAAACATACCGTTTACATTGTAAACGACACCGCTTCCGATTGTACCGGAATACTGACCGTCAGGTACGGAGAGGATATTGTCAAAGAAAAGGAAATTCATATTAAAAAAGGATATGTGGAAAAAGCGGATGTTGAATTCTGTGCTCTTACAGAAAACGATTCATACATAACGGATAAGAATATTGTATACGAGTTCCGGTCGGATAATGCGTTACTCGACAGACAGATAAAAAAAATCACCGTTTATAACATACAATCGGAGGAATATAAGGAATATCTGAGAAAGATAAATAAAAACAGGATTATCGTGTATGGCAATCGATTCTTTAATGACAAAATAGAAAAGGCGGGTATAAGATGTATTAATACCGATAATCTGCATTCGGTTAGTAAACAGAATACCGATATACTTATAATAGCCCATAATGTGATACGGGATAACGATACAATTCACAAAAAAGTCGATTCATTGTTATCCGAAGGTATAAAAATATTGCTGATGGAACAGGAAATATCAATATTTAAAGGTATTAATCTCATAAACAAACCCGTTCTGACCGCTTTTAAAACAAATACCGATTTTTTCTTAAAACAAGTAAAAGACAGTCAGTTATGCTTCTGGGGGGATGATCCCTATGTCAAAATCTCCAATGATTCGTATGTATCATCTTATTTATACCAAAAATCCGATACGGAGGATGATATATCATATATTCTGGAAACGGGGGAGGGCAGTTTCGGAAGAGGGGATTTATCTTACTCACCGCTCTTGATGCTTAAGTACAGGAATTCCGTGTTGATTGCAAATCAGATGAATATAACGGAAAAACTTAATGTCATACCGCAGTCAAATCATCTTTTAGTCTCTCTGCTGTTTGAGTTATCCTCATACAATAAGAAAAGCGGCAAAAAAAGTTATCACACATATATTCTTAAAAGCGATGAATATAACGGTTTTGAATATATAAAAGAGCAGGTATTGCAAGGAGCAAATCTAATAATAAACAATCTTACGGAAAGTAATATTAAAGCATGGAACGATGCAATAGGTACGGAAATCGGATTAATGAGAAAGAATGATATATTCAATTGCAGAATAAAGAAGAAAGATAAGATTGTAGATTGCATATCCAATTACGAACTTAACGGTATAAACACTTTTTCTTACAGTAAAAAAGATGCTAAAAACTATAATCTTTGTGACTTTGTAATTTTTAAGGATAAGAATCTTAAGACTGTTGTAGAGACTTGCCAGAACAGCATGATGAAAGAATTGTTTGTGTATAACGGTCACACGGAACTCAGAAGAGCATATACCGTATCAAAATACTTTTATTCCGGTAACAAGATGCAGGAATATGATGTGATAGCATACATAAAATACGGAGAAGGGAAGATATACTTTAACCAACTGAAAAATGATATTGATGATTCAAAACATAAAAGAATGATGAAAAGAATTATTTATAATTTGAAGGGAAGCAGTTCCCGTTCGTCTTTTGATTATGAAAAAACCGAAAGTATAAAAAGCAGTGACGGATATCCGATAAATGTAAATCTTTCAAAAGTCGTGATTAATGATTGTCTTTGGGAGCGATATGTATCAACTACCGCGAATAATAATGAAAGAATGGCACATAAAAAGACGGTAAGCATCGGTGACTGGAAGTTAACCGAACTCAGTACAGTCATAAGCAGTGATGATGATATTTCAAAGGAAATAAGTTATTTAATAACTTTTAATATATTCTCAAGCGAACCCAGAAAGAATGTCGGAAGTAATCTCGGTGTACCCAATCCGGAGGATCTGACATTTCTTCATGTTATGAGCAACGGGATTATAAGATTGGCCGTGAACGGACAGGACTATGGTAAGAAACGGTGTATGGATAATTTATGTGTCTTTTCAGATATCTCTTTAGAAAAGGGAATCAATTATGTAATGATATCCTGGACACCGGACGGAAAAGAAACAAATATCAAGCTTGACTGGAAGAATATAAATCTGAAGCCGGAGAGCAATCTGGAATTTTTCTGTTAAGTAAGCATTATCTCAAGGTAATTATAATTAATTGTAAAAATCGCTCAAAAATCTTAAAAATAATTAACATTTATATAGCAAAACAGGTAAAGTGTTAAATCGAAGTAAAAATAAAGTTAACAATGTATTGCATCTTCCATTTTTAACCATTATAATATATCTGTCATAAAAATTGATTTTTTCAAAAAGGAGGAAAAATTATGAAGAAAGTTAAGGTATTAAGTTTAGTGTTGTGTTTAATCCTTGTCTGCTCTTTAGTGTTTACTGCATGCGATAAAAAGCCTACCGAAACAGCTACACAGAAGCCGACAGAGACGGTAACAACAACAGCAACCGAAACCCAAACAGTTGAAGAGCCTAAAGAGGTTGAAAAACCCAGAAGAATGGACATGACGGTACTGTACTTCTACGGTGATGCAACCGACAATGCTGCACAGAAATTTGCGTTCAAGAACTATGTTACGCGTACTTACGGCATTGATATGTATTTCCATACACCTGCCAGAGATCAGTACATAGAGACAATCAACCTTCAGGCAGTATCCGGAGACTTGACAGGTCTTGTATATCTGTTTACCGGATATGATATGATTGCTTGGGCACAGGAAGGAATTATCCTTGCTCTCGATGAATTTCTAAAAGACAACGAGACATGGAACACCATTATTTCCGAGGAGTGGAAAGAGCTCTACACATGGGACGGTCATGTTTGGGGTATTCCGAAAGGTACAGACGGACATCCCGCTTACTTCATCAGAACTATGAGAGGTGACTGGCTTGACAAAGTAGGAATGAAGAAACCCGAAACAATAGATGCATTCTATGAAGTAGTAAAAGCCTTTACCTACAACGATCCCGATGGAAACGGTGAGAACGACACCTGGGGATTCTGCTCCAGAAACGTATGGCTGATGCAGGATATTTTCCAGGCACACGACGCACGTATCAACCATGTTGCAGCTGTTCTGCCGATATGGAATCCTAACAAGGATATCTGGGAAGACTCGGTTCTTAAACCGGAAATGGCAGAGGCGGTTACATTCTTACGTAAGTGCTATGTAGAAGGACTTGTACATCCCGAATTGTTCTCCATGAGCTCGACCAACGTCAGAAACCTTGTTTCCAACGGATATGCAGGATCTTGCTTTTATTGGGATACATGGTTACTTTCTTGGGAAAATGCCGTTAAGAAACACACACCTACAGGTTACATGGTAGGTATCGGTGCAATCTCCAAGAATATTACAACCAAACTCAATCAGTGGGGCGGTAATGCAGGCGGCGGAGCTCCGTATTGCTTAATGGCAAATACCGAACAGCCCAAGGAATTCATTAACTGGTTTGTAACATTATTGTGGGGATCACCTGAATCGTTCTTTACATTCAGATACGGTATTCCGCAGGCAGACAAGACCGGAAAAGAAGGATTCTATCTGGACGGAAAGACCGTTTACTTACTTTACTGGCAGTATCAGGCTGATACTGATACCGTTGTCAATGTAAGCGGTACCCCTAATGTAACCGACGGTCATCCGAGTTATGCTCTTGATGTCGGTGCATTCGGATTCAAATCCGCATTCAACTCCGGAAAACCCGACTGGGATTCTAACCAGATTAATGTTGCTGCTGCTAACCTGAGAAGAAGATATGACATTCTTAACGAGTATAATGACGGAAGATTGTACATTCTCCCTGAAACCATGAAAGAGCCCGATATGGTGGCATTCACATCTGTAAGCGGTGAGTGGGGTAAAGCAGGTCTTAAATATGTTTCCGACTGTATGGTTGAAGGCATTGACCCGCAGGATGCTTTGAAGGCATATCTCTCGGTTGTCATGGGTTTCAACCCTCAGGCAATACTGGATGAGATGAACCAGAGGTTAGGAAAGACTACAGAGCAGAACTACAATGCTATCTGGTCTAAGTTTAACTAAACAACACAAAGAGAAAAGACCCGGGAGACCGGGTCTTTTTTTATGATAATTCTGAAAGTGCATAAAATTAACATAATGTTGATAATAATTGATATAGAATTAACATAGAATTTGCATAGATTTATCGGTGCTAATTGTAAACTTTTGTATTAAATGTTAATATATTTATGAGTATAAAAAATTAAAACATATATTATTTACTCATTCGAGTAATTAATATAAAAATTTTCAAAGAGGAGGAAAAATTGTGAAAAAAGTTAAGGTATTAAGTTTAGTGTTGTGTTTAATCCTTGTCTGCTCTTTAGTGTTTACTGCATGCGATAAAAAGCCTACCGAAACAGCTACACAGAAGCCGACAGAGACGGTAACAACAACAGCAACCGAAACCCAAACAGTTGAAGAGCCTAAAGAGGTTGAAAAACCCAGAAGAATGGACATGACGGTACTGTACTTCTACGGTGATGCAACCGACAATGCTGCACAGAAATTTGCGTTCAAGAACTATGTTACGCGTACTTACGGCATTGATATGTATTTCCATACACCTGCCAGAGATCAGTACATAGAGACAATCAACCTTCAGGCAGTATCCGGAGACTTGACAGGTCTTGTATATCTGTTTACCGGATATGATATGATTGCTTGGGCACAGGAAGGAATTATCCTTGCTCTCGATGAATTTCTAAAAGACAACGAGACATGGAACACCATTATTTCCGAGGAGTGGAAAGAGCTCTACACATGGGACGGTCATGTTTGGGGTATTCCGAAAGGTACAGACGGACATCCCGCTTACTTCATCAGAACTATGAGAGGTGACTGGCTTGACAAAGTAGGAATGAAGAAACCCGAAACAATAGATGCATTCTATGAAGTAGTAAAAGCCTTTACCTACAACGATCCCGATGGAAACGGTGAGAACGACACCTGGGGATTCTGCTCCAGAAACGTATGGCTGATGCAGGATATTTTCCAGGCACACGACGCACGTATCAACCATGTTGCAGCTGTTCTGCCGATATGGAATCCTAACAAGGATATCTGGGAAGACTCTGTTCTGAAGCCGGAATTCGCAGAAACATGCTTATTCTTACGTAAGTGCTATGTAGAAGGACTTGTACACCCCGAATTGTTCTCCATGAGCTCAACAAACGTCAGAAACCTTGTTTCCAACGGATATGCAGGATCTTGCTTCTATTGGGATACATGGCTTATCGCATGGGAAAATGCCGTTAAGAAACACACATCTACAGGTTACATGGTAGGTATCGGTGCAATCTCCAAGAACATTACAACCAAACTCAATCAGTGGGGCGGTAATGCAGGCGGCGGAGCTCCGTATTGCTTAATGGCAAATACCGAGCAACCCAAGGAGTTCATCAACTGGTTTGTAACATTGATGTGGGGATCACCTGAATCATTCTTTACATTCAGATACGGTATTCCGCAGGCAGACAAGACCGGAAAAGAAGGATTCTATCTGGACGGAAAGACCGTTTACTTACTTTTCTGGCAGTATCAGGCTGACACCGATACCGTTGTCAATGTAAGCGGTACACCTAATGTAACCGACGGACATCCGAGCTATGCTCTTGATGTAGGTGCATTCGGATATACTTCCGCATTCAACTCCGGAAAACCCGACTGGGATGCTAACCAGATTAATATCGCTGCTGCTAACCTGAGGAGAAGATATGACATTCTCAACGAGTACAATGACGGAAGATTATACATTCTCCCTGAAACCATGAAAGAGCCCGATATGGTGGCATTCACATCCGTAAGCGGAGAGTGGCATGGAGCAGGAAGAAAGTATGTCTCAGACGTTATGGTTGAAGGTATTGATACACAGGAAGCACTCAAATCTTATCTCACGGTTGTAATGGGCTTCAACCCGCAGGCAATACTGGATGAGATGAACCAGAGGTTAGGAAAGACTACAGAGCAGAACTACAATGCTATCTGGTCTAAGTTTAACTAAACAACACAAAGAGAAAAGACTCGGGAAACCGGGTCTTTTTTTTATTTAAATTTTAGAATTATTCTTATGAAAAGCAAGAATGTAATTAGAATTAATATATATTTGGTAAATTGAAAAAGTAAATTCCAGTACTAAAGAGAAAAAATTTTTTGCACAAGAAAATTCCATAAATATGGACAGAATTTCTTCTTTGGAGTAAAAAAGGTATTGTTTTTTTAGTGAAAAGAGAA
>JAKJBR010000062.1:0-4933 GCA_022706885.1 Bacillota bacterium
AAGCAACCGCAATATGAGTGGGATTATCCTCGTTTAAATATTTTTCCAGAATATTGAGAAATCCGTATATCGCATTGGTAAATAAACCGTCTTTGGTAACCAGCATATTTGATGCCATACCGTAGAATGCTCTGTTAAGAATACTGTTTCCGTCAATTAAAAGTAATTTTTTCATCGGATTCAATTATATCATGGATTATGCTCAGTCTTTGTATAATATGATAACTTTTGTATATTCACTGACACTATCGGCTGTATCTGTTTCGGCTTTTACGGTGATATCTTTTTTCAGATTCAGTTTTGAAGAAATCTTTTCGGTATCTACGGTATTGGATATGAAAGATATCTCATTCTTATCCGCCTGATTATATATATTGAAAATAACGAACTGCTCCGATAAATCGGTTATTTCTTTCATAAGATCGTTATAACTTTTATCGGTGGAATAATTACATATAATCATATCATCAAAGTCTTTTTCATCTGCGGATGCATTTCCCAGTGTATCCTCATTCGCCATAGTACAGGCTCTGGGGGCAAAAGCAGGCTCTTTTTCTATTATTTGTTCATTAGAATCTCTGTAAGTTGAATACGGGATTCCCGCAGCCTTTTTATATAATCCGGTGCGAAAACCTCCGGTTACGGCAAAAACGCCTACAACAATTGCAACACAGGCAACCGCTGCCGCATATCCTATGTATACCTTTCTGTATTTTACAGGTTGAGGCTGCTCTTCTCTTATTCTCTCCATAACGGCATCTTTAACATTGATAACAGACGTACTTTTCATTTTTCTCAGCGAGTTGTTAATTGTAAGCATATAATCAAAATACTCTTTGCAGGAATGGCAGACGGAAAGATGAAGATTCAGTTTTTCCTTAATTTGCTGCGACCTTCCGCTGTTCAGATATTCGTGTATTAATTTTTTGCAATTCCCGCATTTACTCATTATTAACAAATCCTCATATATATAACGTTACACACCTCAAAAAAGTTCCTTATCTTTCAATAATATTGCAAGTTTTTCCCGTGCCCTGAATAATCTGGATTTTACCGTTCCGACAGGTATGTTAAGAATATCGGAAACTTCTATAAGTGAGAACTGTTCTATCTCAAACAGTATTATAACTTTCTTTAAATCTTCAGACAGTTGACTGATGGCTTCTCTGACCGCTATAACAGTCTGATTACTTATCGCTATATTTTCCACATCCGCTTTTCGGTCTTCTATCTGGATAAAATAATCATCATCGTCATCTCCCGATAAAGGTTTTTCTATGGGAATATTGCTTTGATATTTCTTGTTTTTACGCAGAAGGTCCAAAGAGGTATTGGTGACAATCCTGTATAGCCAGGTATTGAATGACGACTGGAAATTAAATGTGCTTAAGCTTCTGAATGCTTTTATAAACGAGTCCTGTACGCAATCCAAAGCATCATCATGATTCTGTACAATTTTAACGGAAATTGCATATGCTTTGTTCTGATAGCGTTCAACAAGAACACCGAAAGCCGAAGCATCACCTTTTACGCTCATATTTATAAGCTGTTCGTCTGAAAAATCCATGAAACCTCCGTAGGTATAATATAACATGAAAATATGTTTATTTGCATTATATTATTTAATCCTTTTATCAGCATTTATTGACAACCATTTTTTTCTTCAAGTCTAGAGAGGATTGTTTATTGATAATAATGCTTTGCGCTGATATAATTTTTTTATGAAATTGAAAGTTGTTTTATCGGTATTATCATGTAAGATAACCTGTGCCGTTCTCAGAGCATTAAAAAAAGGAGGAACTTCCCTTCCCGGCAAAATAGCACTGCTGTTATGTAAGGATATTCTTAAATATGTTTCAAAGAATGTTAAGGTTATTCTGGTAACCGGTACCAACGGAAAAACAACCACCTGCAGAATCATAGAGACCGCCCTGGAGGAAGCGGGAATTAATTATTTCTCCAACAAATCGGGAGCTAATCTGCTTAACGGAGTTGTTACCTCTTTTTGTCTGGCTTCTTCGCTATCAGGGAAAAACCGTCATGATTACGCGGTAATAGAGTGTGATGAAGCAGCCTTGAGACAGGTTACCAAATATATAAATCCGCAAGTTATACTGGTAACCAATATATTTGCCGATCAGTTGGACAGATACGGTGATGTATTTAATATATTACGCCTGATAGCTGACGGTATCAATAATTGTGATTCCGCGACAATATGCATTAATGCCGATTGTTCATTATGCACGCATTTGATGACTTTAACCGAAAAAGAAGTAAGATTATTCGGTGTGGATATAGAAATACCCGATACTAATATTAATGAACAGAACGGTATTTTACACTGTATTAAGTGCGGTAACCCGTATACATATGATTATGTCACATATGCTCATTTAGGCGGTTTCCGATGCGATAACTGCGGTTATAGGCGTCATAAGCCCCATGTCAGTGCCGTTTCTGTAAAGAATATGGATGTAACCGGAAGCGATATTGCTATGACTGTTGACGGTAGATTATATGATGTTCGCGTTAACCTTCCGGGAGCACATAATATATACAATGCCTTAGCCGCATCCTGTGCATTGAATGCGATAGGAATTGCAGACAAACACATTCTGACTGCCGTCAGTACGTTTAAAAGCGGTTTCGGACGCATGGAAACGGTTAAAATCAATAATGTACCGGTTAACATCATTCTCGTAAAAAATACTGCAGGTTTCAACCGGATTATCGATTACCTGTTTTTAGTAGATGACGAATATATTCTGTGTGTTATCCTTAACGACAAACCTGCAGACGGTACCGATATTTCCTGGATTAATGATGTTGTATTTGAAAAGCTCGAGGAAATGAATGATAAAATACGATATGTCTATCTGGGAGGCTCAAGAGCCGGGGATATGGCTTTAAGACTTAAAAATGCCGGTTTCGATATGAATAAGGTATATACGGTAAAAAATGATAAGGACCTTGTAAATAAGGCTTTAGAGCACAACATACCGATATATATAACCGCCACATATACCGCTATGTTCAATCTGAGAAATATGCTGACCGGGAAGTATTCGTTAAAGGAATTCTACAAATAGTATCTATTTTTCCTTTTTTCTCTTTGTGACACTGACAAACTTGGTTTTATAGTCGCATTTATCCGAGGAACATTTTGTCATAGCCTGCTTGTCTTCAAATACCTTAAGAAGGAAATTATCGCATTTAGGACATTTTCTGTCTTTTATAATGGTTCCCCATGATGAAAAATCGCATTTGGGATAATTTTCACAGGAAATAAACTTAACGCCGCCTTTGGTCTTTTTGTTCAATACCTTACCTTTACATTTAGGACATATATAACCGGTATCGTCAATTATTTTCTTGGTAAAATTACATGCCGGATAACCGGAGCATCCCAGAAAATCTCCGTATCTTCCGGATTTTATAAGCATGGGTTTTCCGCATTTTTCACATACTTCATCGGACGGTAAATCAATCTTATCCGTCCGTAAATCCGCGATATAAATCTGTTCGATATAATCTTTGTAGAATTTATCGATTAAAGATATCCAGTCAACCTTTCCCGTTTCGATGTTATCCAACTTCTCTTCCATCTGAGCGGTAAATCCGTAATCCAGCAGAGTTTCGAAATTCTTAACCATAAATGAATTTACGGTCATACCCAGATCGGTAGGTACCAGTATCCTCTTTTCTCTCTTAACATAGTTTCTTTTCAGAATAATATTAATAGTAGGAGCATAAGTACTGGGTCTTCCTATCCCCTTTTCCTCCATCATCTTGACCAACGATGCTTCGGTATACCTTGAAGGAGGGGTGGTAAATTTCTGTATTTTCTGTAAATCGTGTTTCATAAGTTGTTCTTTTGCAGAAAGTTTCGGAAGATATGTATTTTCATATTCGTCTTTTTCCGAATCGCTCTGTTCTATCCTATGCTCTTCGTAAACGGTCATATAGCCTTTAAAGGTCACAATATTACCGACGGCCTTGAACAGATAAGGTCCGCAAACAATATCAACTGCTGTATTATCATATTCCGCAGGTGCCATCTGACTGGCAATATACCTGTTGTATATCAATGTGTACAATGAAGCCTGGTCTTTTGTGAGACTTGCCGATACTCTGGTAGGTGTAAGGTTGAAATCCGTAGGACGTATGGCTTCATGTGCATCCTGAGTATTATTGCGGTTTTTATAACTGGGTATATTTGAAGGCAGGAATTCACTGCCGAAATTCTGTTTTATAAAATCCCGTGTAGCCATTTGAAAATCGGCGGATATACGTGTGGAATCGGTTCTCATGTAGGTAATAAGTCCTACAGATCCTTCATTCTTCAACTCCACTCCTTCGTAAAGTTCCTGGGCAATTTTCATGGTTTTGGATGTTGTGAAACCCAATTTATTGGAAGCATCCTGCTGTAATGTAGAGGTTATAAAAGGCGGGAAAGGATATTTCTTTCTCTTGGTCTTCTTTACCGACTTTACCGAAACAATGTTATTACTTACATATTTATATACTTCATTAGCTTCGGCTTCATTTGACAGCTTAACTTTCTCATTGTCCTTTCCGTAGAATTTTGCCATGAAAATCTGATCATCGGAAATTTTACTGAGTTTCAGCATGAGATTCCAATATTCTTCCGGAACGAATGCCCTTATTTCCTCTTCCCTGTCGCATATCAGTTCCAATGCCACCGACTGTACCCTGCCGGCACTTAAGCCCTTCTTAATCTTCTTCCATAACAGCGGGCTGGTTTTGTAACCTACTATTCTGTCCAGTATTCTTCTTGCCTGTTGTGCATAGAACATATCCATATCTATAGGTCTTGTTTCATTCAAAGCATTGGTTACTGCGGGTTTTGTTATCTCGTTGAAAACAATTCTGCATTTTGACTGAGGATCTATTTTGAGTAAATGAGCCA
>JAKJBR010000063.1:0-4916 GCA_022706885.1 Bacillota bacterium
GGAAAAATTCGTATCATAAGAACCTTGTGACTGCACTTTACCTGGCATGCCTACCAAGGCTAAAATGGCAATTAATAAAATTACTGTGGACTTCTTTATTAAATTTTTATTCCTTTTAGGACTTAATCTTTTCACAATATCATACCTCTCATCTACATATGCACTGTATATTATAAATAAAATATTTTATTTGTTCAATATATACAACGAACTATTTAGTATTTAGTATCAATAATAGCATAAATCTGTGTTAAAATCAGTTAAAAACTCTATTATTTCAATATTTATACAACAAGATATCAGCTGTTGAAGGCAAAATATCAGTCAACACAGATTAAATACAATAAACAACATTTATAAGTAAATTGTTGTTTGCTTAACCAACTCGTTTGCATATTATAAAAAATGAAATAAAACAAAAAATAATGGGAGACAATTCATATGAAAGGTATTTGGAGATAGTTATGAAGTTTACACGGAATCAATTACTTGTATTTTTAAAAGAACAAAGAAAAGTATTTGATATTGTAAGGCTTGTTAATGTGTCATTAACAACACAATATGAAATAACTGATGTCGGTGAGCTTACACAAGGACCATACCAATGTTATACTGTATGGAATAAAGAAAAAAGATGTGAAAACCGTGTATCTGCAAAAGCATTTGCAATTAAAGGAAAACTCACTAAGTTTGAGTTTGTTAACAATGACGTTTATTTCGTAACATCAATATATACGGAGGTTGAAGGCACTCCCTATATGCCGGAAATGGCTGATAAAAAATTGTATGAATCTAAAAAAAAGAAGAACACTGTTACAATAGCAAGACATTTTGGTGTTATTTGTCCATGTAGTGTATTCCGCACTGTATAATTTTTAATTTTCCGTATTATATACATAAAATAATACATTTTTCTTATCTAATCCAACATTCCGATAACCTGAAAGCATTCCGTATACACTTCAGGTTTCTCAGAGTATACATAATTTTAAAATACCGACCACTCTTTTTATCTACTTTTGACGTGAATAAGATATCAGATTTTACATGTCAATTGTACAATCAAAACGAAATTTAAAAATGATTAGAAAATTAAAAGGAGAAAGAAAAAAATGAAAAAAAGAACAATAGTAAAAATAGTAGCATCACTTTTACTAGTAGCTATGATAGGAGCTTTTATGGTCGGTTGCGGTACTGACACAAAGAGCAACACCGCCACTCCCGCTGTTTCGCCGGAGGCCTCTAAAAGCACCAAAAACACTAATCCCATAGTTGTAACATGGTATCCTAACGAATCGTCGGATACTCATGAAGCTGTGCGTAACGAAGTAGGCAGGTTGGTTGAACAGGCTACCGGCAGAAAAGTCACTCACAAACTTACAACCGATTACACAATAACCATTGAAGCAATTGCAAGCGGTTCAGCCGATATAGCCATTGCAATGGGTGCTGTCGGTTATATAGAAGCAAAAAACCGTAATCCGGAAATTGATGTTCTTTTTGTAAACAGTGATGAAAACTGGTCGCTTGACGGTGCCAAGTATTTTGCATGGATTTGCGTACCTGCGGAAAAAGCGGATCAGTACAAAAGCGGTGATACATATTCAATTGATAATATAAAAGGTAAAAAGATGTCCTTTGTTTCCAACAGTTCCACATCCGGCTTCAGAGTTCCCACTTCTTCTATCATCTCTCATTTTAAGAGTGATAACTTAAATGAAGATAAGCTGATTGAAGGCGGTCCTTTCTTTAAAGAAGTTTACTTCGGAGGTTCTCACCAGGGTTCTGCTGTAAACTTACTCAGCGGTAACGCCGATGTTGCAGCTTTCTGTGATATAGAAGTGCAGCCGTATGTAGAAATGAAGTCCGGGGATATAAGCAAGGTAGGCTCGGTTGTCGTCGTAAAAAAAGGTGCCGATGCTCCGTTTGATCAGTATGTAGGAAGAGAATTAACAATTATAGCCGTAACTCCCGTGTTTAACGGACCTAATGTGTATAATCCCAAGAATTTAAGCAAAGAAGAAATAAAAGCCATCCAGGATCTGTTTTGCTCGGAAGAAGTTGCTAGTAACAAGATACTGTTTTATGACGATAAAGTCGAAGGCGCAAAAGGATTGTACAAAAAATCCAAGAGTTACGGATTTGTCCTGACCACCGATTCATGGTATGACCCGTATCGCAGATAGTTTTAAGGACAATGATAAATATGCCTATATTGGAATTTAAAAATGTAAGCAAAGTTTACAACAATACTACCAAGGCGTTAACCGATGTTTCATTTTCAGTAGATGAAGGAGAGTTTGTTTCCATAATAGGTCCCTCAGGTTCAGGTAAATCGACCATCTTGCGTTGCATAAACAGACTTGTTGACGTAACGCAAGGGTCTATTTTTTTTGACGGACATGATATCAGTCAGGCGGACAAAAAGGAAATACGGGAGATTCGCAAGAAAGCGGGTATGATATTTCAGCACTATAACCTCGTAAACCGCTTAAGCGTAATTGAAAATGTTTTACACGGACGCCTGGGATATAAATCGTCGATAGTTGGAGCTGTAGGCCATTATACTGAAGAAGAAAAGAAAAGGGCTTTTCACATTCTGGCAATGTTAGGACTTACGGAACAGGCCTATAAACGTTGCGATGAATTGTCCGGAGGGCAAAAGCAAAGAGTGGGTATTGCCCGTTCCCTTATGCAGGAACCGAGAGTGCTTCTGTGTGATGAACCGATAGCATCCCTTGACCCCAGTTCAGCCAAGGTTATTATGGATTATTTGGAATATATCAATGAAACCATGAAGATTACCTGTATTGCAAATTTGCATCAGGTAGATGTTGCAATGGCATATGCCAAAAGAATTATCGGAATCACAGGCGGACAGATTTTGTACGACGGACCGCCCGAAAAACTGACTAAAGCACAAATTTATGAAATATATCAATCTGACGAAGGCGAGTTGATTACAGATGCCAAGTAAACAAGCTAACAAAAAAGTAAATAATAATAAAACAGAAAACAATGCGGAAAGAGCACCGAGACCGGAGAAGCAAACATCGATATTTGTAAAAAGAAAGCGTTCGTTTACATTGGTGTTTTTGGGAATCATTGCACTGTTTGCCGTATCGGCACTTATAACGGAATATAATGTGATTACCGGTTTTGAATCCATTCCCAAAGCCGTTGCCTGGATGGCAAAACAGTTTATTCCCGACGCAAAAGCCTGGTCGCGTCTGTCTTCCATACTTACAAAACTGGCAGAAACCGCCCTGGTATCGGTAGCTGTCACCGTATGTGCCGCCATATGTGCATTCTTTTTAAGCTTATTCGGGACAAAAACCACTAAAGCACATCCTTTGGTTGCCAGAATAGTCAGGATTATTGCGGCATTTTTCAGGAATGTTCCGGATGTAGTTTGGGCAATGCTTTTACTTTTCTCTTTCGGGCAGAATATACTGACAGGGTTTTTCGCCCTGTTTTTTGCCACCTTCGGTATGCTTACCAGAGCATTTATAGAAACGATAGATGAAGTGAGTGCATCCTGTGTTGAAGCATTATATGCCACCGGTGCAACCTCTTTGCAGACGGTATTTAACGGAGTGATTCCTTCATCCATGCCGGAAATTGTTTCATGGGTCTTATACATGATTGAAACAAATATCCGTTCCTCCACATTGATAGGTATGCTTACGGCAACGGGTATCGGATATCTGTTTGACTTATACTACAAACGAATGGATTACGGTTCGGCAAGTCTTGTGGTGATAGCCATAGTTATCCTGGTTATCGCTATAGAGATAATATCCAACAGGATAAGAAAGGTTATTATGTAATGAGTGAACTTAATATGACGGAAAAACTTCCTGTCTATATTGATATAAAGGAGTACATGCGAAAGACTCGCAACGGAAAGATAAAAACCACGGCAAAATCCAAAGGCGGTATTGCTATAAGAATAACCATATTTGCACTGGTGGCACTTACCATATACGGATTTTTGACATTTGATTATAAAGATATTGACATGGCTAAAGCCGTTGCCGGCACCTGGAACAATGCCAAAGTACTGTTCGGTCAACCTAAACTGACATACAGTACATTTACAGGCGCATTAAAAGAACTCTTTGTGACATTTTCTCTGGGTGCGCTTTCCACCATCTTCGGTGCAATAATAGCTTTTTTCGGAGCTCTGCTATGTGCAAAGAATATTGCCAATCCTATTGTATCCGGCATCACAAAAAGCTTTGTTGCTTTTATAAGGGCGGTACCTACAATACTGTGGGTCCTCATATTCACCGTTGCAGCAGGACTTGGCAGCGTAGCTGCTGTCATAGGCTTGACATTTCACAGTTGCGGTTATTTAATTAAAGCGTATGCGGAATCTATTGAAGAGGTGGATGCAGGCACTATTGAAGTATTAAAAGCAAGCGGAGCAAGTTTCTGGCAGATTGTATTTCAGGCACTGCTTCCCTCCTCTATAAGTCGCATGACGGCATGGACATTCTTACGTTTTGAAATTAACTTCACAAATGCCATTGCCGTAGGTGCTGCAGCGGGAGCGGGCGGAATAGGATTCGATTTATACATGGCAGGCAGCCACTATTTTGATCTTCGCGAGCTGGGATTCATCACATACATAGTATTTGCAGCGGTTATTTTGCTGGAAATACTGGCAACCAGAATAAAAGCGAAGGTGAAATGACGATGCAACAGGTTTTTTACGATTTTTCAATTTTTAATATATTAAAAGGTAAAAAACCGCTGTTGGTGTGTGACAAAATATTTGACACATTCGGCATAAAATTTCCTTGCAAAGTTATGCGATTTGACGGGTTCAGTTCCAACCCCGTTTATGAAGATATATGTACAGGCGTAGAAATACTAAAGAAGAATAACTGCGATTTTATAGTGGCAGTAGG
>JAKJBR010000064.1:0-4873 GCA_022706885.1 Bacillota bacterium
GTACGGAGCTTCTCCTCACGGCGCTCACTGGGGGAATATAAGCTGGAGGGAGGCGATGAATTTTGAAGGAGCAAAGCAGATATCGCTCTGCATGAAATATCTCACTTCCTTTGAATGGTGGAAATTCGAGTATCATCCCGAATGGCTGGAAACCCCCTGCTCATTGAATGCATGTGACGGACATTTTGCGGCCGGTATACCCAAAAAGGTGCGTGTCATATTCAAGCCTTTCTTCGGAGGCAGCTTCTTCGGTGATATAAACATATTGAAAATTGAAAAAGGTATCAATTACAAAGCATACCGCTTCAATCCAATAACGGGGAAAGAAACATATCTCGGAGATGTAACACCCGACAATGAGGGCAAATGGAAATTCCCCAGAGCGGATGCTTTCCAGGACTGGCTATATATCCTGAAAGCCGAATAAAGTCCTTTATATACAGAGATAAACGAAAGGAAACTACTCCCCTATTATCTGTACCTCGGCTACTCTTTTTCTTTCACGAACCTGATCCCAGTCTATGAAATATATGAATCCGAAATCACCGAGCGACAGTTTGCCGTCGGTTATTACTATTGTTTCCGAACGTCCGAAGAAACAGGACCGCAAATGAGCATCGGTATTCAGGCTTCCTTTGGGCTCTTCGCCGGGCCAGGTTAAAGCGAATTCTATGTGTTTCGGTCCCGGATGCAGATACTGGCCTTCATGCCTGCATGTGGGCACTATTTTTTCCATTATGTTTATAAGGTCCTGCTGTAAGTGTTCTCTGCCGAAATATGTCGTGTCATGCGAACACTCCTGAGTCATTACCGAGCATGTGGTATGGTGCGAATAAACCACACAGATACCGTTCTTTACCCCCGATTGCTCCACTATCTTTTTAACCTCATCGGTGATGTTGTGAAAATCCGGCATATGGTCCTTTGATTGCATTTCAATTGTTCCCGTGTAAACAGTCATTTTTTATTCTCCTTTATTTTCAATTATTTATTTCATCCCATGCCTTACGCAGGTTGTATAACATCTCTTCCACCATTGCGTAGGGATCTTGCGCCTTCATAATCCCCGAGGTACTGCCTGTCGCCATAGCTCCCGCTTTAATGATGTTGTACACATCATTCCCGTCTTTAATACCGGCACCCTGCAGCACCATTATGTCGGGATTGATGCGCCTTACCACCTCAATGGTTTCCTTTATATAGGAAATATCCGAAGTCTGCCCTGTTCCTATCAGTTGGGTAGGTTCCGCCACAATAAGATTGGGAGACATTCCGGCAATCTGTTTAACCTGTTCCACAGTATCGGCACAGACTATCGTACCCAATCCCACTTGGTCGGCACGCCTGATTGTCTTGTCTATTTCCTCCATGGTCAAAGGCTTTTCGGCATGATTGAGCATTACTCCCACCGCTCCCGCTGCTTTTACAGCCTCCGGTAAAACCGAACCTAATCCCCTTCCTACCGGCAGATAATCCATATGCTGCGCAAAAACCGATATTCTTTCGGTATTGTGCGCAAGTAAGGATATATCGGTATACTGCGGTGTAACTATTACATCCACATCATACTTCTTCGCAACCTTGTCTATGACCTTTGCCAATGCAAGCATTTTCTCTCCGTAGAGATATGCTTTGGGTCCTATCTCAAAAAAAGGTGCGGAAATTTTAAGTCCTTTATACATATTCTCTCCTATTTATTCAGCAGTTCCCCCACCGCTCCGCCGGGGTGAATAACCCCGAACATCTCGGCCGTAAAACCTGTTTTTACTATTAATGAAGCCAACAATGCATCAAATAATGCAATTGTAGCCACATAGCTGGATGTCGCCATCAGTCCCAAAGGATCGCTTTCTCTTTCTATACTCAGTTTCAGCAATATGTCGGAGTTTTTTGCAAGTATGGACTGATCATTCTCCGTTACCCCTATAAGCATAGCCTTCTTTTTTTTACATCCGGTAATAATAGGAAGAAGCTCCACTGTTTTTCCGCCTCTGGACACCATAACCATTACATCCTGTTCATCCAGAGCACCCAATCCGCCGTGTACAGCTTCGCTCGGGGGCATGAACATGGCATGCCTGTTTATACAGCATAAAGAATGTGCAAATTTCTTTGCCGCAATTCCGGATGAACCGGAAGCTACCGTCATAATGCTCTTACAGTTTGCCAGAGCATCCACCGCTTTTAAAAAGCATTGCTCATCCAGATAGTCCTTAAGCCTTGCAATTTCCTTTTTCTCCGTATCTAAAGAAAAATAAGCAGCCTGCAAAACATCCTTACTCATTTTATTACCTCTATATTCAATAATTTACATAAATCTATCATCTTGTCTGCATTGTCTTCATATGCGATTATGTAGTGCTGGCTCATTACTTTTGAGGTAAATGCTTCCACATCATCCATATAAACCTTAAGCCCGGGAAGTTGCGGTGCAGGCTGAGTCCAACCGGCCTCTTCCCACTTGCCCGGTGATTCCGCTCTTCCCTGCACTATGTGCATACAGAAACCGTTTTTGCTTTCCGCAAGTCTGTAAAGTGTGACTTTACCTTGCTTTACCTTGGAAACATTGAGTATTCCTTGTGAAAGATGTCCGAAAGCCGCAGGCATGACATATATTTCTCCGTCTATTATCTCCTTGGGCACATAATCGGGTACTCCCGCTATAACACAGTCTTCCATATACTCATAGAACTCCAGATATGCCCCGCACTGACCGGTCAGATAGCTAACCATAAGCTGCGTAACCATTCCGTAAGAGTCGTTCTCCGGAATTGTGCATAATCTGCGACAATCGGATAACAGCATGAATATGGGCGCGGGAGGATAGAACAGAAACTTTTTCATTCCGTCGACATCTTTCAGTGAAACGGCTTCATACTTTCTTTCTTTACATATATCCGAAATGGCTAAATAGTACTTCGCAGCCTTTTCCTTTGTCTCTCTATCACACGGTTTAAGGAAAACCCACTTAGACATATCCTGCTCTATAACATTGTCAATCGCTTCTTTGGTAACCTTCTCCGCTCTTCTTTCAACCTCTAACATATCGAAGCTTTCAATATCCGTTCCGATATACTTTTTAAGTCTGATTGCATCAAACATTGTACCGTACAGGTTCATATCCCTGTAACCCATCATTCCCGCTCTGGAAGAGCGCAATCTGGCAGCCGCTTCCGATGCTTTACAAAAATCCGCAACTTTTTCGGTATTCATGGGTTTTCCGACAATATCATACACATACTTGAAAGAATATCCCAAATCTTCCATTACTTTTCTTATCGCACTGGTTGCAGCCTGGTCTGCAGTGGTAACCAACCTGTCTCCTTCCATCCAGCCGCAAAGCCCCCACAATACCATAGGGATATGTCGGAATCTTTCGATGATATCGATTATTGCATGTGAGGGAATCCATCCGGCAACACACAAAACTATGGTACCGAACGATGCTTTTGTAAGCTTATCGATAGCTTTAAGCACATCCTCTCTTTCGGAATCATCGGTTATCGGATATATGCTTATAAGGTCCAGCCCTTCTTTTTTTAAAGCATTCTCCGCTTTTTTACACTTCTTCACAATCAATTCTCTCGGAGTATTGACTTCACCGAATCCTAAAAATGCTACTTTACTCATTTACACTCTCCTCCATATATTTTTTCATTTATTTTCATATATTCTTCATATAATCCCGCATATACATCGCTTTCGGGCAGTATCACTCTGTCGGTCGCCAGGGTTTTTTCGCATGCTTGCTCTACCGACCAATACACCCCGGTTGCAACACCCGCCAGTATGGCGCTTCCTTTGCATGCAGGTTCTCTTTCCTTTAAAGTAATAATCTTTTTTTGCGTAACATCGGCCTTTATCCGACACCAAATATCGGATTTGGCACTCCCTCCTATGGAATGTATTGCGTCCAAATCACATTCAAGAGAAGCTATACAGCTTTTCAGCATATATGCTATAGATTCCAATATAGCCCGAACAAAATGTTCTTGTTTATGCGCAAGTCCGATTCCGTAGAATGAACCTTTGGCATGAGGATTGAGTATAGGATGTATGGACCCGCTAAGATGAGGGAAAAACATAAGTCCTTCCGATCCCGGAGCCGCATCCTTTGCAAGCATATCCAATTGTGCATAAGTCATATCGGACATAAAGCAATCCTTAAACCATTTTAATGCCATTCCCGCCGTAGGCATCCACGGCATTACGGCATATTTTGTCGTTGCATTGTAATGGCAGGGTACAATCATATCATCACGGTATACAGGTATATTATCGGTCGGGCTGAATATGGCCATGGCCGTTCCCGTCATCTCGCTTATTCTGTCTGCTCTGTATACGCCCGCTCCTATTGCACCTGCAGCCTGATCCATTGCCGATGTTGCAACGTGTATACCGTTGTAATCTCCAACATATACTCCGCTGTCGCACAAAGCGGGAAGCATGTCTTCACTTATACCTATGTAATCCAGCATAGTCTTCCACCAATAACCGTTTACTATGTCGAAGTACAGAGAGGAGGATTGTAAAGTCTTTTGTGTGACAAACTTTCCGGTAAGGTTATATAACAGATAATCTTCCAAAAGAAAAATCTTTCCCGTCTTTTTCCATATATCCGGTCGGTTCTGCTTGAACCACAGCAGTTTACTGGCGGGCCAGATGCCGGATATATCGCACTGGCCGGTAACTTCATATACCTGTCTGTTACCGAAATCTTCTTTTATCTTCAAAGCCTGCTGCTTTGCTCTGTCATCCAGCCATACCACGGCATTGCAAAGCGGTTTGCCCGATGTATCGGCTAATATTATTGTCTCGCACTGTGTGTCTATAGCCATTGCATATATAGGGAACTTATCGGTTGCAGCTTTTA
>JAKJBR010000065.1:0-4791 GCA_022706885.1 Bacillota bacterium
TATCTGCCTTCACTTACATATATCTGCACCCTGCTTTGTATTATTTTGGCAGTTTCTTCCGCCGTCTTGTTACCGGCATAGTACATTTTCGCTTCTTCGTTTATTATATCCATGACACCCTGCTCATAGGACATCAGGACATCAACACTCTGCAGGAATGATTTTATATATTTTACATCATCTTCACTTATTTTCCTTCCTTCCTGTGGCATCGGGTTTGGCATGCCAATGGAATCGTAAACAACATCTCCTATTAAAGGTTCAATCGGACCGTAACCGTCTTCTCCTTTCATAGCCTTTTCCGCCATCTTATCAAATGCCGATATTTTAACCGGCCATTGGTATGTAATACTCTCCTGGTATTTGTCGGACAGGAAACTCTTAACGAATTCCCAACAACCGTCTATCAGTTTGGATTTTGATGAAATAGCAATGCGGTTTTCTACCCCTATTGCGGAACCGTTTCTGTCGGAATTGGGAAACCCTATTAATGTAATGTCCTCTTTGAATGTATAATCTCTCAACTGTGTATACTGATAAAAAGAGTTGAGGTAAACAAGGTTTAGTATGGCTCTGTCCTCTTCATACGACCTGTCATACTTCTCCCAGAAATCCGCAGGCAGATTGTTGTAGTCCAGATCTTCCCAGAAGGATTTTTCATTAAATCCCTTTGTAAACTTCAAGATATCAATAAAGTCCTGACTGTCGAAATAGCATTTACCGGAATCTTTGTCTATAAATCTGCCTAATGTAATACTTAATGCCATATCCATCATTTCCTGCCGACTGGTTCCTATGAAGGTTTCGGTTTCTTTAGGCAGTTTTGCCATAAGAGCCTGCAGTTCGCCCATTGTCCATCCTTTTTTATTAGTGTCGACAAATTTGCTTTTTATAGCAACTGTACTAACCGAAAATGAGGGTGATATGGAATAGAGCTTACCGTTTACACTCATGGCATCCAGAACATTGGTAAAATAGTCTTCCTTATTAAAACTCTCATCTTTATTCAAAAGTTTATACATATCGTAAAGAAGACCTTTTGAGACATAGCTTTCAAACGGCATATTGATATCTACAAGTAATATATCGGGCATATTTCCCGCTATGATATCGTTATTGAGCTTATCGATAACTTCGGTATAGTCTTCATAGTCCTGATGATCTTGGTAGTAATCCTTTATCTGAATTCTGTATTCCTGACTGTTCCTGTTAAACTCTATTACCGGTTTTCTTACATCATATGCTCCGAATGCCGTTGCAAGAGTAATAACATACTTGGGCACCACTTCCTCGGGCGGTATATAGTCAAGAATCATAACCGATTGCTTACTTGTCCATGTAGATTCATCATATTCCTGAGCAATACAGACAAACCTTTTATCGGAAACGGCCGTCATCCTGCCGAGGTTCGGGTTTTCTATATCCGAGTTAATCCAGTTGAGCAGTTCCCTGCTTTCGCCGCTCTTAACATCATATCCGTATATACCCGATTGTGTGGAATAGTATAAAGAGTAGTCAAGACCTGTGAATAATTGATATAAATTGTTCTGCAGATGGGTGTTAACATTTATTTCTTCGGAAAATGCTTTCTTTTCCGGATCAATTATTCTTATCTGCATCTTATATCCCTCTTCACCTTCGGTACTCATAACAACAGCTATTCTGTCTTTGCTGTAATTGAACATGCTTTGCATCCATGAATTACCGGTAAGTTCCACTTTAAAAGCGAATGTGAAATCCGATTTCAGTACATAAATTGTACGATCTGACGATATATATATGTTTCCTGCCGAATCGGACAAAAGCATGCCGGCATAGAAATAGTCCGTTGTAATGTGATTTTTAAGCAATTCATTTAAATTGATTTTTTTCTGCACTTTACCGTCTTTGTCCAGTATTATGAAGAAATTATCCGATTTATACTCTCCCTTTTCTTTATCTTCCGCCCATGCATCCACAACAGCTAACAGTCTTTGGTCGGATAATGCGGTAATATATGACAAGTACGACCCGTCATAGCCGTCTATTTTGGAAAAACTTACATCCATCTTTTTCTCTACGGGATCGGAACCGTCCTGGTTCATACTGTATAGAATATAGTACTCGGTATAATCGGTTTCATTGTATCCTACGCCCAATACACAGATTCTTTCTCCTTCGAGAAACATATTACTGACATACTGTATTTTTTCAGGCAATGCAATCTCCGTTCTGCGATAAACATGCTCAGGCACGGTTTTTTCCACACCTCTTCTTTTATTACAAGCGGTAATTTGTGTCATCAATAGTAAAATAATAAGTATGACTGCCAGTATTTTAGTGATATTCCTTCTTTTCATATTCTTTTCTCCTTCTTTCTTCAATCGCCTTTGCAATCTTGGTGTTCTTTGCTTTAGTTTTTATAACCTTAACGGTTTTCTCAAAGAAATCCGATATATTCGTTCTGTAAACTATAATCATGACTATAAGTACCGTCAGCATCATAGCCGATATGATTATACGTAACAACAACAATCTTGCCAACTTATATTCCGTAATCCTTGCCGTATTTTCCCACTCGGGATAAAGTACCTTACTGGTCTTTATATTCCTCTCTTTCAGGTTGCTTAATACCTTGAAGGTATTTATCAGATTGAAACGCTCCGTATTCTGAATTATTTCATGCTCCATCTGATTTAACCTGACATATTCTTTTACAATATTCAGGGCAAAATCCGATATGGGATTAGGCAACAATACTTCATAGCAGGAAATGAAAGCCGAATTGTCCATCCTTTGATAAACATCATACTGCATGTATATGTGCGGATTAGCAGCCTGGTTTTCCCCGTGCATGTCTTTGGAAACACCGGTAATGTTATACGGGACATCGTTAATGAATATGTCTTTGCCTATAATGTCGTTAGAGCCGAACAGTTGCCATGCCAGGCTTTCGTTTATAATAACGTGGTCACTGTTTAACGGATCGTCGGTAAAGTAATTTCCCGATAATAACGGAATATTATGAAAGTAAAAGAAATCTCCTCCTATGGCGGTAACCTGTGCGGGAATGTTTGTTGCGGCATCCACACTTACATTTCCTTTTCCGCTGTACGCATGAATCCATAACCTTGCTCCCGATGGCGACGATATCGATTCGGAAAGCATGCGGTCATCATAAGAGCGGTTAAGAGACAGTATATTATCGGTAGTAAAACCGGCATCGGAAGTCATAAAACAGGAAATCTGTGCGTAATTGATATCGGAATTATTATTCATCCATCTCTCCGCCGCAAACTGTTCTATACTATCACTTTTAAGTTTTCTGCTGACGGATAAGATAATAAGATGCGCAATGATAAGCACTGACAGTATGCATATGAAAACAATGAGTCTGTATGAAATTATCTTTTTACCTTCAATATTTGTTTTCAATCAACCTCACCTGCATTCCGTCGGTTATAGGTTTCGACGATGTAGTAATAATATAGTTGGCATAAGCACTTACACCCGATATAGCGGAAGAGGAATCATCGGATGCTATAACCTGTATATCCGCTCTTCTGGCAATATATCTGTTACCTATAGGAGTATTCTTTGCTTCAACAATATATACGAATTTGCCTTTGTTGTCTTCGTGTATGGCGCTGTTGGGTATTACCGCTTCATATTCCCTTCCGGTTTCTCCCAACGCAACATACATGGTCTGCCCGGGATATATGTTATCCCCTCTTACTTCCAGTTCCACTATCCTGCTTCCGCGGGGATTGTTATAATCGGTTTTAATTGCCGATATTTCCGCATACGGCGCATTGGAGCCGTAATAGTACTGAACTTGTGCAACCTGTCCGACACTCAATCTTCTGCTTTGCTCTATAGTTACCGTAAAACTCATTGTGTAACCTTTTTCACTGATCTCTATTTCCGCAACGGCCGCTCCCGAATTGGTCTTCTCTCCTGTGACATATGTAAGATTAATAATCATTCCGGTTACCGGAGCGGTAATAACTCCGTTAATTGCCTTTTCCTGCAATCTTTTAACCAGCGCTTCCTGCTGAGTGATTTCTCTTCTCATATTTTCCAGGTTCATCTTATTTATCTGTTCATCCAACTCGTTCTGAGCCTTCAGTTTTTCATATGAAGCCTGCTTGTCATTCAGTTCTTTCTGTCTTTGCACAACCAATGCATCGGCCTGATCTTCCGTCATTACCTTTGATTCCACAGTACTTTTGCGTTCATTAAGTGCGTTGACCTCTTCCTGTGCCGATATGAATTCGGCGGTCACATTTACCAATTCCGCTTCTTTATCACCGTACTCGTATCTTGCTTTAAGAGGAAGATATATCTCATACAAGTCGTCATGTGTAAACTGAAGTACATCTATTTTATTCCGTGAAAATGTAATAGCCGTATTTATATCTCTCTCCTGATTCTTTACGGTATTTAATGCTTTTGTAAGGTTTGCAATCTGCTTATTATACTCATCAATCTGCTCACGAACCGGCAGGTATTCAAAATACCTGTATATCATCGCATTGAGTTCATTCTTAATTCTTTTTATTTTATCCGCATCGGGCGGCACTTCATTCTCGGCAGCTTCCAGTTCATTCTCTTTAGCTTCAATCTCCGTCATTGTCGGTACATCGGTATCGGGATGTAAGGCTATATAATCGTCTCTTTCCTGTATCTTGGCATCCACAGCCGATTGTGCTTCAAGTACGGGATTTGCCATTGTTACCAGTTGTCTTTGAAGGTTTTTCAGATTTTCTTTTTCCGCATCCAACATGGCTTTTGCGTTTTCATAATCCGTTT
>JAKJBR010000020.1:0-20785 GCA_022706885.1 Bacillota bacterium
GGGGCATACGACAAGATGGTGATGAGTGTTTCCGAACAGGCTATGCGGGAGGAATTCGAGCGTCTGCTTCCGGCCATGAGGTCGGGAGGGTATATACCCAGTGTGGACCATCAGACACCTCCGGAAGTTTCCCTGGATAATTACCGGACATATCTTAAACTTCTGGAAGAGTATTGTATAAAAGGAGCCGTCAGGTGAGCAACACAAGACGAATTACGATACTGTCGTTATTAACGGCACTTACGGTTGTTTTGGCAAAACTTTTAGCCGTTAATCTTCAGGTTATAAGGATAGGGACGGAATTTGTTTCCATTGCTATGGCATCAATATTATTCGGTCCCGCCTACGGAGCATTATCCGCCGTGCTTGCCGATTTGCTGGGAAGCGTTTTATTCCCTACCGGACCGTATTCTCCGGTAATAACCATTGTGGCCATTGCTAACGGCCTTATATACGGCTTATTTCTTCACAATAAAGAAATAACCGTAAAAACCACAATTTTTGCCGTACTGACCAAAGCCCTGATAAGCGACTTTTTTCTTATGAGCATAGCATTGTATATGCTGTACAGAATACCGATTAATGAATTATTGGTAGCAAGAAGCATTAAGACCGCAGCGGTAATAGTGATAGAAACGCTGGTTATTTATTTAGTTATCAGACCGGTTCTCAATATCTTCTATAAAAAAGGATGGATTGTACCGGAGGATATAATTAAAAAGGATTAGAGGAGGAATTACACAATGGAAGTAGGATTGGTTACGAGGAGTCTTGCAAATCATACACCGGAGGAAACGGTAGACTTATTAAAAAAATTCGGTTTTACCTCTACAGAGATAAGTTTTGCATTCAGTAATTTATATGTATATCAGTACAACGGTTACAAACCGATGGACGAGTTGACCGATGAAGCCGCTAAAGACATAATCAAATTGTTCAGGGATAATTCGATAGATGTAGTTGCCATAGGTGCATTTTCCTCACTGTTCGAGCCGGATAAGGAGAAACAGGAAAACAATTTTAAAGCATATGAAAGATACATTCAGGTAGCCGCAAACAACGGTATTGAGTATGTGGCAACCGAATCGGGATTTGTTCCGGGAAAAAGAGGCATAGACTTCTTTACCTTTGAGGCGGATTTTGCCTATTTCAAATCCAACATGATAAGACTGTTGGATATCGCAAAGCATTACGGAGTATCCATTGCATATGAACCCTGTATATTTGATTTTGCACCTTCCGCAAAAAGAACCAGAGACTTAATCTGGCAGTGTGAAAGAGATAACTTCAAAATATTGTTAGATCCCGCAAATCTCATTGCCAATTCCGATGAAGAAGATATATTCAAATATCTTAAAGACTATATTGCATATTTCCACGGTAAAGACAGAAAAGTAAATGATGCAAAGGGCAGGAATGTGGGAGAAGGCGATATAGACTGGGTGAAGTTTCTGTCGCTTCGTAAAAAGTATACCCCCGATGCCGCTTTCATATTGGAATACTGTAATAAAACCAACTGCGAGATGGTAAAGGAAAGAGTGTTGGAGTACGCAAAACAGGTGGTATAGAAACCGATAAAGGAGTTTCCGACATGAGCAACAGCACAATTATAAATAAGATTGTAGAAAAAGAGCGCATTTATTTCAATGAAGGACACACTTTGCCGATAAGTGCAAGGATTAAATCTCTTAAACTGCTGGAAACATCCATAAGAAATAATGAAGATATGATTCTTTCCGCTCTGAAAAGCGATTTGAACAAGAGTACATACGAAGGATATATGACCGAACTTGCAATTGTATTTTGCGAGTTGGACCATACTTTAAAAAATATAAAACATTGGGCAAGACCTGAAAGAAAGAAAGTTGCTCTTTCACAGGCTCCGGCTAAAGCGAAGATAATAAAGGAGCCTTACGGTACTGTTCTCATAATGGCCCCTTGGAATTATCCTTTTCAACTTTGCATGGTTCCGCTTATAGGCGCCATAGCCGCAGGTAATACGGCTGTCGTAAAGCCTTCGGCATATGCTCCTGCTGTATCAAATGCAGTTTGCTCCGTTATAAGCGAAGCATTTCCTCCGGAATATGTATCCGTTGTGGAAGGAGGCAGAGAGGAGAACAATGCTTTATTGGAGCAGCATTTTGACTATATCTTCTTTACCGGCTCACCCGCTGTAGGAAAAACCGTAATGCAACAGGCTGCAAATAATCTTACACCCGTTACTCTGGAACTGGGCGGAAAGAGTCCCGTAATAGCGGAACAAAGCGCGGATATTAAAAAAACTGCCAAGCGGATACTCTTCGGAAAACTTCTGAACGCAGGACAAACCTGTGTAACTCCCGACTATCTTTTAGTGCAAAACAGCATAAAGGCGGAACTTATCAATGAAATAAAGAATCATTACAATACAATGATTCCCGACACAAAATACAAAAGAGAAAATTTCCCCAAGATTATAAACAAAAAGCATTTTGATCGTATCAGGCAACTTATGGAAACCCAAGACATTTTGATTGGGGGAAATACATATCCCGATACTCTGCAAATAGAGTTCACTTTAGTAAACGAACCGGATACCGAAAGTCCTCTTATGCAGGAGGAAATTTTCGGTCCTGTTCTTCCTGTAATAGGTTTTGACGATATAAACGAAGCTGTAAACTTTGTTAAGAGCCGTCCCAAGCCTTTGGCTCTGTACCTTTTTACAAAAGATAAATCGGTAGAGAAAACAATTCTGAAAAATCTTTCTTTCGGCGGCGGTTGTGTCAATGACACGGTTATGCATCTTAGCAGTCCGCATCTGCCGTTCGGAGGAGTGGGAAACAGCGGAATGGGTAGCTATCACGGTAAAGAGACCTTTGAGACCTTCTCGCACACAAAGAGTATACTTAAAAAATCATGGTATTTGGATATTCCCGTACGCTACCATCCTTTCCAATCTCCGGATAAGAAACTGCCGGAATGGTTGTTTAAGAAGTAAACAGAATTAACCGGGTAAGAAGAAAAACGGAACGATTTCTCGTTCCGTTTGATTTATCTTTTGTGAATTACCGTTTCTCTTATGCACCTATGGATGTGCCTGCACAGCAGACCAGTGCCATTATAGTGGCATTTACAAGACCGGCAAGCCATGCATTTCCTGTACGTACATACAGACGTCTGGAAACAATAGTTGCGGTTGCAACGCATGGAATGATGGGATATGTCCATATATTCTGCATGCTTAACGTGCTGTTTGTGAATGCTCCTACATTGATGAAGTAGCTGTTGAAGTACCACACACTTATAATCAACCAGCCTACATTGAATACTACATTTATGAGAACGGTTACCCACTCGGGCAGATCCTTCACCCTGTAGTTTATATTCAATGCCGCATTGGTCATGTAGAATACAAAGAAGAACGGCACATATCTTAAGTAGGACAGCAGTCTGTCGGTCTTAAATATTCTGAATGCAAATGTCCATGCTCTGAAGTCCACAACCAACACATTCCAAAGTAGTTGTATGGTTCCGAAGAACACGAAGCAAAGTATTGCTGCAAGTGCAAGCGTCTTGAAGATATTACCTACACTGCGAATTCTGAAGCCCAGGAACGGTCTCTCTTCATGTGCAAGATAATCATCTTTGTAAACAATCATGTTGATGACTCTGTTTATGAGCCAGATGACCGCCGTTATTATCAGTGCAAATGTTGCACAGCAGATACCCCAGTAAGCAATGGTACCGGCATTGGCCCAGCTGGTGTAGGTCTGACCGGTAATTTCGCTTGTAGTGTCGGTAATCAGTGTTCTCCAGAAGCTGTTTGCATACCAGTTTTTACCCCTCACTATATTCTCCCAGGCATAATATCCGTACCATGCAGTCAGAATACCGCTCAGCCAGTAGAATACATGTTTGCGGGGTTTCGTAAGAAGAACCGGAGCCTCGGGAATATCGCCTTCGGCAGCTGCAAGTGAAGCGAATGCTTTTGTCTTAAGCAGTAAATCTACCAGTATGACAAGCAGTCCGAACAGACCGGCAATTCCGAAAATGGCGAATACTTCCTTTATCCACCATGTCTGGTTATTAGGTGCCTTGAAGGTTGTGCCTTCGGCAACTCCGAATACATTGTAGCAGAAGTCTATTATTCCCGCTGCACTCATTCTGGAGAAGTGATTCATCGGGTGGTTTTCTTTGGCTTCGTAAACCGCACGAATCTGAACCGTATCACTTGCCTGTTGCGCTCCGCCGGTCTGTGCCGACAGGTATTTTTTGTCTTCAGGCTGACCTATCAGAGCACCTTGTTTGTTGAAATCATAGATTCCGCCGTTAATAACTTCGTATTGCTCACCTGTTGCCGATTCCAAAGGTTTGCCAACAAAGTCCATAGCCTGCGAGGACATGAGATAGAACGGGGAATTGCCGCTCTTTGTGAACACATAGTATTGTGTTTTCTTGTGGTAGGTATCGGAAGAGGTTATTGCTACATAATCATCCCCCTTCTTTACATACAATTTACCGTCTATACTTCTGTTTACGGTAACCTTTTCATTTATACCTTGTGTGAACAACAATTCCGTGTTTTGGTTGAGGTTGAGCGGGCGATAGATGCCGTTCTTGGTTGTGCTGGCAAAGAAGAACTCGTCGCTGGATGCCTTGAGAACCGAAACACCTTTAAGGTTGGTACCGTAACTGGCGTTCTGAGCATTGTTGGCCTGGACGATACCTGCGGAAATTATACCCATGTGGTATCCTTTGCTCAATGCCTCATCAACCTGGCCTTCCCATGTGTACTTGGTGTCACCTACGGTGATAGCGGTCTTATTGGATACACCGTCAAGCATTAAGGCACCGTTTGTGGCGCTGCCGCCCATGGAGTGACCGGAAACCAAAATCCTGCTGCCGTCAACAATCCTGTTACCTTGCGGATCGGTCAGATTGTAAAGGTACTTGGCTGCGGACAACATCGAATCACCGTAATTGTCATAAGTGGTTGTGTCGTTGTGTCCGTGAGATTCACGGTCAATCAGCAATACAACATAACCTCTGCGGGCAGCCTCGATGCCGTTTTGCAACTGCATTTCACGGTTGTTGTACAGACCGTGTGTAAAGACCACACCGGGTGCCGGATGATCTTTGGTGGCATTTTTAGGTGTAATCAGAATACCGGAAACAACTTTACCGTTTACCGTATAGTCTTTGGCCTCTTCGCTATCCGTAGCCTTGATAGTGATTGTGCCGGTGTTGGTTTTGTTGCGCAGATCTTCAATCTTCGCCGTCCAGCCGGCCGTTTGAACAAACGATCCGATCAGGGCGTTGATGACAATCAGCGCAACGCAAATGGCAAGCTTAATAAGCGTTGCTTTGCGTCCATAGAAATCTTTCATAGTTACCCTCCTTTTGAAATTCCGTGCGTTATTAAATTGGTACAGTTCGACTATATATATAATATCATTAAATGTTTATCTAATCAATGTTTTATAAACTATATGTAAAGGAAATGTTAAATTAGCGTAAAGTAGCCTTTTGCAAAAAAAGGTGTTGCAAAAGATTAAAGTATGTAGTACAATTCAAAGGCTGCGATATTTTCGCAGTACCATGATCCTTGAGATTGCCGCATTTTGCGGGTAACTTAAGGGGAGAAGTACCAATCTTTAAGGTTGGGCGGAAGCGATTAGACAAAGGTCACGGCCCGTGTCATACGGGCATATATAATGGGAAGGCGCGATACACCCGGGACTATGTGCTAATAGAAATGGTAAAAGAATTTAAGGAGGAGCTATCAGAATGGCTAGCAAACAGAGAATAAGAATAAGACTTAAAGCTTATGACCACGAATTAATCGATCAGTCTGCAAACAAGATTGTAGAGACTGCGAAAAGAACGGGTGCAAAGGTATCCGGTCCCGTACCTCTTCCCACCGAGAAGGAAATAGTGACCATATTAAGAGCACCGCACAAGTACAAAGATGCAAGAGAACAGTTTGAAATGAGAACGCACAAGCGCCTTATTGACATATTGAACCCTATGCCCAAGACAGTGGATGCATTAATGCTTCTGGATCTGCCGGCGGGAGTGGATATAGAGATAAAGTTGTAAAAGTCAAGTTCAACTGAAAGAAAGTTGAACCAATAACTTAGGAGGATAGATATACGAAGTGAAAAACTTTATGTTAGGAAAAAAAGCGGGAATGACACAGTTGTTTCTGGAAGACGGACAGGCGGTACCTGTTACGGTAATAGAAGCCGGTCCCCTGACCGTGGTGCAGATAAAGACGACAGAGCACGACGGATACAATGCCGTTAAGGTGGCTTACGGTGATGTAAAAGAAAGCAGAGTAAATAAGCCGGAAAAAGGACTTTATGAGAAATCCGATCTTACACCCAAGAAATTTGTAAGAGAATTCAAAGTGGAATCCGCAGAAGGATATAAAGTCGGTGATGTAATAACGGTGGAAACTCTTAAAGAAGGAATGCTCGTCGATGTAATAGGCACATCCAAAGGAAGAGGATATGCCGGAACGACAAAGAGGTACGGAACAGCTATCGGCCGTGCTTCACACGGTTCCAAATACCATCGCGGATTGGGAGCTTTAGCAATGCATAGCGATCCGGGCAGAGTGTTTAAAGGAAGGAAGATGCCCGGACAGATGGGAGCGGAAAGAGTTACGGTGCAGAATCTGGAAGTAATGAAGATTTATGCGGACCGTAACGCGGTTTTAGTTAAAGGTGCAATACCGGGACCCAAAGGCGGACTGGTAATGATCCGGGATGCCAAGAACGCATAGGAGGACACGGTAAATGTTAAAAGCAGATGTATATAATATAAAAGGTGAAGTTGTCGACACTATGTCATTGAACGAAGATGTATTCGGAGTCGAAGTAAGTGAAAGTGCGATACACTCGGCAGTGGTTCAGTACCTTGCAAACGCCAGACAGGGAACACAGAGTGCAAAGACCAGAGCCGAGGTAGTAGGCGGAAAAGCAAAACCTTTCAGACAGAAAGGAACCGGACGCGCACGTCAGGGATCATCGGTAGGACCTCACCAGATTGGCGGCGGAGTTGCGTTTGCACCCAAGCCGAGATCATACAGATTTTCATTGAACAAAAAACAGAAGAGACTTGCTCTGAAGTCGGCTTTATCGCAGAAGTTCGGCTCAGGCTCCTTTATAATTCTGGACAGTCTCAAAATGGATGAAGTCAAGACAAAGAAATTTGTCGAGATATTGAACAATATAAAAGTCGATACATCCTGTCTGGTAGTTCTTGCGAAGAAAGACGATGTAATAGTCAAATCGGCAAGAAATCTGCCTAATGTAGCAACCGCTCTGACCAATACCATCAATGTCTATGACATTTTGAAGTATGACAAGTTTGTCGTAACAAAAGAAGCGGTAGAAAAGATTCAGGAGGTCTATGCATAATGAAACATTATGAAGATATTATTTTAAGACCGTATATAACGGAAAGAACCAATGAACAGGCCATGCTGGGAAGATATACTTTCATGGTGGACAAAAAAGCTACCAAGATAGAGATAAAGCAGGCGGTGGAGAAACTGTTCTCGGTAAAGGTTCTTAAAGTGAATGTAATGCATTACCAGGGTAAAGAAAAAAGAGTAGGTGTGCATCTGGGCAGAACCGCTTCTTTCAAGAAAGCTGTCGTAACAATCGATACCAATCCCAAGCCGGAAACTTATCTTGATAAAGGCGGCAAGATTAAGACGGTTGCCAGGAAGTATAAGACCAGCATTGAAGAATTCGGTGTAACACCGCACTAAGCAGTAAAGGAGTAAATTATGCCAATCAAGAAATATAACCCGACTTCACCGGCCAGAAGATTCATGACAGTTTCCACATTCGAGGAAATAACTGCCAAGTCTTCCAAAAAATCCCTTCTTTCGCCTATCAAGAGAGAAGGCGGCAGAAATAATCACGGCAGAATAACAGTCAGACATCAGGGCGGCGGTGCAGCAAGAAAATACAGAATTATAGATTTTAAGAGAGATAAAGACGGAATACCCGCAAGAGTTGCAGCTATTGAATATGATCCCAACAGAACTTCCAACATAGCATTACTTTTCTATGCCGACGGAGAAAAGAGATATATTATCGCTCCTCTCGGATTAGCGGTAAATGACACCGTAATGTCCGGACCGACAGCGGATATAAAAGTGGGCAACGCATTGCCTTTAGCAAATATCCCCGTAGGTACCATGATTTACAGTATAGAGCTGAAACCCGGTAAGGGAGCTCAGATGGTACGTTCGGCAGGCAATACCGCGCAATTGATGTCCAAAGAAGGCGATTTCGCACAGATAAGACTTCCTTCGGGCGAAGTCAGAATGGTAAGCCTGAACTGCAAAGCCACAATCGGTCAGGTAGGAAATGTTGATCATGCCAATATCCGTATAGGTAAAGCGGGTAAGAAAAGACACATGGGAATAAGACCTACGGTAAGAGGTTCCGCGATGAACCCTGTTGACCATCCGCACGGCGGCGGAGAAGGCAAGGCTCCTATCGGAAGACCCAGCCCCGTTACACCTTGGGGTAAACGTACCTTGGGTACCAAGACAAGAAAAAAGAAAAAAGCTTCTGACAGTATGATTGTCAAGAGAAGACACAGCAAGTAAAGGAGAATTGACATGAGCAGATCAAATAAGAAAGCGCCATATGTATTTCCGAGGCTTTTGGAAAAGATTGAGAAAATGAATGAGGCTAACGATAAAAGAGTCTTAAAGACATGGTCAAGATCCTCAACTATATATCCTCAGATGGTAGGTCATACAATAGCCGTTCACGACGGCAGAAAGCATCTTCCCGTGTATATCACGGAGGATATGGTAGGCCATAAGCTCGGAGAATTTGTCCTGACCAGGACTTACAGAGGACACGGAAAAGGCGATAAGGCTACAAAGGTTAAGTAATGGAGGAAAAAATGGAAAAAACAACTGAAAATAAGGAAAAGACTTTTACCAGAAAGTGCAATAAAGCTCCTCGTTTGACCAAGAAACAAAGAAAAGAACTGGGTGTCGGAAAAGATCAGGGCAGAGCAAGTATTAATAATGTTTCCGTTCCGGCATCGAAAGCCAATCTTGTAACCGAACTTATCAGAGGGAAGGATTATGAAGTCGCTCTTGCTATTGTTAAGAATACTCCGAATATCATAACCGAGTCTTTGGAAAAGTTGCTTATTTCGGCACGTGCAAATGCCGTTAATAATAATAACCTTGATGAAAGCAAGTTGTATGTTGCGGAAATATACGCCAACCAGGGTACCACTCTTAAGAGAATCAAAGCTCTTTCAAGAGGAAGTGCTACCAGAATCAATAAAAGAACATGCCATTTAACGGTGGTTCTGAAAGAAAGAGCATAGGAGGCTTGAGCATGGGACAGAAAGTTAATCCTCACGGACTTAGAGTAGGAATTATAAAAGATTGGGATACCAAATGGTATGCAAATAAAAAGGACTATTCAAAGTATCTTGTTGAAGACAATACCATAAGAAAGTTTATTAAAAAGAAATTATATATAGCGGGCATTTCTAAGATAGAGATAGAAAGAGCCGCAAATAAAGTAAAGATTAACATTCTTGCAGCCAAACCCGGCCTCATTATAGGCAAAGGCGGTGCCGGTGTGGAGCAGATCAGAGCGGATATTGAAAAGCTTACGACCAAGACCGTGCTGGTAAATATTACCGAAGTCAGCCACATCGATATGGATGCACAGCTTGTAGCCGAAGGAATTGCAGCACAGCTGGAAAAAAGAGTTTCTTTCAGAAAAGCCATGAAACAGGCAATGGGAAGAACCATGAAACAGGGTGCTCTCGGAATCAAGACCATGGCTTCGGGAAGACTGGGCGGTGCGGAAATTGCAAGAAGTGAGCATTATCACGAGGGTACAATACCTCTTCAGACATTAAGAGCCGATATAGATTACGGATTTGCCGAAGCGGATACCACATACGGAAAGATCGGGGTTAAGGTCTGGATATATAAGGGTGAAGTGCTTCCCGCAAAGAAAGACAATGAAGGAGGTATACAATAATGCTTATACCTAAACGTGTTAAATACAGAAGAGTCCACAGAGGCAGAATGAAAGGTAAAGCTTTAAGGGGAAACACCATTGATCAGGGTGATTACGGTCTTGTAGCTGCCGAGCCCGGTTGGATTAAGAGCAATCAGATAGAGGCTGCCCGTGTAGCGATGACCCGTTACATCAAAAGAGGCGGTAGCGTATGGGTAAAGATATTCCCGCACAAGCCGGTAACAAAGAAACCCGCCGAGACCCGTATGGGTAGCGGAAAAGGATCACCGGAATTCTGGGTAGCGGTTGTTAAGCCGGGCAGAGTAATGTTCGAAATAGGCGGTGTTTCCGAGGCGGATGCCAAAGAAGCATTAAGGCTTGCAAGCGGCAAGATGCCCATAAAGTGCAAGATAATGGCAAGAGAAAGTGGTGAAGCAAATGAAGGCTAATGATATCAGGAAAAAGACTAACGAAGAACTGGCAGTCGAACTGAACCAGCTTAAATCGGAACTTTTTAAGCTCAGATTCCAATATGCTACCAATCAGTTGGAAAATCCCATGAAGATGAAGAGCGTTAAGAAGGATATTGCCAGAGTAAAGACAATACTCAGAGAACGCGAGATTAAGGAGATATGAGATGACAACGAGAAACTTGAGAAAAACCAGAGTGGGAAATGTTGTTAGTGATAAAATGGATAAAACCGTTGTTGTCGCAGTGGTAGACAGCGTAAGACATCCTCTTTATAACAAAATTATCAAGAGAACATACAAACTTAAAGCTCATGATGAAAATAATGAGTGTGCTGTCGGTGACAGAGTAAGAGTTATGGAAACAAGACCGTTATCCAGGGATAAAAGATGGAGAGTTGTTTCCATAGTGGAAAAGGCGAGGTAATACTATGATACAGGCACAGACCAGATTAAAAGCAGCGGATAATACCGGAGCAAAAGAACTGTTCTGCTTTAAAGTATTGGGCGGAACAGGAAGATATTATGCCAATATCGGTGATGTAATAGTATGCAGTGTTAAAACGGCATCTCCCGGCGGGCTTGTTAAAAAGGGTGATATCGTCAGATGCGTTATAGTAAGGAGCAAAAAAGGCATAAAGAGAAAAGACGGATCTTTCATTAAGTTCGACGAGAATGCCGCAGTTATAATCAAAGCGGACAAAGAACCTGTCGGAACCCGTATTTTCGGGCCTGTTGCAAGAGAACTGAGAGATAAGGAATATATGAAGATAGTCTCTCTCGCACCCGAGGTGCTATAGAAAGGAGACTTGGAAATGCATGTAAAAAAAGGTGATAACGTACGTATACTTAGCGGTAATGATGCCGGCAAATCCGGCAAGATAATGGCCGTAGATAAAACAAAAAATACTGTCATAGTGGAAAATGCAAATATGGGCAAGAAGCATGTGAAACCCAGAAAGGCCGGAGAAGCCGGCGGTATAGTGGATTTCGAGCGTCCCATTCATGCATCCAATGTAATGCTTATTTGCCCCAAATGCAAACAGGCATCCAAAACCGAAATGACATTTGACAAAGACGGTAATAAGCAGAGGACTTGTAAGAAGTGCGGCGCGGTTATCGATAAAGTAGGCGCGAAGTAGGAGGATAAAAATGATATTACAGCAGTTATATAAAGAAAAAGCTATTCCTGCACTTATAGAGAGATTCAAATATACGAATGTCAATCAGGTGCCCAAACTTGTTAAAATAGTTGTCAGCATAGGTATGGGAGAAGCCAAAGATAACCCCAAAGCAATGGATGCCGCGGCTGCGGATCTTACCGCCATTACCGGTCAGAAGCCCGTCGTAACGACAGCAAAGAAATCGGTTGCCAACTTCAAGGTAAGACAGGGAATGAAAATAGGTCTTATGGTTACCTTGAGAGGTGCAAGAATGTATGATTTCGCAAACAAGCTTATCAACATTGCACTGCCCAGAGTCAGAGACTTCAGGGGACTTAACCTTACGGGTTTCGACGGCAGAGGAAACTATGCCATGGGACTTAAAGAACAGCTGATATTCCCGGAAATAATTTATGACAACATAGATAAGATAAGAGGAATGAATATAGTTTTTGTAACAACGGCAAAAACCGACGAAGAAGCAAGATGGCTGCTTACCGAACTTGGCATGCCTTTCAAGAAAGCATAAGGAGGATAAGATCTTGGCAAAGAAAGCAATGATATTAAAACAGCAGAAACCTCAGAAGTTCAGCACAAGAGAGTATAACAGATGTCAGATCTGTGGAAGACCTCATGCATATTTAAGAAAATACGGCGTATGCAGACTGTGCTTCAGGGAATTGGCATATAAAGGGCAAATCCCCGGCATAAGGAAAGCCAGCTGGTAAAGGAGGAACAAGATGCAGATTTCAGATGTAATAGCAGATATGCTTACGAGAATAAGAAATGCCGGTACGGCCAAGCATGAGAGAGTGGATATACCCGGTTCCAATCTTAAAAGAGACATAGCCAATATTCTCTTGGAAGAAGGATATATTCAGAATGTCGAGTTGATTGACGATCAAAAGCAGGGAGTTATCCGGGTTACTCTCAAGTATCAGGATAAGAAAAGCGTGATAACCGGTATAAAGAGAATAAGCAAACCCGGATTAAGGGTGTATTCAAGCAAGGATGAATTACCCAAGGTGCTTAACGGATTGGGTATTGCCATAATATCCACATCCAAGGGTATTATGACCGATAAGAAAGCCCGCGAAGCAGGTGTAGGCGGAGAGGTGTTGGCATTTGTTTGGTAACACGGATATGTGTCCGTAGTTTCTGAAAAGGGCAGATGCTCGCAATATTAAGAACAAGGAGGAATTAGATAAATGTCACGTATAGGAAAATTACCGATAACCGTTCCGGCCGGAGTAACAGTGGACATAGCAAAAGACAATACCGTTACGGTTAAAGGACCCAAAGGAACCCTTACACAGACTTTCAATAAGAGTATGACTATAACCAAGGAAGGAAATGTCCTGCACATTGAAAGAAAAAGTGAGGAAAAGAAACAGAAAGCTTTGCACGGATTAACCAGAAGCCTGTTGAATAACATGGTACACGGAGTGGTTAGCGGATTTGAAAAGAAACTGGAGATAAACGGTGTCGGCTACAAGGCCGCTCTTGACGGACAGAAACTGGTACTGAACTTAGGTTATTCCCAACCGTTGGAAGTTATACCTCCCGAAGGAGTAACATTTGAGGTTCCCACACCGGTATCCATAATCGTAAGAGGTTATGATAAACAGGCTGTCGGACAGATTGCCGCTCAGATCAGGGCATACAGAAAACCCGAACCGTATCTGGGCAAGGGCATTAAGTACTCTGATGAAACCATCAGACGTAAAGAAGGAAAAACAGGAGCGTAATTGAAATGATAAAGAAAACAGATAAGAATGCGTCAAGAAAGAAAAAACATGACAGGCTGAGAAATCATTTTTCCGGTACGGCTGAAGTACCCAGACTTAATGTGTACAAGTCGTTAAACAACATTTATGCTCAGGTTATAGATGATACTAAAGGTAATACAATTGTATCCGCATCGACGCTGGACCAGTCTTTGAAAGGAAAGCTTAAATACGGCGGCAACATGGAGGCTGCCAAAGAAGTAGGTACACTGGTTGCAAAGAAAGCTCTGGAAAAAGGCATTAAAAATGTTGTTTTCGACAGAGGCGGATATGTATATCACGGAAAGATCAAAGCGCTTGCCGATGCGGCAAGAGCAGCCGGTCTGGAATTTTAATAGGAGGAACGGGTTTTAATGAGAAACGATTTTGATAGAACACCATCGGAATTTAAAGAGAAAGTAGTTAGAATCGGCCGTGTAGCCAAAGTTGTTAAAGGCGGCAGAAACTTCCGTTTCAGCGCATTGGTTGTCGTAGGTGACGAAAACGGCCGTGTCGGCGCAGGAATGGGAAAAGCGGCTGAAATTCCCGAATCCATCAGGAAAGGGACAGATGATGCTAAGAAAAACCTTATAAACGTTCCTCTGGACGGAACAACGGTTCCTCACGAAATTATCGGTCAATACGGTGCAGCCAGAGTTCTGCTTAAACCGGCGGCACCGGGAACGGGAGTTATAGCCGGCGGTACCGTAAGAGCGGTTCTGGACCTTGCAGGTATAAAGGACGTAAGGACAAAGTGTCTCGGATCGCATAATGCGGTTAACCTGGCAAAGGCGACCATAGACGGATTATCCAGAATGATGACGGTTGAGGATGTTTCCAAAAAGAGAAACAAATCCCAAGAAGAGATATTGGGTTAGGAGGGCTATATGGCTAAGAAAAAAGCTGAACAAGCTAAAATGCTGAAAATAACGTTGGTCAAAAGCGCAAACAATTCCATACAGAAGCATAAAGCTACCGTTGCCGCTTTGGGACTGCGTAAATTAGGGCAAACCGTAGAGCAGAAAGACAATGAGAAGATAAGAGGCATGATACAGAAAGTACAGCATCTTGTCAGTGTGGAAGAATAGGGAGGAGCTGAAAATGAAGTTAAATCAATTAGCACCGGCCGAAGGTTCAAAGAAGAAAGCAACAAGAAAAGGTCGCGGACACGGATCGGGAAGCGGCAAGACTTGCGGCAGAGGAGCCAACGGACAGAATTCCCGCTCGGGCGGCGGAGTAAGAGTAGGCTTCGAAGGCGGACAGATGCCTTTATACAGAAGAATACCTAAATTCGGTTTTAATAATTACAGATTTCAGAAGAATTACGCTGAAGTTAATATAGAGACGCTCAATATATTTAAGAATAAGACGGTTGTTGATGAAGCATTGCTTCGCGAAGCCGGAATAGTTAAAGGCGTCTGCGACGGTATAGTTATATTGGGAAGAGGTGAATTAACCAAAAATCTTACGGTTAAAGCCTCAAAATTCACGAAGTCCGCTGCAGAGAAGATTACGGCTGCAGGAGGAAAGGCAGAGGTAATATAATGTTTCAGACTATCAGAAATGCTTGGCGTATACCCGAGTTGAGAAAGAAAATGTTATTAACCATCGCAATGCTCCTCATATACAGAGTAGGGTGTCACCTGCCCGTTCCCGGGCTCATAGGTGCGGCATTTGAAGTACTGGTGGAAGGAAACAAACTTTTCGGATTCATGGATATGTTCTCCGGAGGAGCTTTCTCCAATATGTCATTATTTGCAATGAACATACAGCCGTACATCAACGCTTCCATTATACTTAACCTTCTTACCGTAGCCATTCCCGCTTTGGAAAGACTGGCTAAAGAAGGCGAAGAAGGCAGGAAAAAGATTACCCAGTACACCAGGTATCTTACGATAGGACTGGGACTTTTCCAGGCAAGCATGCTGTTTATAACATTAAAAAACTATGATGTACTGTATGACGGCGGAACGGTAATGAGCTTCCTGACGGTGGTATTTACCTTCTGTGCAGGTACGGCAGTAGTTATGTGGTTGGGCGAATTGATTACGGAAAAGGGAATAGGAAACGGAATATCCATGATAATCTTCGTGGGTATCGTATCCAGAATACCTACCGCTGCGGCAGTGCTTTATGCAAACTGGCAACAGGGAAATCTCGGAGCTACGGCTATAGAGACTATACTTTTGGTAACCGGTCTTTTAGTGGTAATGTTGGGTATGGTAGTGGGAACTGTTTATGTTTCCGGAGCTACAAGAAAGATACCGGTAAACTACGCAAAGAAAGTAGTGGGAAGAAAGATGTACGGAGGACAAAGTACCCATATACCGATGCAGCTTAATATGTCGGGCGTAATGCCGATAATATTTGCTTCATCCATAACCACTTTGCCTTCCATCATAATTAACTTCGTAGCACCCCATACCGAAAACAAGTTCTTGATTGCACTGCAAAAAACCGATTCGTGGGGATTTATGGCGGTATATGCCGCATTGATATTCTTCTTCTCCTTTTTCTACACCATGATTTCTTTCAATCCGGTGGAAGTAGCAACCAACTTACGGAAGAACGGAGGCTTTATACCGGGATTGAGACCGGGAAAACCCACTTCCGATTATCTTGCGTATGTATTGAATAAAATAACCTGGTTCGGAGGACTTTTCCTTGCTTTATTGGCAACAATACCGTCAATACTTGCAAAGGTGGTAGGAATACAGATAGGTTTCGGAGGCAGTGCGTTACTTATCGTAGTAGGTGTTGCACTGGAAACGGTTAAACAAATGGAATCGCAGATGCTCATGAGGCATTACAAAGGATTCCTTGATTGAGGCAGCCATGATTGTTATTATGCTGGGAGCCCCTGCCAGCGGCAAGGGAACACAAAGCGCTATAGTAGCACAAAGACTTAAAGTACCGCATATATCCACAGGTGATATATTCAGGTGGAACATTGCCAACAACACTGCGGTGGGAGAAGAGGCTAAGAAGTACATTGACAAAGGAATGCTGGTTCCGGACGAGCTGACAATACGTATATTGAAGGAAAGGATTGAAAAGGAAGACTGCAGCAACGGATTTGTGCTTGACGGTTTTCCGAGAACAATCAACCAGCAGCAGTCGTTGGACAGGATGCTTACAGAATGCAATAAATCCATTGATATGGCCATTGATCTTGTAGTAACGGATGATGAAGTCATAAGAAGGATTTCCGGCAGAAGAATGTGTAAATGCGGAAAAGCATATCACATCGTAACCTATCCTCCCAAGACACCCGGAATCTGTGATTTATGTAACGGAGAACTGTATACCAGAAAAGATGATACCGTTGAGGTGGCAATCACAAGATTGGAGGCATATAAGCTTCAATCGGAACCCATACTTGCGGTATACAGAGAAAGAGGAATTGTTGTGGATATAGACGGGCACAAACCGCAAGAGCAGGTGGCGGAGGATGTATGGAAGGAAATACTGAAATACTCCGAAAAACACGGCTGGATGTAATGCCCGGGATAAGGAGGCAAAGATTTTGGCAAAGGATGTTATTGAGACGGAAGGCGTAGTAATTGAAGCTTTACCAAATACGATGTTTCGGGTGGAATTACAAAACAAGCATGTGATATTGGCGCATATCTCGGGCAAACTGAGAATGCACTATATAAGGATATTACCGGGAGATAAGGTAAAAATAGAGATGTCACCGTATGATTTGACCAAAGGTCGGATAGTATGGAGAGGCAAATAGGAGGGATATACTATGAAAGTAAAACCGTCAGTAAAGAAAAGATGCGAAAAGTGCAAGATTATCAAAAGAAAAGGCAGAGTTATGGTAATCTGCGATAATCCCAGGCACAAGCAAAGACAGGGATAATGTGCTTAGCACTGCCATAAGCGGCTGACAGTGAGTAACTGTTCTTGGCAGTGATAACATAGATACTCAAAAAGATTTTGAAAGGACTATGGAGGTAAAAAAGTAAAATGGCTCGTATTGCCGGGGTGGATTTACCCAGAGAGAAAAGAGTAGAGATCGGTCTGACATACATATACGGTATCGGACTGACCAGTTCACAGAAAATTCTGGAGCAGGCAGGAGTAAATCCTGACACCAGAGTAAAAGATCTTACGGAGTCTGAAATTGTAAAATTGAGAGGCCTGATAGAAAAAGAACATGTAGTTGAAGGTGATCTTCGCAGAGAAGTATCATTCAACATAAAAAGACTGGTTGATATAGGAAGCTACAGAGGCAGAAGACACAGAATGGGCTTACCTGTAAGGGGTCAGAGAACAAAAACCAATGCAAGGACACGGAAAGGTCCGGTCAGAGCATCTGTTAGTGTAAAGAAGAAGTAAGGAGACATGAGCAATGGCGCAGAAAACGACTGTTAAGAGATCAAGAAAGAGAAAAGAGAAGAAAAACGTTGAACACGGCCAGGCACACATCCGTTCCAGCTTCAATAATACAATTGTAACCATGTCGGATTTACAAGGTAATGTTTTATCATGGGCAAGCGCGGGCGGATTAGGTTTCAGAGGCTCCAAGAAAAACACACCGTTTGCCGCACAGGTTGCCGCAGAGACAGCTGCTAAAGCTGCTATGGAGCACGGCTTGAGAACGGTGGAAGTATATATAAAAGGACCCGGTGCCGGCAGAGAATCGGCAATCAGGGCTATGGAAACCGCAGGCCTTACTGTTGTAATGATAAAGGATGTAACTCCTATTCCGCATAACGGCTGCAGACCGCCGAAGAGAAGAAGAGTTTAAGGAGGTACAATTAACATGGCAAGATATACAGATGCTGTATGCAAACTTTGCAGACGCGAAGGAACAAAATTGTTTTTAAAAGGTGACAGATGCTATACCGATAAATGTGCTTTGGTAAGAAGAGCTTATGCTTCCGGACAGCACGGAAAGAAGAGAAGCAAACAGAGCGAATACGGTATGCAGCTTCGTGAAAAGCAGAAAGCAAGAAGATTTTACGGAGTACTGGAATCACAGTTCAGAAAGTATTTTGAAATGGCTTCCAGACAGAAAGGCATGACCGGTGAAAACCTTCTTAAGATATTGGAAAGCAGACTGGACAATATTATTTACAGGATAGGACTGGCTAATTCCAGACCGGAAGCAAGACAGCTTGTCAAACACGGGCACTTTACAATAAACGGTAAGACAGTGGATATACCGTCATATCTGGTACAGGTGGGAGAAGTCATACAACTCAAGGAGTCCATGAAAGACTCGCCCAAGTTCAAGGAACTTATCGAAACCTCACAGACCAAGATAATACCGGCACACATAGAATTCGATCAGTCCGCCGTGGGCGCAAAGATTGTTGATACATGTAAACGTGAAGACGTAAGTCTGCCTGTAGAGGAAAGATTTATAGTGGAATTCTACTCCAAGTAGTAACTGCTTAATATACCATTAGTTTAAAAGGAGGGTATAACATTGATAGATATAACAATAGAGAAACCGAGAATCGAATGTGTTGAAACAACCGATGTTTACGGCAAGTTTGTAGTGGAACCCCTCGAGAGAGGCTACGGCACTACATTGGGTAACTCCTTAAGAAGAATTTTGTTATCCTCTTTGCCCGGAGCAGCTGCTACGAGCATAAAGATAGACGGCGTATTGCATGAATTTTCCACAATCCCGGGAGTAGTGGAAGATGTTACCGAGATAATTCTTAATGTTAAAGGTATCAGGTTCAGACTGGATACCGATGAAGTAAAGACTTTAAGCATAAGAACCGAAGGTACCGGAGATGTTACCGCGGGAGATATTCTTAAGAATGCCGAAGTGGAAGTACTCAATCCCGATCATTATCTTTTTAAGATGGATGAATGTAAATCTTTCTACATGGAAATAACGGTATCCAAAGGCAGAGGATACGATTCCGCCGAAAAGAACAAAAAAGAAGGTATGCCTATCGGAACCATTCCCATCGACTCGATATATACCCCGGTAAACAGAGTGGTATATAAAGTGGAGGATACCCGTGTGGGTCAGATAACCGACTATGACATGCTCACAATGGAAATATATACGGACAAATCAATGTCCCCGACAAAGGCGTTGAGTTATGCGGCTAAGATAATGAGCGATCATCTCAATCTGTTTATCGATCTTTCGGAAGAAGTCAAACAGACGGAAACCGTTAAAGAAGCCGAAGAAACCAACAAGGACGAAAGCTTGGAAAAACCCATTGATGATTTGGACCTTTCGGTAAGATCATACAACTGCTTAAAGAGAGCCGGAATCAACACCGTAGGCAACCTAATCAGCAAGACCGAGGAGGAAATGATGAAGGTTCGCAATCTCGGCAAGAAATCATTTGAGGAAATACATAACAAGCTTGACGAATTGGGATATAAATTTGCCAAGTCGGATGAATAAGGAGGAATAAAATGCCGTCACATAGAAAACTTGACTTACCTACAGACCAGAGAATAGCAGTTCTTAAGAATCTGGTTACGGGTTTGATAATGACAGGAAAAATTGAAACAACCGAAGCAAGAGGAAAGGAAGTAAAGAAGATAGCCGACAGCATAATAGCTAAAGCTGTTAAAGAGTGCGATAATTTTACATCCAAGCCTCAGAAAGTCACTCGTCCCAAGACACATAAAGGCAGAAGGCTTACCATGACCAAGGAAAGCAAATACAAGGTGGATTACGAAGTTATTGAGAGAGAAACGGTAGAAGAAATGGTTACCGTGGACAGTCCCTCAAGACTACATGCCAGAAGACAGATATTCAAATGGGTTAACAAAGTAGACGGAGTTAACGTGGTCAACAAGCTTTTTGATGAAATTGCACCCAGGCTCAAAGACAGACAGGGCGGATATGTCAAGATATATAAGTTGGGAAAGAGACGCGGTGATGCCGCAGAGATGGTGTTACTTGAGATAATTTAAGTAGAAAATAAGCCTTCAAGGAAGGCTTGTTTAATATTAAGGATGATTGAAGTAAAGAATGCACATTACTCATACAAGACACAACCGGAAACAACAAAGGCCGTTTCCGGTATTTCCTTGTCTATAGCTAAAGGAAGATACATAGCAATTTTAGGAAGAAACGGTTCCGGCAAGTCCACACTTGCCAGAATGCTTAATGCACTTATCATTCCCGATAGCGGAGATATAATCGTACTGGGTATGAATACCAAAGAAAAAGAAAATCAACTGCCCATAAGAAAAAAGGTAGGCATGATATTTCAGGACCCGGACAACCAGATAGTGGGCACAAGAGTGCTGGAAGATGTTGCATTCGGCCCGGAAAACTTAGGATATGAAAGACAGAAGATTATACAACGGGTAGATGATGCCCTGCATCAGATAGGTATATATGACTTAAGAGAAAGAGCGGTTCATACCTTGTCGGGCGGACAGA
>JAKJBR010000066.1:0-4688 GCA_022706885.1 Bacillota bacterium
ATTGCCCATCGGCTATAATGAGTAAAAGGGCAAGGAGAGATGTAATGAAATATACATTGGATCTGTACAAAGCAAGTTTAAAATCATACGAAATTTATCTGGAAAGACTTATAAGAAATCAGATGACGAAGGCATCCGACTGGAGAAAAGACGGTGTCATTATAGTGGATGAGGGCTTTGTACCCACCCATATCGCAGGGGTTTTATATGCTCCCGGATTGTTGTATTTCAATGAGGACAGCAAATACTATAAATCAAAAAAAGCAATGGAGTTCGCCTTTTCCGTTCTGGAGTTCTTTGAAAGAAACTTAAGCCCCGAAGGACTTATGGATTTCTATATGTGCAATTTCCGGTCGGCACCGGATACATCCTTCTCAATACAGCCTCTGGTCGATCTTTACAATATCATTAAAGATAAAAAAACCGATGAAACGGGAGAACTCTTTAAGAAAAGACTTTACGGTTTCATAGTAAAAATGGCGGACGGAGTCTTTGAGGGAGGATTCCATACCCCCAACCACAGATGGGTTGTAACATCGGCTTTATCCATGGTCATGAACATGACCGGAGATAAAAAATATCTTAAGAGAATAAATGAATATCTGGCCGAAGGTATCGATTGCGATGAGGAAGGAGAATACTCTGAGCGCTCTTCGGGCGGATATAATTTTGTCAATAATGAAGCAATTTTAATAATAGCACAGGAACTTGATAAACCGGAGCTGCTGGAATTCGTGCGCAGGAATCTTATGATGATGACCTACTACATACATACCGACTTTCTCATATTCACGCAGAATTCCACCCGTCAGGATAAAGGAAAAGAAAACATATATCTGGATAAATATCTCTACCAGTATCTTAAAGCGGGTTATCTTCTTAAGGATGAGCAGTTGCTCGGTGTGGCAAAAGCCATACAGAATGAACTTTTCTCCAAAAGAAGAGGATACCCTATAGGATTGGACACCATGATGGCGGAACCGGAGGTATTGATAATACCGGAACATATAAAGCCGTTTGAAATTCAGCCGTATGTAAAGCATTTCAAAAAATCCAACATAGTAAGAGTTTATCACAACGGTATGACTTTATCGGTTATTGAAGACAGAGAAACCTTTTTGTATCTTAAATATAAGAGTTTCGACATGTTTATTCAGGGAGGAATACTCTTTTTTAACGAGCGACATATTAAAGTTAACAATATCCGTCCCATAGAAAACGGTTTTGCAATGGACTATCACGGTCAAGGCATATATTATCATCCGTTCGGGCAATATCAGGGAACCGCGGATTTCTGGGAAATGGACAAGTCCAAAAGAGCAACCTCCGAGTTGCTTACGGTGGATGCCGTCATTTTAGTTACCTTGACGGAAAAAGGGTTCAGAATAAGTCTCAAAGCCCGGGGCATAGAAAAGGTATCCGTAAGATTGGATATTGCTATTAATAACAATGCTTTTATCATGGGTGACGGATATACAATAAAAGCAAATGCCGGAGGAATACTGCTGCCCGAGTCGGGTGCTGTCAGAGCGGAATTCGGAACTTGCGGAGTGAAAATAGGACCTGTAAGAAACGATACATACATCACCCAAGGATTGTTCGGTTCGGAACCTCTGGATACCGATAAATACCATATATTCTTTAACTATCTTACTCCGTTCGAGCACAGTTTTACCATAGAGCCGGTAACTAAATTTGAGGATTGATTTTCAAATGCTTACGGACATGTAAAGTTTTAAAAACAACCTTCTACAACTTATGTGTAAAACTATTCGTTGTTTATAATGAAATAATGCTGTAAAGCCCCTATCATTGAGGCATCATTTTCATATACCGCGCATTCAATGGCGGTCTTTTCATAATAGAATTGATCCGTCATCATACTTAAGTATCTCTTAAAGCCCGCTACAAGACTGTCTCCCCTTGCACTAATCCCCCCGCCGATTATAATCTTCTGCGGAGAGAAAGCATATATAAGGTTAGCCAGAGCCGATGCCATATCCTTGTAAAATGCATCTATTATCCGGTAAGCGGTGTCGTTGTCGGCATCAAATAAATCAAACAGTTCTCTTCCGTTTGATACCAAAAGTTTATGTTCTTTTGCCGTCTTGACCAAAGCGCTTATGGAACATAACGATTCCCAGTTTTTACCGTCTCTTAAGTGCATAAGTCCGAACTCTCCCGCGGAATAGCCGTATCCCTCGTACAGTTTGTCGGAAATAACCACTCCGCCGCCTATTCCGGTCCCTATGGCTACAACTATGAAATCCTTCCCCTTATTAAACTGAATTTGTGATAAAGCAAGACAATTCACATCATTACAGGCGGTAGCATTAAGATTGAATTTTTGCTTTATTATTTCCCGAAAATCGGTACCGGTGTATCCTACCATTACATCGTCGGCATACAATACACGCCCGTTGCTGCTGTCCACCGCTCCCGTCGTGGAAATAGCCACTCCCTCCAGCGGATATTGCTTCGACATATCCGCTATTATTCCCATTACCCGGTTCAGAAGTTCCTCGCCTCCCAAAAATATTCTCGACGGTATTTTGCTTTTATGCACAAAAGAAAAGGACTCATCCAAAACCCCGTACTTAATGGAGCTCCCTCCTATATCTATGGCAAGATACAATCTCCCTGAACCGGTGTTATCATAGGCACTCATTTTTCCTTCCCCATCTCATTGTATTCTTCAGGCATGTATTTGGCCGCTATTATGGCTGTTACACACGCTGCTATTACTATATAAGGCATCAAATGAGCTCCGAACACGGGATTGTCGGGTAGCGTAATCTCTTTGACATTGAGCCACACCACACTTGTGGATAATGCTCCCACAAGAGCCGTACACAATCCCTGCATTGCAAAATACATGGACGGATGGCTCTTACCCGTAGCCTTCAATTCATCGGCAGCCGCCTGTGCGGGTATCGCATAAGGCGCCGAGAAAAACGCACCTAAACCGTAACTTCCTATTGTAGCTCCCGTTGCTCCTATTGCCAACCTGATATATTCATTGGGTATCCACTTGATATATGCTATCGAGAACATGAGCATGGCAACGGCAAAAGACCCCATAGCCGTCTGGAATGCAAATCGGAACCCTTTCTTTTTCATTACTTTCCTGTAGAAATACAGCATTAAAGGAACAGGGGCGAATGCTGCGGAATTTATAATGGCAATCTGCCAGCTGTTAAGTCCCATAGGTCCCGATGCCAGTACATTCTGTCCCGCTAAGAACATCTGAAGCCCGAAGAAAAAGATACCGAAAACCGCTAACCACATTATAAATCCCTTGTTCATAATTGTCAGTTTTATGCTCTCCATGAAAGGTACTTCTTCTTCCACCGCTTCTCCCGCTTCTGCACGCTTTGCAACATCCTCCGGTAGCGTCGATTGTTCTTTCAGCAGGAAAAACGGTATTATCATGGTAAGAAGCAAGGGTGACAGTATAAGGGCAATATGCCGGATATTCAACCCGCCTACCATTAAGGGTATTACGGCATAACCTATGGAATACTGAATGGTATCAAAAAACGCTTTCCAGGAAGAAAGATAATGACGATCGCTGTCATTCTCGGTAACTTCCGAATAAGTGCCGTAATATGTTACCAGTGTCATAGTGTAGGAAGTAAAGAAAAAGATAAGCAACACCCCGAACCATATTGTATTCAGCAAACTGTGTTCCGCTATTTCCAGCGGGAAACAGAATAATATGTATGTGATAATCATGGGTATGTATCCTATAAGTATAGCCGGACGCCTTTTACCCCATCGCGTCTTTAACGTGTCGGTCAGTGATGCCAGCGGGACATCCGCTACACCGTCAACAATTTTTGCTATCAATACAAACACACTGAACAAAGCGGTCATAACAATGGTTTTATTGGCATATGTCCAGTTTTCAATGTTCTTCAAAAAACCTGCAGTACTCAAGCCGTCTATAAGATAGGCGGTAATCATGAGGTTTATAAGCCCGGGTCCGAAGCCTGACAGAGCATATAGAGGCAGGTAGTTTCTTTTGATTTTTTGCATAATATCCTCCTAAATCTTTTCCAATTGCTTATAAGCTTTCTTCAGTGATGCAAAATCGTATTCAGTACCGGATTTATCTCCGATTTTCATTAAACAAAGTTTGATTACGGTTTTTCTGATTTCCGCTAATGCCATTTTTGAATCTATTGCATATGGGGTATGACCCATGAAATCCAGGAAATTCAAAGAGAATATCTTTTTCTGTATTTTTTTACTTAAACCCAGAGGGCTCAATGTGAAATCGTTATCATGCATAAGGTAGGAATAATGCTTGTCGATAACAAAATCCGCTTTGGAAGAAATATACCTTTTAACAAGGTCCGCTCTTCTCTTCTCCTCTTCCAAAGAAGCACTTTTACCGTCCACCACACCTTTTGTACCTATATCGGTTCCGTACATAATCCTGTCCTGATATTTCTCGAAAAAAGCTGTAGCATTTTCCTTATTCTCTGTGAAATTGATATACATCTCTATTCCCGGGGTTAAATCAACATATACATTCGGATATTTATCCAATATCTCGGATAATCTGTCCAATTGCTTTGACAGGAAAAAGAAGTGCGCAAATATTATCTTCAGATCAGGATGTTTTTTTAATACATTCAGCACTTCCTCATATTGTTGCTCATTATTGACATATGTCTCATCAT
>JAKJBR010000067.1:0-4656 GCA_022706885.1 Bacillota bacterium
GACCTCAAAAAGAGTAGACGGTGACGGCGTGATATGCGGGTACGGTAAGATTAATAACCGACCCGTTTTTATTGCTTCACAGGACTATTCGGTCTTACACGGCTCGGTAGGCGAGATGCATGCAAAAAAGATAGAAAGAACCATCGATTGCGCTATCAAGACGGGAGTACCTGTAATTTACTTGTTGGATTCCGACGGTGCCAGAGTGGAGGAAGGAACCGATGTACTTGCGGGCATAGGCGGTATTTTGACAAAACAGTCCATGGCAAGCGGAGTGATTCCTCAAATAAGTGTGGTACTGGGCAATTGCGCTGGTATTTCATCATTGTTTACGGCCATGAGTGATTTTGTGGTTATGGCGGATAAGATAAGCTGCATGTACATCAACGGACCGGAAGCTATCTTAGGTATTTCCGGAGTAAAAACAACCGACGAAGAGATAGGAAGTGCCGCTACACATGCAACATCAAGCGGCAATGCGCACATACATTGCGAGAATGAAGATGACTGTATAAATGCGGTTAAACTGCTTTTATCCTATCTGCCGGATAACAACCTTACCGAGGCTTTGAAACTTGAAGTATCGGATGCTCCCGACAGAACTGCGGAAAATCTGTATGAGACGGTGGCAGATTCATATGATATGAGAGAGGTTATCACTTCGGTAACAGATACATCAACCTTTATGGAAATACAATCGGAGTTCGCTGCTTCCATGATAACGGGTTTTGCAAGAATGAACGGTCAATCGGTAGGTATTGTGGCAAACAATCCTGCGGTAAATGAAGGTCGCATCGATATGCATGCCGCCGATAAAGCTGCAAGATTCGTAAGACTTTTAGATTGCTTTAATATTCCGATAATTACTTTTACACATACATCGGGCTATGTTGCAGATGCATTGCAGGAAAAAGAAGGACTGATAAGGCATGCGGCAAAAATGGTATATGCATTCACGGAAGCCGATGTGCCTAAGATAAATATAATTACGGGTAAGGCAATAGGCGGCGCTTACATAGCGATGAACAGCAAGGCTACAGGTTGCGATATTGTATTTGCTTATCCCACAGCTTGTGTTGCGGTAATGGACAGCGAGGGAGCCGCCAATATAATTTACAACGAGCAGATAGCAGAAAGCGACAATCCCGTTGAGTTCAGAAAAGCAAAGATTAAGGAATATCATGAGCGATTCGCATCACCTTACGAAGCCGCAAAAAGAGGATATGTGGATGATGTCATAAATCCGGCATTTACGCGTGCTTACGTAATAACTGCATTGGAAATGCTCAAATCAAAAAGAGAAAATCGTCCTAACAGAAAACATGGCAATATGCCGCTTTAATAAACGGAGGAAATATATATGAAAAAGTTCATAGCAAGAGTTAACGGAAAAGAATATGTAGTGGAATTGGAAGAAGTTACGGGAACACCTGCCGTTTCGGCACCTGTTGTTACCGTAGCGGCGCCTGTTGCTGCACCTGTTGTTAAGGAAGAAGTAAAGCAGGAAGTTCCTGCTCCCAAAAAGACCGTATCTTCCGGCGCGGCAGGCTCTGTCAGAATAGAGGCTCCCATGCCCGGTACCATTTTAAGTGTAAAGGTATCGGTAGGACAGGCTGTCAAGAAAGGTCAGGCTGTTGCCATACTGGAGGCAATGAAAATGGAGAACGATATAGTTGCCGCACAGGACGGTGTTATCGTATCGGTTAATGTATCCAACGGTGAAAGTGTGGAAACGGGACAGCTTTTAGTGTCCATGGATTAGAAAGGGTTCAAGATGAGAGTACAAATCACTGAAACAATTTTGCGGGATGCGCATCAGTCGTTAATTGCGACAAGGATGAGCACTGAAGATATGAAAGACGCCTTACAGCTTCTGGATAAGATAGGGTATTTTTCATTGGAGTGTTGGGGTGGTGCCACTTTTGATTCCTGCGTCAGGTTTTTGAATGAAGATCCGTGGGAACGACTGAGGTTTATAAGGAAGAATGTTAAGAATACCAAACTGCAGATGCTGTTGAGGGGACAAAACCTTTTGGGATACAAGCATTATGCTGATGATGTTGTGGAATATTTCGTTCAGAAGTCGGTTGCAAACGGTATTGATATTATAAGGATATTCGACGCATTGAACGATTCGAGAAATCTCGAGACGGCCATGAGGGCCTGTAAAAAAGAAGGCGGGCATGCGCAAGGAGCAATATGTTATACAATATCGCCTGTGCATACTTTCGAGCAGTATTTAAAAGATGCCAAATATCTTGTGGAAGCGGGTGCCGATTCCATATGTATTAAAGATATGGCCGGACTGTTGCTTCCGTATACGGCTTATGATTTGGTTAAAGTATTAAAGGAACATGTCAAGCTTCCCATTCAGGTACATACCCACTATACCGCCGGAACGGCATCCATGACATATATTAAAGCGGCCGAAGCGGGAGCGGATATTTTAGACTGTGCTTTATCGCCCTTTTCACAGGGAACCAGTCAGCCGCCTACCGAGAGTATTGTTGCGGCACTCAGAGGTACACCTTATGACACCGGTCTGGTTTTAGCGGATATTAATGAAATATCACAGATATTCAGAGCGGTACGTGAAAAATATATCAAATCGGGGTTGCTCAATCCCAAGGTTATGGGTGTGGACATCAACACCCTCATATACCAGGTACCGGGCGGAATGCTTTCCAATCTGGTTAATCAGATGAAAGAAGCGGGTAAAGAGGATCAGCTTCAGGATGTGCTTAAAGAGGTTCCGAAAGTAAGAGAAGATTTCGGATATCCGCCGCTTGTAACGCCTACAAGCCAGATAGTGGGAACGCAGTCGGTAATGAATGTTATTTCCGGCGAAAGATACAAGATGGTTCCCAAGGAATCGAAAGACCTCGTAGCGGGCAAATACGGAAAGACTCCCGTAGCAATTAAACAGGAAATAATAGATAAGATACTTAAAGGTGAAAAACCCATTACTCACAGACCGGCTGATGACATTGCTCCGGCTCTGGAAGAAACAAGGCGCGAGATGAAGGAATATCTGGAACAGGAGGAGGATGTGCTTACATACGCCATGTTCCCTAAAGTGGCAAAGGATTTCTTTGAACACAGAAGGGCGGTAAAGTATAAACTGGACAAGGATCTTACCGACATGGAGGACAAGGTCCATCCCGTATAAAATGAATTACAAACACCTTTAGGTTTCAAAAATACCTGAAGGTGTTTTTTCACCCCCTGCGGACGGAAAAAATGCAGGATTGGATATTAAATTATTCATAATAAGTGATATATATAAAGAAAACAGGTGAAACGATGAGTATTAAAGACAGATTGAGAAACACAAAAGGCTTCAGTAAAGGACAGAAAAAAATAGCGGAATATATTTTGGCTAATTTCGACAAGGCTCCTTTCCTTACGGCAACCAAACTGGCTGCCGAAGCCGATACCTCGGAGTCCACGGTAGTGCGATTTGCCATTGAGTTGGGTTATGACGGATTTCCCGATATGCAAAGAGATATGAAGGAGGTTGCCCGACAGACTCTCACTTCGGCAGAGCGGCTTATCAGGATATCCGATACGGTGGATATGGATAATGTGCTTATGTCGGTAATGAAATCGGATATTATGTCCATAAGAGAAACAATGAATATGATAGATGTCGATGTATTCAATACCGTTGTGGATAAGCTTTCAGCCGCAAAGAGAATATATATTTTGGGTATCCGAAGCTCCTATTCCGTTGCATTGTACATGTCGATATATTTCCGTATGATTTTTGACAATGTGCATCTTGTGGGCTTACCGGGAGCGGCCGATGTTTTTGAAGAGATAATATCGGTAAACAATTCCGATGCATTTATCGGTATAACCTTTCCGCGTTACTCCAGAAGGACGGTTCACGCCATGGAAATAGCAAAAAACAACGGAGCATATACCGTTGCCTTAACCGATAGTATGGATGCTCCCATAACCGAGGTGGCACACAATGTACTTGTTGCAAGAAGCGGTCTTACCGGATTTGTCGATTCGCTTACCGCTCCGTTTTCCGTTGTCAATGCTCTGATAGCCGCCTGCGGCATAAAAAAAGATAAGGAGTTGTTGAAAAAGCTTCAGAATTTGGAACAAATATGGAAAGAACATTCCATCTATACGATGGAAAATAAAAAGAAATGAAAAAAAGTTATGATGTCATAGTTGTCGGTGCCGGTGCAGCCGGGATGATGGCTGCGATAACTGCCGCAGATAACAACTTCAGTGTATTGGTAATAGAGCAAAAAAAACAGGAAGGCAGCAAGATACTTGTTACCGGTAAAGGCCGATGCAACATTACCAATGATACCGATAGTGCAGGTGTAATGAAAAATGTAATGTCCAATCGTTCTTTTCTTTATTCCGCTCTTTTTGCTTTTCCTCCGTCGGAGATAATCCGATATTTCAACAACATAGGTGTAGCAACCGTTACCGAAAGGGGAAGAAGGGTTTTTCCAAAGTCAGGTAAAGCGGCTGATGTTCGCGATGCGCTTGTAAAACAGATGCAGAAGTCAAAAGTAAATGTACTTAAACGCAATAAAGTTACAAGTGCTGTAAAAGGTAACGACGGCTTTTACTATGTGAATGTATCGGATGATGATAATATGACCGATTGCTTCAGATGCGTAAACCTCA
>JAKJBR010000021.1:0-20443 GCA_022706885.1 Bacillota bacterium
TCTCCTTTGATTCAATATCTCAATATGTTCATTTATATGCGTAAATCCCGTGTAATATATTGTAAAAGAGCTTGCACTCTTAGGTACCGAACCTCTCATAATGTCATGATAAATATGGCTGTTGTGAGTATTTGTTATAGTCAGTATGTTACCGTCTTTTTCAATGTCAATGTCACCTTCATTGAAGGTCATATGTTCTCCCGGTAGGCAATCATACAGTTTATCTTTGTTCTTTACGGTACAGGGAGCGGTAAAGCAGAACTCCACCTTATAGGGAACCTGGTCCATGCCTTCGGATTTTATATCCATACAAACACCTGTATCCTTAAGAGCAATATTAACATTATAAGTCAGTTGTACTCTGTTTATAACAGGTCTTTTGGAGTGGTCCATTTCTTTCCATACAACTGTGTTCGGTTTCTCCGGCAGAGGTCCGTGATATTTGCCTTCGGCGGTCATTGTAAAACGGTAAGTGTCATCTCCCGTTTTCTCTATTTTTTGGGGAATAAGCTGTGCCACCGCAAAGAAGGATGCACATACTCTTACGAAACACCGTAAATTGCCCTTCTGTACAAAAAGGAAATTGGGGGATCGGGTAAGTAATGTTACGGAAAAGTCCTCATTCTTTCTTCTTACTATATCCTTATGGAATATGTTAAAAGAGGCGGGACGGGTAACGGTTTTCGGCTCATACTCTTTAAGCTTCGGATTGAGTAAATACATCCACAGAACCGAAGGTCCCCTGCCTGTCCTTTCTTTTATACTGTTAAAAATCTCATCTGCCATTCCGGCAAATAAAGGATTCTTATCCAGATAAGACATGTGCAGGTATGAATGATAATATCCGTCGGGATAGAAGGTTGCACTCACATCTCCCTCCTGCTTGTCTTTTCTGTTGGAGTTTTGTGTAAACATGGTAAAGTCCGGCTCTATGTAGTACAACATCAGTTCCAGGTTTTTTCTAACGCTCTCCAGATAATAGTCATTTTTTGTTTCTTCGGCAATGATAATGAAAGCGTTATTGCACTCTCTGTTGTACATCGGAGATCTTTCGGTATACTCTCCCGCTTCATCTATATCCACACCCTCATTTAAATATGCCTCCGAAATCTCTTTAAGGTACTCCATCTTAACCTCGTTGTACAGCATAAGCGCCGATGAGGAATACATCCATCTGTGGTTGGGTGTAATAGTACCTCCGTTACATACGCCTTTTGCTACCGGAACAAGATAAGCTTTCAGTCTGTCCCTAAGAGCAATTTCTTCTTCCGTCTTAGCATATTTTTTCATGATTCTGTATCCTCTTACAAGAAAATTCGATAAGAGTACAGGTCCCGTTTTGTAATCGCTTATCTTGGTATCCACAGTGTAGTCTTCACGCTGAGCGGAATACAGGTAGTCTATGAGGCAGTTCATTATATACAACAAATTTTTATCACGGTAAAACTTACTGTCTTTGCAGTAATAGCCGGAAGACATGGTCTCTATAGGTACCGCATTGTTGGCATAGTCGGGAAAACCGTAAGCGCCGTATATGATACGCTCATCGGGATTAAAGCGTTTTAAGTCATTCTCGATAGCCGCCTCGTTGCCTTTGACTATGTCCGGGTAGTGCGATTTCATTTTGTCTCCTTCGTACCTATTATGTCAACAGATGCATCTATATGCGTAAAACTTGTATAGTAAACAGTGAATACACCCTTGCAGGGAGGTACCGAACCTCTCATATCTTTATGATATGTGTGTTCGGAAAAACTGTTTGTAAGGGTTAGACAATCATTCTCTTTTTTAATCTTTATCTCTTTTGCATTTACCGATAAACACTCATCGGGAAGTCCTTTAAGTTCCACAGAATCATATTGTACATCTACGGAAGGAGTTATGCAAAACTCTATCTTGCACGGAACATTATCGCATCCTTCCGTTTTTACATTCAGACTCACCCTGTCAGGCTTAATACTCACCGTAACTATATATTCCAAATCCACCTTGTTATTAACCGGTCTTAAGGAATGATCCATGTCCTTCCATACGGTAGTTGCCGGTTTTACCGGCAGAGGCCCGTAATACTCGCCGTGCGCTTTCATCTTCATCCGATATGTATCCTTACCGATAAGCTCTATTGACAAAGGCTTGAATTGAGCCACGGCAAAGAAAGAAGCACAAATCCTTACAAAACATCTCAAATCACCTATCTGCACGAAAAGGAAGTTGGGTGTTCTTGTAAGAATAGATGCGGAAAAATCTTCATTTCTGTATCGCACTATATCACCGTGAAATATATTGTATGAAGTGGGATACTGCTCCATCTTCGGCTCATATTCCATAAGTTCGGGATATGCCAGATACATCCACAGTGATCCCGGACCCGTTCCATGTATCTTTTCCACGGCATTGTATATATCGTCTGCAAACTTGGCATACTGCGGGTTATTTGTCAGATAGGACATATGCAGATATGTATAGTAAAGATAGTACGGTTTTGTAACGGCATTAACATTGCCTTCATGCGTATCCACTCTGTTGGAGTTTTGGGTGAACATGGTAAAGTTGGGTTCTAAATAACGGAACAATAAATCCATGTTTTTCTTGGCATATTCAAGATAACTCCTATCACCGGTTTCCAAAGCTATCTGCATGAAAGAGGTGTTACATACTTCGCTGTAATGCGGAGAACGCTCGGTATATTCACCGAACTCACTCATATCCACACCTTCGTTCAGATAGGCGAAAGCTAAGTTTCTTAAGTCGGCACTGTCCATTATGTTTGCCAGCATAAGCATTCCCGATGCTCCTATCCATCTGTGATTGGGCGTATGAATTCCTCCGTTCAGCAAGGATTTTTCCATCATCGGAAGATAGTCGGTAAATCTTTTTAGCAGTTTCTTTTCCTCATCGGTCGATGCATACATTTGCATTATCCTGTATGCTCTGGATACATTTACGGCCTCAAATAAAGGCGGACAGAAGAAGTTGCTTTCCATCATATCTATTGTGAAGTTGGGCCTGTGATGGCTTTCCATGAAGGCAAGCACATTATGCATCAGTTCCAGAAGTTTCGGGTCTTTGTAGTACTTGTTGTCTTTACAATAATACCCTGCCGCCAAAGAGTCCATAGGTGTAGTGTGCATTGCGTGTGAAGCATATCCGTAAGAATTCCTGAATGCCCGAATAGCGGGATCATATATACGGGAATACGTGTCAATAGACGCTTCGTTACTTTTCACATTGCCTAAATAATGTTTTTTCATAAAATATTTATTCGGTGAGCATTGCCGCTCCTACCACACCCGCATCATTTCCCATTTGCGCTATAACCAATGTTGATGAAGGTGTCTCCTCTCTCGTATATTTGTATTTCAATATATATTCTCTCAACGGGATAAGCAACCTGTCGCCTTCGTTGCATACTCCTCCGCCTAAAGCTATAACCTCCGGCTGGAATATGTTTATTATATTTACCAGCCCTTCTCCGATATACCTTATATAGGTGTCGCAAACATTCTTTGCCACCGAATCTCCCATTCGTTCGGCTTCAAAAGCGGTTCTGGCACTTATATTATCCAAATTGTGCCCGCATGCTTCCCATATCTTGGAATCTCTGTTTGCAAGTGCCGCTTTTTTTGTCTGAGCGATGAGAGCGGTAGCCGAAGCATAAGCCTCATAACATCCGTTCCTTCCGCATGTGCAGGGCTCGCCGTCCATTACCAAAGTGTGATGACCTATTTCCGCTGCAGCATAATTGAATCCGCTGTAAACCTTATTGCCGATAACCACTCCGCTGCCTATTCCGGTACCTAATGTTATGGTAACCGAACAGTATGTACCTTTGACCGCTCCGCAGACACTTTCCGCAAGCGCCGCAACATTGGCATCATTGTCAATGTATACGGGAAGAGCAAAATACTTCTGCAGCTCTTTCCTTATATTCACATTTCTCATTCCGAGATTATTGTTATATATCAGTATGCCGTTTACCTTGTCGGGAGTTCCAGGGCATCCCACCCCTATTTTTTCTATGTCGTTTTCACTCATCCCGGCTTTTTCGATAAGCTTTTTGCAGAGTTTGGCCATATCTCTCAATACGGCTTCGTAGCCTCTTTCGCTTTTTGTCGGCACCTTGTCCTTAACAATTATATTACCGCTTTTGTCTACTATACCCGCCTTGATTGCGGTTCCTCCGAGGTCAATTCCGATACTGTACATGTCTTCCCTCCTATAACACATATTGCAGCACCAAAGCGGCTGCAACAAACAAAATATATACCATAAATATGGCAAGGTCAATCTTTCCGTACTTCAATTCGCTTATACTTGTACGCCCCTCCGAACCGTTATAGCAGCGGGCATCCATGGCTGTCGCCAGATCGTCCGCTCTCTTGAAAGAGGATATGAAAAGGGGCACCAAAACCGGTATGAAACTCCTGGTTCTCGCAACTATATTCCCCGTACCTATATCCGCTCCTCTGGCTGCCTGAGCCTTAATTATCTTCTCGGTCTCTTCCATGAGAGTAGGTATGAACCTCAATGCAATGGATATCATCATGGCTATTTCCGCTATGGGAACTTTAAGATATTTCAAAGGATACATCAGCTTCTCGATACCCACTGTAAACACCAAAGGTGTCGTAGTATATGTCATAAGCGACCCTGCGGAAATCAACAACAATATTCTTGCACTTACCAAAGCCGATGTCACAAGCCCTTCTTTAGTAACGGTGATAAATCCGAGAGTAAATAACGGAGTACCGGTCGCAAAGAAAATATTCAGTATCATGGTAAATATGACAATATATATGACAGGTTTGAGTCCTTTTATTGCGTACCGCAAACTGATTCCCGAAACGAGATAAGCAGTTACGACAAACACCGCACTTAAAAGCAACGGATAAAAAGAGTCAATTATGAGTAAGAGAATCATGGTAAGAAAGGTCATGATTATCTTAAGGCGCGGATCGGCCTTATGTATAATTGAATCTCCCGGTATGTATTGTCCTATAGTTATTCCCTGCACTTAAAAAGTCTCCTGTCCAATCCGATAAATTATATCACAATTGTTTCCATATACAACCTAAACACAGCCGGTACCGTTCTTTCGTTCCTTACGCTTATAATACCTCTTTTTACCCATTTCCCAGTCGCATCGCTCTTCTTCGGTTTCCAATATTAAACCGGGAACTTCCACCGGTCTTTCATTCTCATCCAATGCCACCATTACGACATATGCTACATTTATGAGTTTCTTTTCTCCGTTCAACTCCTCCACATACGACTTGACACATACTTCCATGGAGGTTTTTCCGACATATGTCAGCTTAGCGGTGAGAAGCACCGTATCGTTGGCATAAGCCGGTCCTTTAAATTCCAGCGAATCCACCGCTACCGTAGTAACATTGCGGTTGGAATGTCTTCTTGCGGCTATTGCGGCGGTTATGTCTATCCATTCCATAATACGTCCTCCGAACAGTCTGTCATTGCCGTTTAATGCGGACTGGGTTAATATCTGTGCCTGTTCGATATATGAATCTCTAACATACTTTTTCATCCTATTTCTCCTCGTAAAATTCATTAATTGTTATGGTCTTAAACCGTAATCCTTCCGCATTTTGTGTTACGGTCATCATTCCCGACTTTGTTATACTCACATTGATTATATCTCCCTGGGGGAGTTTCTGAATGGTTATTTTATCCACAAGGCAGTCTAAAGTAAGCCACTTTCTTGAAATATCGCTCATAATATATTTCAGTTTTCCCGTACCTTGTTCAATCACTTTATCGAATATATTTTTCCCGACCAATGCATCTATATGGGATATGACATTATTCGTATCCCAAAACTGCCTGCTGAGTTCATAACCCGCCTTTTCGCCCAGCATATATGCAGCGGCGGCCGCATCCAGAACATTTTTGTTGGTTATAAACTCGGAAATACCCAATGCAGCGGCGGCACGCGTTAAAGGTGCACCTTTTTTCCTGACTTTATCCACTATGGCCAACTGCATAAGCTGGAAAATAACCACCTCTTTTACCGTTAAAAAGACATCGATAGGCTGAGTATCGGTAAAGTCGAAATCCTGCAGGAAGTCTCTTCTTATCTTTTGCACAAGATCCTTTTCCTCTATGGGAGACTCTATTGTAATTATGCTGTGGTCGTTTTTGGGCAACAGTCGCAACCAGAATCCTTTTGAAAAGCAGTAATGGGCAGTTGCCATATCTATGGAGTTGCAGCTTACCACCGACACAACCCTCTCGGGGGCTAACACGGCCTCCATAATGAGTCGGCCGGTAGTTGTTATTACTCCCTTTTTCACCAACCCCAATTTCGATAATTCGCTTTTTGCCCGCGTAAAAGAGGTCTTACTGTTTATGTCCGGATTATATACCGCCTGCGAGATATAGTTCTGCTTTATATCAGATAGGGCTATAAGGGCCGAATAGTCATGTGCACTTAAGATATAGAACATTATTCCTCCTCCTGCCAGTCAAACAGACTGCTGACCACCAGTGATGTGTTTTCATGTCTGAAAGCGGCACCTTGAGCCTGTTTAGCCGCCCTTTCGGTGGCACAGGCGGTATAGCTCGAAAGATATTTCCGGTCTTTAGATGTAACAATACCGGCCGGCACTCTTTCGTACAATTTATCGGTTTCCTCCGCTTTGATTACGGTATCGGCAAATGCCTGAATAGATTTATAAGTAAGTTCGCCGTCTTTTACCATGCTCCTTATCTTTTCTCCGTATCTTCCGTTAACGGCGTTTTTGTATGCATTTTGCGCATCGCTTATCGAATCCAAAACAAGAGTCATTATTCCTCTTAAATGTATTGAAGGACTGGCAATTACTCCCGCTTTGGTGTTTTCCAGAGCAAATGCGTTTGCAAGCTCCATAAATGCACTGTACGATGTACCCGATGCAAGACTCTGGAAGACATAGTTTGCATATACTATCTTGCCTGTGGCATTGGTTATCTCTTCGCCCCGCTGCTGCAGACCAAGTGAATCATTGTTGTACCCCAAAGCTGCCAGACTGTTGGTAATGCCGGACAGACTGTTGAAGTAGGTGCTTATTGAGGATTCTATTGCACCGACACTTTTGTATGCAACCGCATTATCTTTACTTCTTGAAAGAGTCTTTGTAAGTACCTCTCTGTATTTGGGCCATCCGGCTGCAAAAGCATTGGAAAATATTTCATAGAGATTTACAAGATTATCGGCAAAATCACTTTCTGTCCGGATGTCGGTATACTTCTCTTCAGGTATCTCCTCTTTCTTATCCGTTCTCTTTACATCGGTCAGTAAACCTTTCTTTCTCTTCAACGTAAGTGATCCTACCGCTACGGCGGCACACAACATGGATGCGGTAACCGATGCTACATTGGAAAAAACCGTTCCTAAAGGCCCTAAATGATCATATGCGGTCCCGTCACCCGCCAACCATGTAAGAAAACCGTCAACAGGCGTTCGTTGAAGTCTGTATATATACTCCACCCTGCCTCCGAATGAAGCCTGTACCGAAACGGTTAAGTGGCAGTTGTTCTTGGTCAGCAAGTCATAGAGTTCGTAATAATCGGTGATTTTCAGGAAAAAAGCGGTATGCTCCTGCTGAAGCTCGGTAAAAACTCCTTCAACGGAAAAATCACGGCTTCCGGGAAAATACTTATTAACTTCCGGTTCTTTGGGATTGGGTTTATACGTTATGAACATAGCCGAGTTCAACTGTGTTTTCAGTGCCGTTTCCTCAGCCGATGTATAAACCAGTCTCGTTTCTATCATCACTCTTGATTCATCACCTGCATGTATTTTTTTCGGCAGACTCTTCCAAAAGTATTCAATGGTATATTGTGAATCCGCGGAATATTGTTTCCGTATATATCCGTCCGATACATATGTGTTGTCTTTAGGATTTTTTTTGGTATCGGGATTAACCAGCTTGACATCCTGCAATATCCATACTCCTCTTATCTCACTTGTTACCGGTGCGGATAAAGCACTTAACGGATAAAGCAACATCATACAAACAAGGATAATCGGGAATATACGTTTAAAATCGGCTTTGTGAAGCATAATAAATTCGATAAACTTTAAAACAAGAAATATCACAATCAGCACAATACCGATATAGTATGACAAAAACGGAAAATTAAACAAAAAGGTAGGAACGGCCAGTAAAAGACCGGTAACATATCCCCCCATTGCCTTCAATGTTGTATCCTCGTCTCTTGAATCGGAAAATACCCTGTGGAAAACATCCCAAGTAAAACCGTACTTTTTACCCATACCTCTGAAAAATATAACCGCAATTATTAAGGAAATAATGCTTTTTGTCCACGCATTGTCACCGGTCAGCATATTGTATGCCATAAAGGAAAAACCCATGCCGAGAATAAACACATATACATCCTTCAGTGTTTTAAAACGAAAAGACTGAGAGATATATGTTTTTGCCCCCGGAATTACACCCTTAAAAGGTTTCTGCAACGAATACAGAGGTGTCAGCAGCATTACAATAAAATATGCATATGCCATTTTGCCTAAAATACCTCCTGTAAGCCCCAAGAATCCTCCGTTCATCCCGGCATCGGCATAAGTAAAAAAGGAAAGTATCCTTAAAAAAACCGTATCAATCCCTGCAGAGAAGAGAAGACTTACCGCAATCCATATGACTGCTACTGCAAATACAGGGATAAGATAAGTAGTTCTTCTCAAGCCCTTTCGTAAATCGATAAGCATATACTTTAAGCCCGTAAGCCCCAGCCTGTTTCTGCTTTTCTCTAAAGGCTTGCTGAACTGCATCATGTTTTCGGCAGCCGAATACTCCGGTACATTGGTAATACCTATGGGAGATCCGCATTTTCTGCAATATTTGGCTTTATCCGAAACTCGCAACCTGCAGTTTTGACATACTCTGGACAATTGCACCCTCCCTGTCAGAAATTGATTTTATCATAATATCAGGCATATTTACACACTAAGCACCCCAAGATAGTGTATAATGAATAAAATGATGACGCGAACAAAACAAATAGCATATACGGGAATATTCACCGCAATAATAGCGGTTATGTCCCAACTGGCAATACCTATGCCTTCAGGCGTTCCGGCTACATTGCAGACTCTGGCCATAGCTATAACGGGCTTACTGTTAGGTATTAAGGCGGGCACCTTGTCCGTAAGCCTGTACATCACAATAGGCACAATAGGTATTCCGGTATTCTCCGGCTTAAGAAGCGGGTTCGGTACTTTATTCGGAGTAACGGGCGGTTTCATATTCGGATTCATACCTTTCGTGTTGCTTTGTGCAGCTGCAAAAAATGTAAAGAACAGAATAGCTGCAATAGCGATATGTATTGCCGGTCTTTTAACCTGCCACTTATGCGGCATTATTCAGTTTATGATAATAACGGGTAAACCTTTCATACAAACGGCACTTACAGTATCATTACCCTACCTGCTGAAAGACATAGTATCCTGTATACTGGCTTACATAATATCCGTTAAACTAAGTAAGGTTATAGCTGTGGAATAACAGTTATAACCTCTTATTTTATAGGAATATTAAATAGTTTAATCACTCAATGCCTGCAAAACCCAAGACATTAAAACTTATAATTGTTCCTTCACAAACCTGCTTTGCAGATAAGTTTCCTTCGGAATCATAGAACTTTATAACAGACGGGCAAGGTCATAATGTGATTACCGGAAGCAACAGTAAAATACGGACAAAACTTTTGTTATTCCGGATTTCACTCTTTTTTCCCTAAAATATTACCTGGTAACCGTCACCTCGGCTTTAAACAGTCCGTCATCGGTAACATAAGTAATTGTCGCGGTGTTCGGACCGTCTCCTACAGAGGATATGTTATAACAAAGGTCATACGGATTATAGCCTTCTCTTGTACCGGTAATAGCTATTTTATCCGGATCGGAACTGGTTATGGTTCCTTTTGGTACCGCTATACTTTTACCGTATTGGTCATAAGCATATACATCCACATAATCCTTGTTAAAAGCGGACATATACAGGTAATGCACTTTCGGAGCATCGACTTTTAATTGGAACGGAAATACGCCTATTACATAACCGCGCTTCCCTATAACCTTTATTTTGGCTTCCATATCTTCCGTAACCGGTCTTACCGTCACAATTTCGCTTTTTTCAGTTGATACCGCAATGTTATCCACATCAACCTTGTAACTAAAAGCATCCGGTAGCGCTACTTCATCTGTAGACTGTATCTGAACAATCATCCTGTTTACAGTTGCTCCGCTGACTTTTATCTTCAGATTATGGTCTTCGGATAATTTTCCCGCATACATGAAATTCTTGCCGTATAAGAAATCTACCTTGCATCCGACAATATCCGTATCATTGACTGCTGTCAGAGTAAACTCCTTCACCGCTTCTATATAATTCGGGTTACCGGAGCCGGGCATACCGCCTTTGCAGGCAACAATCTTAAGTGTCTCCGTTCCGGCTTTTTTTGCGGTAATATATGTATAGTGCTCATTTATTTCCTGTCTTCCTATTTCAAAAACCGCCGAATCACCCGTTCCGTAAGGGTCATTGTCATCCGCCCTTCTCACTTCAAGATAATATTGATGAAAGCTGAGATTTACAAAATTCCCCAGACTGTCTATCAAAGAAAATTTCCTAAGTTTCATTGTTTTTCCTACCATCAATGCCTGATAATCCTGCTCGTATCTGATATCGGTAAAAACATTAACATCACTTTTACCTACCACAGTCACTTCGGTACTTAAATTCCATTTTCCGTCATCGGACTTGAAGGTTACAACTGCGGTATTTATACCGGAAGTAACTCCGTATGCATCAACACTGACATCCGTTGTAGCAATAACACCCGGTCTTTGGTCGCCCAAGACAATTTTTGATGTGTCCGAACTGCTGAATGTGCCTTTCGGAGGTAATATTCTCTGACCGTATTGGTCGCTGGCGTGCAATTGTAACCATCCGCCTTCATAGTAAAATAACCGCATTCTGGCAGCATAAGGTATAGCAGGGTCGGTTCCGGGAGCAGCTTTTACCTCTCTTCGGTCATACAGAGCACCTTTTTGATATAAATCCTCTATGAATAATTTCCCTTCTTTATTATTCAACTTCAATGCTTGCTGTAATACTACGGTAAAATCCTGATTTGTAACTTTACCTTCTTTTACGGTTAATCCCTTTGATTGAGCAAAGGATCTTACATCGGCGCTTTCAAAATCCACGCCTTGCTTATAACCCAACGCCTCCATAATTATCTTTGCAAACTCATTTCCGGTCAAAACCTCCGACGGTCGGAAACCTGACTTGACATCAGTAACAAGGCCCAATTCCGGATGCTCATATGCATAAGCTAAAATAGGGCTCCAGTATGCTTTATTCAAGCCCGGCATATCGTTAAAACTATATGTACCTTTATAGAATCGCGCACTGTCTTCCAATCCGCGTAACCGTAAACCTATCAACAATCCCTGTGCTCTTGTGGTATTTCTTAACCAATACTCATCCTCAATAAGGCCTCCTTCTCCTCTTATGACTCCGACTGAGACACAGGCATGTATTGTGTTTCTGTTATCCCAAGAGATTTCCGTTACCTCCGAAGAAGCTTCCGATTGTGAATCCTGTGTGTCTCCTTTTGCATACCCCGTAAACACCGGAGCAACTAAAACAGACAGCAATACAAATATTGCTACAAACTGAACAATGAACCTCTTTTTCATATCAAACCTCACATTCTTTGTTAATTATAAATATTATATGTTAACTAAAAGTAACTTCTGTGTTCCATTATATACCTTTAAGATCAGCAAATTGCTTTGTTCATAAATTGTTTACAAATTCACGGCATTGTTTACAAAAAGTTCATAAATTCCTCCGTTTTGAATTTTTCTTTATCTTTCTTTTCTCCAATCATCCACATGATTTCATATATCCGACCGTTTCTATTTACTCATACTGTCCGGAACCATCGTATATTCCGGAAGAAAGTTAAGACGCACCCACGGATCACCCACGGCATCGCAACCGTTATATGAAAACATCATATACGCGTCCTGTATCTTATACCATATATCCGCACCTTCTCCGGACAGATTTACATACCCTACATCACCGTAATCATCTATTCTCCAAACAGTCATTTTGATACTGTCAGCTTTGTAAAGAAAATCTATTTCTACCCATTTATATGTTTCTATGTCAGGTTTTCCGGGCAGTGTTTCCACGTATCTTATTATCAAAGAGTTAGCAGGTTGAAAGGTTTCCTCGTAGAAATAGCCCTTGCTCTCCTCTGAAAAAAATCTGCGAAATACAAAGGAAGATCTATATGTCTTATACAAAACGCTCTTTTTAACCAAGGTATCTGTTGCTTCGTGTAAATCCGACTGCAAAACAGCATCAATTATTGATTCAATATGCGGTAAAACATACAGTCCTTTGCCTTCTATTACTGCATATTCATATGTTCTTGCAACATTCATTACAAGCTTTTCACCTTCTTTTTCAAGAATAATCTTACAGTCCGTTTTTAAGGGGGCCGCTTTAGCATATTCCGCCCAATCACAAAGACCCTTATTATCGAAATTCACGAACCACATATTTGTAATATCATATTCTTTGTCGTTGTTGATTAATGTAACCTTATCGTATCCGTTTAATTTAAGTGCAGCCATATCTTTTGTAAGAGCAGGCACTTTATAGTAATCACAATTATTCAATTCAGCCTGTATATCCTTTACGCAAGTGTCTAAAACAAGCCACACTTCCTCATCGTTCATTCTTATATGGGCATATAGACCTTTCTGCCAAAGAGATTGTGCGTATAGCGTTACATCAATTTCGGTTATTGATGAATACACATAGGTATAATGACGCCTTATTCCGTACTTAATTAAATTATCGGGTTTCTGCTCCAATGTTTTTGTATAGTGATTGGCTATAGCGGACACAACCGCATATTTTTCCTGCCCCCAGTAGTATAAGTCACCTGATCTGTTCATTTTTCTTATGAGCAACGGACTGTCACACATCATATCATATACACTTGCTTTAATAATAGTGTTCTTCTGGTTGGTCCAATTGTTTATTTCCCAATAACCGATATAATCAAAAACTCTGTGAAATAGCGTAATATTAGATACTGCATATCTATACATAACATGGTCATGCCAAACATGAAAACCATCATATCCGCCGAATGCATTATGGGTTAACGGATACGCCGTACCGTAATATACCTCATTATCTTTTGTAAATTTTATACATTTACTGTTTTCATCTATCCTCGGCTCTGTGGCTAAAACACGCTTTTCAGGCGTATAATACCTGAACCATGAAGCACTTATGAACCTTTGGAAGGAATTCCAGCAGTCGGTAATATCAACATAGTTTCCGTCCACAAAAGCCTCTACCTTATCAAACTTATCTTTGGAAAAATCTATAATAAAGTCTGTCTCCGGTCTTTTTACATTCTGTGTCTGAGCTTTTGTATTCTTTACATCGGTATTAGCATATCCCGTAAACACCGGAGCAACTAAAATAGACAGCAATACAAATATTGCTACAAACTGAACAATGAACCTCTTTTTCATATCAAACCTCACATTCTTTGTTAATTATAAATATTATATGTTAACTAAAAGTAACTTCTGTGTTCCATTATATACCTTTAAGATCAGCAAATTGCTTTGTTCATAAATTGTTTACAAATTCACGGCATTGTTTACAAAAAGTTCATAAATTCACACATTTTGTGCCTTTTATATTCAAATATCTGAAATAATAACTTTGAGAGGCAAAACGGGGACAAAACATTGAAACTTCTGCTTTTGCCAAATTTCCTCGCTAATCAAAAACTAAACTGCTGTACTCTATGAAGTAGGAAACCTGATTATATGTATTCCCATCAATTTGAACATCCAGTTTTGCTTTTACATCATTGTATGGAAGAAACAGTCCAATTATATCCTTTTCATTTACCGATATTACACAGTCTTTCCCCGTTGCCAAATCAAGTACTACCGCTTCTCTATAGGTGCCAATATTTTCTTTTGGCATACCGTATACAAGTAAAGCCATATTACCGAAACCGGACACGGCAGCTGCACAGTGTGAATACCTTGAATCGTCATATTCCCTTATGCTACCATCTTCCAGGTTATATATCCTGGAGCCTTTCAAATCAGACACAAACATATACGGATAGGAAAGAACGGTATCACAGAGTGGATTACCATTATCGCTATAAATAGACTGAGATGTGTATTTGGAAGTATCTATTCTTAATACTTCATATGCTGTCTTTATATATGCTACATCATCATTAACCCACTGCAGCACCCGATTGTATGCTGTAGTATTCGGTATAGGTTTCTCGGTTTTCGTTTCATTATCCATTACCCATATACTACCTACTTCGTTATTTGCTCTTTCCGTGTAGTAAAGCATTTTTGTTCCGCTGGGATTGAAAGAAGGCTTGCTAGCCCATACTTTTCTGTATATCGTTTTATTATAGGTATAGAACGAATATCCCCCCGCTTCCTTACTGTTATACATAACAAGAGTTCCTTCATTCAAATCAAGAAGATATATAAGACCGCCACATGCTATAGCATAATTATCGCTGCTCGGAATTTCAAATGATGAATATACTTCACCTCCGTGAATTAATATCTTTTTACCATCTCTCACTACATACTTAAATTTTAGGTCATATGAAGTGTTTTCATCAATAACACATGTCAGTGTGCATCTTTCAGCCACTTGATATTCCTCATCTTCAGAAAGTTTAACCATAACCGGTGGCAGATATGTCGGTTGTCCCGTTATGGGATCCATAGAGTCATAGATTCTCTGAAGATCCTCTGATGTTGTCATTTTTACCAAAGGACTATCATTGCTACCGGTTACTCCCTGCATCATTTCAATTTCTTGCGGTATTCCGTTAATACTTATATGATTTTCCGCTTCAGAACCTGTAAGCAATGTAACGCTGAAAACGGTTATCAGTATAAGTACTGCCGTAAAACAAACTATAAATTTCTTCTTTTTCATATCAAACCTCACATTCTTTATACCTTCAAACACTATATGTAAGCTGAACATCACTTGTGTTATATTATATGCCTTTAATTTCCATAATTGCCGTTGTTCATAAATTGTTTACAAATTCACCGGCATTGTTTACAAAAAGTTCATAAATACAAGAAAATTACTCTTATTTTCCTCTATTTCTCAATATGTATTTCTCTTCACCATGTAAAGAACAGATAGGTAAATCTCCACTACCTGTTTATTTCTTTCAGCATATTAATTGACTTAACGACCCATTCCGTTGCACCTTCCAAGCGATAGGAAACGAAGCCTGCCTGTTTGAGTATGATTTCAACTTCCGCTTTTGTAATATTCAGATTAATCAAATCCGCTATATTTATTTTGGCAGCGATATCCTGTACATGCTCCCAATAGGTGCCGGAATAACCGAAAACCGTTGAATAGCCTGCAATATCCTTAATTGCTTTTTCGACCATTTCCTCGGTATCTTCATAAAACAGACTTCTGCCGTTATCATAGAGAGGATAGAAACTCTCCCTGTTGCCGCTAATCTTAATAGCCATGTTTGAAAGATGTCTGTCGTCCTGACGTGTAATGAAGTCCAGAAGAATCATCCGTGCAATATCCTCTTTGAACTTAGGGCGCACTTCAATAAGATTTCTATACTCGTTATCCGACCGCTCTCCTTTAAGCAGACGGCGGAAATGAACAATATACTCCTTTGAAAAATCATATAGAAATGTGGAAAATACGGTGTCTTTATCTGCACGTATTGCCGGACAGCACGGAACGCCTAAGCGCTTTGCAAGATGATAGACCGCTATCTCCGACTCCACATCGGTAACAAGCGGATTGATGCGTTGCTTATAGATGCCGTACCTGCCGTCAAAAACGCCGTATCGTTTAATGTTATAGCCCTCAGGTGTATCTATACTGTCTCCCGTTAAATCAATACTTTGCAGAAAGACGGACGAGAACACATCCGTCATCACAACATCCAATGTCTCTTTTTCATCGTTTGCAATCCACAGTAAATCTTTCGGATGGATACCTCTTGTAATCTCGCATATACGCAAAACATCATACCGAGAAAGACCGCAACGAAACAGTATGCGTTCAATATCGCGGCGGTCATGGCTTACGGTGCGTTCTGTAAGAAATTCCGTAAACTGTTCAGGTGTCCATAATGAGGCACCGTGTGTATACAGAGTTACCACCTTGTTATATCTCGGCTCAGTGAAAGTAACAGCATTTGTCTCATCAATTATGCCGATAGTATCATTATTCCACTTTAAATAGCGAACCGTATCTGTTCTTTTTGCAGTTTCCCGCTTTGACATAACAACACCTCCCTTTCACCATGTGATAATGATATTATAGCATGATTATATCCGGGGGCGTAAAGAAGCTATTTATCAATCAGTTTTCCGTCTCTCATGCTTAAAACTTCGTCCGCATCGGTGGATATCTCCAAGTCATGGGTAACCACAATTACACAGTAGTCTTCTTCATGGGCAAGCTTTTTCAGCGTCCCAATTATATTCTTACCGTTCTCGGAATCTAAATTACCGGTAGGCTCGTCTGCCAATATTATCTGTGCTCCCGATGCAAGAGCTCTGGCTATGGCTATTCTTTGCTGCTCTCCTCCCGAAAGCATGGAAGGAAATCTCTTATGGAAGCTTTCATCCATGCCTACCGATTTTATCTTTTCCGAAGCTTTCCGCATTGCCTGCTTTTCGTTCATTCCTCTAAGTTGCAGAGGATACATTACATTCTCAATGGCGGTAAGAAGAGGAAACAGGTTATAGTCCTGATATATTACCGCCACATCTTCTCTTCTGTATCTGTCACGGTCCATATCTTTTGTGGACTTCTCCCGATATATTACCGCTCCTTCTTTAGGCACATCCAACCCTGCAAGAAGGGATAGAAGAGTAGTCTTTCCCGAACCGGACTTTCCCACAATAGCATAGAATCGCCCTTTATGAAACTCGTAACTTACCTCATTTACCGCTCTAACGGTCTGATATTTGTTACTGTATTCATATACCACATTATCCAACTCCAATAATATCTGTTTTGTTTCCATTGTTTTTTCCTTTCTATTCCTTTGCCTTCATTATTTTCATTACATTAATTCTTGTTATATTAATAACCGCTATTGTCGCACCGGCAAGATAGCATACTAAGAAAATGAGTATGTCTTCTACAATAAACAGTGCTCCTTTTCCGTGGATTAGGAAATATATTGCTATACCTGTCAAAGTTCCCGTAATGCCGAACAGCGATTGCTCGAAGAATGCTTCAAAAAAGACCACTCCTTTGGGTGTACCCATACTTCTCATATTGGCAAATTCCGGTTTTCTGTTGCGTATAAACAGCATACAGGCAATAAACCCTATTGCCGCTGACAGTATAAACAAGATAGGCTTAACCTTTTCCAACATACTTATATTCTTTTTCAAAGGCGAAATGGTCTGTATAAGTTGATCATCCATTAAGGTTAAGGCATATTGTTTTGTAGTATCCTTATCGGCTCCCATATAGCCTGTCGGCACAAAAGTCTTTGAAGCCTTGGTCTTAAACTCATCAATCAAGGTATTATCGGTTACGGTAAATTTCAGCCCTTCGCTGTATAAGTCGCCGGTAAGAACGGAACCCAAAGTTTCGGCAATTACCTGCCACGGGCAATATATATCCTTTTCGCCTTTGGTATATGTTCCGATAACTTTAAGTTTTAACGGTATGTTTACCGTATCTCTTTCCCTGGTAGCAAGTTCAATATGTGCATAGAGGGTAATAAAGCCTTCTTTGTTTATTCCCGGTACACCTGACAGAGTATTGTTTGCTAACGCCTCCGATACAATACATACTTTTGAATCGGTCAAAAAAACCGACTGGTCATAATCTTCAAAGTATTCAATTTCCACACCGTTTATGGGAAGCAGATTAGTATCCGCCTTTGTCCTCGTTATCCCTATAATACGCGGATATCTTTCACCGTCCGGCAGCACAAACAACTCATTAGGGATGTAATTTACCGACCTTTTAAGACATACATCTTTTATGTAAGCTCTGAAATCTCCCAGCGACTGATCAAACATTTTTATGTACTTTGAATATACTTTTGCTTCGGAACCGTCTTTTTCCGACAAAAACCCTTCCACAACGATATTGGCATATGCTTCATCCAGTTTTACATACTGTCTTTCCAGCGAGTAGGAAATCTCACTGGTAAGAATAGTAAATGCCGCTGCTACAAGAATGAGTATGAGGGTTTTAATAAAGTCCCTTGTCATTCTTTTAAGTGCGTATTTGATGATAAAAAACAATCTGCTCATTTTTTCTTCTTTCCTCTTTTTCCTTTCAACAGCTCCAACGGTTCCTTCATGGAATATCTCTTAGCCGTTATTGCCGCAGCTAATGACAGTACAATCAATTGTATACCGCACATGAGCAGTACTGTTCCCGGTGACTTTTTAATATCAAAACTTTCAATAAGTGAAGAATCATATGTGCCGGATATGGTTTGGTCGGTCTTGAAACTGCTGAAATCAAGATTTACATTGTCCTCTTTTGCTTCCTGATATATTTTTCCCACAATATTATCATACATACCGTATCCTATAGCTCCGCTAACAATTCCGGATATGAGTATGATACACATAAACATTGTAAACATATGCATAAATATCTGATTTCTATTCATTCCCAAAGACATCATTATTCCTGCAGTCTTTCCGGCTCTGGAAGTCATTATGATAAAGAATGCCGACATTACCACTATCCATACAGCAACGGATATATACATAAGAAGTGCTGTACTTTCCTTAAGAGAGTTAAGAACCGATGCTATCGCTGAAAACCCCTGGTCATAGTAGTAGAACATTCCTCCGTATCCCAGCGATTCCATCTCTTTTTCAAAATCTTCAATATGACCGGTCCTAATGACAAATGAGCGGGTATTGGGGATGCTTTGATACTTACCCGTAGTAGCAGGAATATATTCACCTGTTTCAATACTATAAATTGGTTTAGTTGTGAAGTCTGGAAGATTAAGCTCAATCGGTACTTCTATCGACCCTTTGGGAGCAAAAGCGTTATTGGGAGTTAAGAAGAACTCGTTTGTACTCCATACATTCTCAGCCTTATATATGCCCACAACCTCGAAAATGCTTTCACCAATGAATCCATATTCATTGCGGAATGGAGTATACTGCCATATCGTTTTAAAAGGAAGAGATAGAATGTAACCGTTTGACCAGAATCTAAAATCTATTTTATCTCCCACTTTTATGCCGCTGTGCTTTGCGGTCTCTGCACTTATGATGCATACCTTTGCTCCCTCCGAGTATTCTTCTTTTGTAAAGGTCCTACCCTCGGTGATGTATGCAAGATTCTGGTTGAAAAGCAGTACACTGTCAAGATTCCCTGTGAAATTCATCTTGAGTGAAGTTACTGTTGTTTTACATTCCTCTATATGCTTCTTCCATTTTTGCCCTTTATCGGAAGACAAAAACTGTTCGAGTGTACCGTCAAGCCTTGCATATGCCATGTATGTGTCATCCTTGTATGTGCGAAGATAGCACTCTTCAATTCTTTTTGTAGAAGGATTAGTTGGGTGCTTTATTGTTATAACAATACTACTGTCAGTACCTAAAATCTCATGCATATGCGGTTCAACTTTTATTATCTCATAGTTCGGGTCGTTTTCATCACGAGTATAGATATCGTCGAGCAATATTGTTTCGAGATAGAACGGTACGGGCGTGTTTCTGTATTTTTCCGTTTTAGGATATTGTATATAACTTTTTGAGCCGTAAAGTATATATCTTTCTCCAACTCTGAAACATTCACTTAAGTCGGAATCGAATTGATATGTAAGAACATTTATATACCTGCTAAATGTAAAGTCGTCACTGAGTACGGGAGATTCGTTATAATCCAATTCAAGTTTTGCATAAGCACTTAAAATAGGCATGTTGTCTTCTGACCGAGCAGTTTTCATTTCAAATGCAAGGTCATATTTCACGGATACACATGTAGCCACTATAACAGAAAGATCGTACGGGTAATCTACAGCGGTTATGGGTGTATATTCGTCTACCATTCCCGACGATATCGTTTTTATAGTATTACTCTGCGCCATGCATTTATCGCGAATATCGACATATTTTATATGCTCGGATTTCTCCGCAGTTTCATATAGGTCGACAAGCGAACTGTAATCATAAACCCCGGTATCAAAACCCCTTACGTTTTTTACAAATTCGTTTTCCGCAGCTACGGCAATAGTCGTGTATGCATTTTCCGCTTCGGATATGCTTCTTTTTGCCGTTATCCATGTGCTTACACTTAAGAACATAAATATGCCGGAGAGTGTTACA
>JAKJBR010000068.1:0-4485 GCA_022706885.1 Bacillota bacterium
GTTAATCAGCTTTTTCCTTTATTGTATAGCAATATTCGTAATCCAGTCCCAGTACATTTTTCTCTTTCTCATATTTCTTAACATCAGTCGCAGGCGCAAAATACTGTTCCAGATATCTTATAAGCGGAGCGATATCGGCATCACTTCTTGTCTCTATAGTTATAGATTCTATGTACTCGTTCCTGAACTGTTCCCTCTCATACCTGTCATTGTATCCTATATATGACAGATATATCACATCATACCCGTCAGATATATACTCGGGTTTCTCAACCACGGGCATCTTAATCAAATTACCGGTATGGTCATAAAACTCAACCATTATCTCCTCCGCTTTTCTGTCCGGCACCTCAACCTTTTGCTCTTCCGACACCTCATAATATCCTATTACCTTAAATCCTACACGCAATGCACTCCTTGCAAGATAGGCTGCACTGATTTCGGCCATTTCTATAATATGGTGATCCGTATAGCGACGATTGCGAGCAGCTTCATACATTGTTACAGGTATTATTGCATATCCTTTTATCGGAGGGGCTATCATAATTTCTCCCATAAATGCAGCCTCTTTATAGTCTTCTTTTCTCTGAACAACAAGGTCCCTGTTGGTATAGTTAGAGTAGAATGTTATCTTGCAGTTGCTTTTCATTTTTTTAATCTCACTTATGCTTGTAACAGCCTGTTGATAAAAGTAGTCGGCACAATTCTTGCCCGACTTGTTACGGTAATCGCTCCATTGGTTACCGAATTCATCAAAAGGTTCTACCGAAAGGCCATATTCATTATAATCTGCAGGTGTCAGATAATCCCGCCAATTCACTCCTTTTATGCCCGTACTTATATTTATGTCGGTTATGTACCGTGAATATTCATAATAGTCTTTAATCAATGCATCGCTGTATAAATACGACATCAGAAGATTTTCCTTCTTGTCGATTCTGGAGACAGTTATTATGTTCTTTTTAAAGTTTGTGTCTTCCGTAAAAGATATCGGCTTTATATTCACACTGTTTACAAACAAATACGGATAAGGTTCATTAAGTCTGTTTATCCTGTTCTCATACTGATCCGGCGCATTTATGTCGGCGAAATATGCACTTAAGAAAAATGAGAAATTTTTAAGGTCAGCCTGTTCGTTTACATCAATCTCCATACAATCAACATGCTCGGATATGTCTTCCTGCCCTCCGCGAACCATATTACAAAATCCCTCATAGGACAGATACAAAGTATCCTTCTCATTATTTGTTGTGTATTCCCCTATTATGGTAAAATACGCCAAACCGTTTGTACCGGGATTTACTATAAACAGTACCTTCTCATTATCAGGTATTTCTTTATTGATATGACGGCTCAATGTAGAGGGAATAATTACATAGTTCCGTAAGCTTTCGGTCAGCAGATTTGCGGAATAACCTTCATAAACGGTTATTTTACTGTCTTCCTTGTCGGATATAATACCGCTCAATGTTGTTATACCTTTACAGTACTTTACGGAATCCATAACAGCTTTTACTTCTCTGCTGTCCTCATTTACAAAAACATCTCTGTTACCATACATATTCATACCGGCATCACAAAACTCATACTTAACGGAAGATATATTGAGGCCGATAATCTCTTCTTCAAATAACAATCTGTTATCCAGCAAAGCCTTGGAATAACTGTACGGCATATTCAAAGGCTCCTGACCGTCCGTTCTTTTTATGACTATGTCACTGTTGAAGGTTGTTGCGTTAAAGGAATTCCGGATAAATACAGGGTTATTGCAAGATGCCGATATCAGTGCCGTTGCAATAATAACTATTATTAATGCGAAGGATAAAACAGTGCTTCTTTTTTTGTTGTTTTCCATACCGTTAACCTCCAGGTAAGCGGTTGTTTAAAATAGTCAACCTTTATTGAATATAAGGCAGGCTTTGAAAAGGTCACCCTCTATTTCCAGTTGCATTGTGCCTTGCATTATTTCCGTAAGACTCTTGGCTATGGACAATCCCAATCCGCTGCCTTCACCTGTTCTGGACGAATCGCCTCTTACAAAACGTTCCATGAGTTCTTCCGCGGATATATTCAGTTTTTCCTTTGATACATTCTTAAAGCAGATATTTACCCGATTGTCCTTTTTTTCCACGGTTATATATGCTCTGGTACCGGGATGGGAGTGCTTGCAGATATTTCCCATCATATTGTCCATTACTCTCCATATGAGTCGTCCGTCTGCCCGAATAAAAATATCCTCATCGAAATCATTCATAACAGGCTCTATGTTGTTTTCGGTAAACTTTGCACAATACTCGCCTAGTGCCTGATTCATTATCTCTTTAAGATTGAGTTTTTCCATATTTGCCTTTATAACTCCCGATGTGGCTTTTGATGCCTCAATTAAATCTTCGGTAAGTTTTTTAAGTCTCGCACTTTGTTTTTTAAGCACCTCAATATATTCTCTTGATGTACTGTCATCAATATTTTGTCTGTCCAACAGATCCACATAATTGATTATGGATGTCAGCGGTGTCTTTATATCATGCGACACATTGGTTATGAGATCACTTTTAAAATGTTCCGATTTCATTTTCTCATTTATTGCATCGGACATTCCTTCGGAAATGTTGTTAAGATTATCCGCATGTCTCTTAAAATCTGTCATCATATGTTTGTTGTCTATCTTGTATTGGAAATTCCCCCGGGATATCTCTTCTCCGCCTTTCTTTATTTCTGCCATGTTAACGGCGACAAAAGAGAACAGTACTATCATACCTGCTCTTAAAAGAAGCCAGATAACTACCGGTACAACACCGCCTCTTGCAGTGAAAAAAACAATGATTATAAGTTCAATAATTGTTAATGCTGTAACTGCCAGAAGCAGTTTCCACAAAATAGATATATTGGCCAGTATCTTCCGTATAAATCCCAATACCGCTTTTGTGATAATGTATATGAGTGTGTTCCTGAACAGTGTCTTAAGTTTTATCCTGGCGGCAATACTTGATATCAGTATCATGAGCGATATAAAAGCGAATGCAAATCCGAAAGATAAAAGCATTATCAGTTCTTCAAACATAAATTCCTCATACAAAGCTATTGCCACTTCTCTGAGTACAAAATGAGCCGATACCATAACTCCCGCACACAGAAGAAGCAACGGACCGAGCGGAATTTTATCAATAAAGGACTGTTCAAGAACATCGCTGCCTTTTTTATGAGCGGCCGAATACATAAGGTATATAAACAAAAGAATAGTTACAATTAAAGATATTGATGCTATCGGTATCAGAAATTGTCGTATCTCATATGCAAAATTGTATGCTTGATACGGAAACAGATAATCATCCTCTGCCGTTATATCCTTTCTCACAAATGCCGTTACGGTATAACCGTTCTGCTCCATGACAAAAGTATTCCTGTAACCGTATGTGTCCGTATAACTGGAAAGCACATTGTTTCCCCAGTTATCGGTTATTGCAAAAAAGAAATTTGTATTTTCTTTTGAATAATACTGCTTATAATCTTCTGATTTCTGCCAGTCCATATATGTCAACATGTACTCTTTAAAATACCCGTAATAGACTTCCTTTGCATAATCATGGGTTATCTCTTTGCATATATTGCTCTCGAAGAAAGCTGTTTCGGGATTTCTGTCTATATCACTTACTTTGATATAAACAGAAGCGGAAACCGAAACCGCGAAGATAAATGCGCTTATCGTGATAAGAATGTATGCCATAATTTTCATTGATAAACTGTATTTAATGTTCTTCATTGATTGTTCCGCCTTTCCATCTTATAACCCTGCCCCCAGACTACTTTGAAATATCTCGGTTCCGCAGGGTTTATTTCTATCTTTTCTCTTATGTGTCTTACATGTACTGCAACGGTATTTTCCGCACCGTACGGTTCATCATCCCATACTTCCGAATAAATCTGTTTAGTGGAATATACTTTTCCGGGGTTTTTCATGAGCAGTCTTAATATATCAAACTCTATCGGAGTAAGACTTACCTCTTCTCCCGATACCGTTACCGTCTTGGCATCATCATCCAATTCGATATCTCCTATCCTTATTACGGCTTGGGACTTGGTTTGTGAACCTAAGTGCATATATCTTCTCAGTTGCGATTTTACCCTGGCTAATACTTCTACAGGATTGAAAGGCTTGGTTATATAGTCATCCGCTCCTAAATTCAGACCCAGTATTTTGTCATTGTCTTCACTTTTTGCAGTCAAAAGAATAATGGGGACATTACTTATCTTTCTTATCTCCACCATTGCGGTGATACCGTCCACTTCCGGCATCATTATATCCAAAAGCACCAGATGTATCTTGTGCTCTTTTATAATCTCTATTGCCTTTTTTCCGTTATATTAGATTGCATAACTAAGTTCCGTTCTACAGGAGCATGCGGAAATTAGTTTTGCAGTAGCTTCCGTTTTACTGTAATTAATGCTAACAAGTGTTTAAATCCTAAGAATAATCTGGTTTAATTA
>JAKJBR010000069.1:0-4452 GCA_022706885.1 Bacillota bacterium
GAGACAGGATCTAAGAAAGATATATTCAAGGATCCGCTTCATCCCTATACACAGGCATTATTCAGTGCCATACCGGTACCCGATCCCGATTACAAGATGAAGAGGATAATACTGGAAGGAAGTATTCCTTCGCCTGCAAATCCTCCTTCGGGATGCAAGTTCCATACCAGATGCAGACACTGCTTTGAAAGATGTAAAAAAGAAGATCCCAAACCTAAGGATGTAGGTAACGGACATGTGGTGTGCTGCCATCTGTACGATAAATAGAGATGTTTAAGAAGAAAAAATATGACGATGATGACGGCAGGGTAATCGCTCCCATGAATGTGGAAGGGATGCCCTGGTTTCAAAAAGGCGTCGGATTGCAGAATGCGAATAACGAAAAAGCTACTCCTTTGACAAGAAAGGAAACTTTATCGTTGCTTCTTAATGCCGCTTTGGCAGGTCTTACGGTAGCGCTTGTATTGGGACTTGCCGCATTTTTGTATATTCTATTCTGCATACATGTATGGTTAAGGTGATATCATGAAGTACTTTACATGGATAATACTGATACTTTTTGTAGCGGTCCTTATATTCTTAGGGTTTTTAATAGCCTCCAGAGTGGACTATTTTATGTATGAAAAGCAGGTTGTGTCTTTTGTAGCCAAAGGCATTCAGGAAGGTGCTATTGTGCGTTATGACGGCAAATCGGTACTGGTTAACAAATATAATTTTGAAGTCATGTGCGGTAAACTCTTGACAATAACCGAAAGAGAGAAGATTCATAAGGTTAAAGAGTATGCTAAAGACAGAGAAATCATAATTGAAGTGGATGAAAGAAATTATGTGGTCATAATGCCTCTCGAACGCAGCAAGGCCGTCTATATGGAAACCGTACTGGACGGGAAAAGGCGATATTTCTATGTATCGGACAAATACAGAATATATGAAAGGGTAATAACTTACAGCCGACCGGAAGGTTTTTACGGCCCCAATACATTGCTTGACGACTCAAAATGAGTTGTTTAACAACAAAGCCGTGTTATTCATCGGTTAAAGGTAATATATAATAGATATAATAAAACTAAAAGAGGGGTTTATCATGGACATACTGGTAATCGGAATAGCGGGAGGAACGGGAAGCGGAAAGACTACACTTACCAACAGGCTAAAAGAACGATTCGGTAAGGATATAAGCGTGATGAGCCATGACAATTACTACCGCTCTCAGGACGATATATCTTTTGAGGAAAGAGTTAAGACCAATTACGATCACCCCGATTCTTTTGAAACCGACCTTCTCATTAAACACTTAAAACAGTTAAAAAACGGTCACAGTATTGAATGTCCCGTATATTCCTTTTCCGAGCATACAAGAACAAAGGATACGCGTAAGATAGATCCTACCAAAGTTATAATAGTGGAAGGCATACTCATATTCCAGAACCCCGAACTGCTCAATATGCTGGATATAAGGATATTTGTGGATACCGATCCCGATGTCAGAATATTAAGAAGGATTTTACGCGATGTAAAAGAGAGAGGCAGAAGTCTGGATTCGGTGGTTACCCAATATTTAGCCACGGTTAAACCCATGCACGAGCAGTTTGTGGAACCGTCAAAGAGAAATGCTGATATAATTGTTTTAGAAGGCGGATATAATCTGGTGGCTCTGGATATGATTATACAGAGGATTCAGGGGCATGTGGAGGCAACGAATGAATAAAACACGGTATATATACTCAAAAGCGGGACAACTTTTATACGACGAGGTGGCAAGAGACCTTCCCATAGCGGATTATCACTGCCATTTAAGTCCCAAGGAAATATATGAGGATAAGCCTTTTGACAATATCGGTGTTATGTGGCTGGAAAAAGATCATTATAAGTGGAGACTGATGAGAGCTTTCGGCATCCAAGAGCAATATATAACGGGAAAAGCCGGTTGGAAAGATAAGTTTTTCGCATATTGTAAAGCTATAGAGCACTCACCCGGCAACCCTTTATATCATTGGTCAGCAATGGAATTAAAGCAATATTTTGATACCGATACCTCTATTTCGGAAGAGAATGCAAAAACTATCTGGGACAAAGCCAATGCCGTTATAAAACAAAAGAAGTTAAGTCCGAGAAAACTCATAACTTCTTCAAATGTCATATACATAGCGACCACAGATGATATTGTAGATGATTTGCAATATCATAAACTTATAAAAGCAGATAAGTCTTTCAAAACAGTAGTTGCGCCGACTTTCAGAACCGATAATGTGCTTCTTATAAACAAGCCGGATTATGCGGAGTATATAAAGAGACTGGAAAAAGTATCAAAGACAAATATAACCGACCTCAAATCGCTGTGTGAAGCCGTAGAAAAGCGACTGGACTATTTTACGGAACAGGGATGCTCTCTTTCCGATGTGGGAATACAGTATGAAGCGGATGCGGATTTTGACTATGCAACAGCCGACAGGGCATTTAAGCATGCCCTGAAAGGCAAAGAAGTTGAAATGGGTGATTATAAAAAATTCTTAGGCTATATGTTCGTATACCTTTCGGGCCAATACAAAAAAAGAGATATAACTCAGCAGATACATACAGGAGTATACAGAAATGCCAATACCAGGCTTTTTGAATCAATCGGACCGGATTGCGGGTGTGACATTTCCTCCAACTCATTGGATGCGGTGTCTTTTGTGCGGTTATTGGACGAGATGGATAAGCGTGATCAACTGGCAAAAACCGTCGTATATATTTTAAATCCCGCATCATACTATCAGGCTCTTACTGCATGCGGCAGTTTTAGGGATGTTTTATTCGGAGCTGCCTGGTGGCATATGGACCATTATGAAGGAATAGCGGAGAATATAAAGAATGTGGCTTCGCTGTCCTGCTTAGGTGCGGGTCTGGGTATGCTTACCGACAGCCGCAGTTTTCTGTCTTATGCACGTCATGATTATTACAGAAGAATATTATGCTCGGTGGTGGGAGAATGGGCGGATAACGATGAATACCCGATTGAATGTGCAAAAAAACTGATATATAATCTGTGTGTCGGAAATGCAAAAGAGCGATTTGTTAAATAGAGTAGTTTGATTTTCAAGGAGGTGGCGGATGAAAAACAAAGTTTGGATTATAATCATAGCAGTACTCATTATTTTAAGCGGGGGAGTCAGCGGCTATTTTACCGCCAGAGCGGTAAATCATTTTATGGATGAAATGGAACAACCCGTAGAAAAGCCCGATGTCCAAAAGGGTACTTTCAGCATGTATGAAAAGATGGGAATAAGCAGCGACGAGTTAGGTGCTTACTCTACACCCGAAGAAGCTATAATGAATATAAACAAGCCCATAAAAATGGAGAATGTAGGTTTCACCTCGGAAGAAATTACCGCTATGTTCAATATTTCCAAGAATGACCTTAAGGCTTTTTATGCGGAAAGTGCGGTATTTAACATACAACCCGACAACTCGTTGTATATTGATGTGTATCTCGACGGTGAAGCATTAAAAGGGGTGACATATCTGCCCGATATGGCCTTATCGGTAATAACAAAGACAAAGTTTACGCTTCATACAACCGTTGAAGGAGTGCAGGACGGGAAACTTATGGTAAAGATAAATGATATATATACCGGAGAGGTACATGTCATGAACTTTGTCAATCTTTTCAATTTGGGCAGTGAAGTAAGAGGTGTTTTCTCCGAATACATCGGAAAAACCGTTTCTCTGGATATATCGGTACTGAAAGATCTGAAATCCTTTACCGTATCCGACGGATTGGTATTTATCGATGCGACATTCCAATCGGGTGGTGCCGGTGGCAAGTGACCGATACAAAGGTTCGGTACTGATCGGTCTTTCAGGCGGTGTGGACAGTGCCGTTTCCGCTTATCTGCTTAAAGAGAAGGGCTATAAAGTATATGGCATAACATATATTTTGTCGGATAATCAGTTAAATTCGGCAGAAGATGCAAAGGCTATTGCAAAAACACTGGATATTCCTTTATATATAGAAGATAAAAAGAAAGAATTCAATGATACCGTAGTTTCATATTTTGTTGACTCATACATATGCGGAGAAACACCCAATCCCTGCGTGTTATGCAACAGTTCTTTTAAGCTTAAGAATCTTACAGACAAAGCGGACAGTCTGAGCATTGACTATGTGGCTACCGGTCATTATGCAAACATACAATATGATAAAGTGTCCGACCGCTATATTTTAAGAACATCGGAAAACAAAGAAAAGGATCAGTCATATTTTCTTTACAGACTGAGCAGACAACAGTTGGCAAGACTGCTTTTACCAATATCGGATATGAATAAGGAACAGGTAAGAGATATTGCGGCTAAAATCCGTTTAACAGTTAAGGATAAAAAGGACAGTCAGGATATATGTTTTATCAAAGATATTGACTATACCGATTTAATCAAAGAAAAAAGACCGGGTAAATATAAAGAATGTACTTT
>JAKJBR010000070.1:0-4408 GCA_022706885.1 Bacillota bacterium
ATATCTTCGGTATTTGTTATATCTCCTTTTACAAACTGCGCTTTACTGTTTAAGTTTTCCATGCTGCCGGAACTTAAATTATCCATAACCAGCACCTTATACTTCTTTTCAATCAAAGCATCGGTTATATGCGAACCTATAAAGCCGCAGCCTCCGGTTACCAGTATCATAGTTATATACCCAAAAATCCTTTCATTCTGTTGCAAACGTCATCCGCCTGTTGTTCATCGGGCATCTCGGCAAAAACCGGAAAATCTTGCTACCAGCCAACCGCCGTTTTTGAAATATACCTTCAATCCGTCTTCATAACTTAATTTTTCAACAGGAACGGCAAATTCCGGAATTAACCTGTCACGGTACAGTATCTTAATAAGTCGCTCTTTGTCTTGAGAATTAAATGCATAGGAGTTTTCAGACATCACCCTGTATCCGTATCTGTCATAAATCTCTTTCAGTATCAATGACAGGTTCTTTTTTGTTACCGCCATCATCTCTATGAGTAAGGAAGCCGCAAATATTCCGTCTTTACCGAATATATGACCTCTTACAGTCAATCCTCCGCTGGACTCTCCCCCTATAACGGCATCGGTCTCTTCCATCTTTGCACTTATATGCTTGAAACCTACGGGCACTTCATGACATTTATATCCGAAATCGGCTGCCATATCGTCCAGTACGTGGGTTGTGGCAATATTGCGGATAACATCGCCCCTCCAGCCTTTGTGTTTTACCAGATAGTAGTAAAGCAGCATCAATATCTCGTTCGGATGTATAAATCTGCCCTGATCGTCGATTACTCCCAATCTGTCGGCATCACCGTCGGTACCTAACCCTATATCGTAACCTTCTTCCACAACCATGGTGGAAAGTTTTCTCAAAGTTGCAACACTGGGTGAAGGCAGTTTTCCGCCGAACAGCGTGTCATGTCTGTCGTTTATAACGTCGACATCGCATCTTAAAGTAAGCAATATGGTCTGTAATGATGTTTTGGATACTCCGTACATGGGATCTAAAAGCACTCTCAGTCGGGCTTTCATAATGGCGGATTTATCTAAAAACCCCATTATTTCATCAATATAGTCGTTAAAGGGGTCGATAACCGTCAACAATCCCTCTTCCGTGGCCTTCTCAAAAGGCATACAATGTACTTTTTTCACATTCTCTATATACCGCTCAATCTCGTCGGTTACTTCCAAAGAGGCATCTCTGCCGCCTTGGGTGAAGAGTTTTACCCCGTTGTATATGGCGGGATTGTGACTTGCGGTTACGGCAATTCCGTAATATGCTTTTTCCTGTTTGACCTGGAACATTATAAGGGGGGTGGGAGAATTCCTGTATATGAAATGCACTCCGATGGAGTTACCGCAGAAAACTTCTGCCGCCCATTTGGCTCCTATATCGGACAAAAACCGTCTGTCATACCCTATTATCACCGGCTTATGCTGTTTGTTTGATGCAATAATTTTGTCACATAATCCCTGGACCAGAAGCTGTATGTTTGCTTTGGTAAACCCGTCTCCTATAACGGCTCGCCATCCGCCGGTTCCGAACTTAATCATTTGCACCTCTTGCTTTCATAATATCTTCCACTCTTTTCAGGTCCTCTACAGTATTGACGCCATATACTTCTTCGAGATCGTTAATACTGCATATTTTAATCCTCTCTCCCTCTTCCTTTAACAAAGCGGGAAGGTCGGTAAGATAATATTCGTTCTGTGCATTATTGTTGGTCATACGGTTCAGTATCCAGTTAAGTTTCTTTCCGTTGAATAGCATAACACCGAAAAACACTTCCTTTATCTTCTTCTGCTCCTCGTTGCAGTCGGGCTCTTCCACTATTTCCACAAAGGACCTTTTCCTGTCACGTATTACCCTGCCGTACGGTAATGATTCATCTTTAAGATTAACGGAAAGCATTACACATGCCGCGGGATTATTCTTCTTTATGCTGTCGTTGTATGCTTTGAAAACCTTTTTATATGTCTTTGTTGTCAGAAGAGGCATATCTCCGAAGGTTATAAGGACCGGTCCGTCATAATCGGCAAAAAACTCACTTGCACATTTTACCGCATGCCCGGTGCCCAGCTGCTCTTCCTGTACAGCATAGGAGTATTTATCTCCCAGATGCTCATAAATCTGTTCTTTTTTGTATCCTACCACAAGAATGATTTCCTCTACAAAGGAAAGTTCCTTTACCACATACTCAATCATAGGTCTGCCGTTAACAATTCTCATTGCTTTGGGCGTACCCTCTTTTTCCGAACCTATCCTTCTGCCTTTACCGGCAGCTAAAATAACGGCTTTCATAAAACAACCCTCCTAAAACTCCGCATATACCTTCCATATACCGTTCTCCAACACTGTTTTCCAGACAACGGTTTTGTATATCTCCTCGGTACTTTCACCTTTAGTATATCGCAAAGTGACCGAAACATCAGCATTTTTTCCCGCACTATCGGTAACGGTATAGGAATTAACCGTGTATCCCGATATTTTATACGCCTTTAAACCGGGCAAGGTAATATCCTTCCACATATCATAGTCGGAATCCCTTGCATCCAGCGGAGTGAGTACGTAAAGCATATATTGATTGGAATCATATATATTGCTCATTACCGAAAGATACTCTTTTGCAGCCATTGCCGGAGTTCTGCCTATCGGGTCTTTATCACCGTCTTTCAAGGGATATTTATCGGTATCCTGCGGGAAAACATATTTATCCGGACTGTAATCCACACCGTTATTCCAGAACATATAGGTAAAATCTCCTAATTCTCTCAAAGCTCTTACCTCACCGTATACCTGCTCATAACCGTAATAATAGATGGCATCTGCGGGATAAAGATATTTTGCGGTAAAGTCCTGAATCCATAAGCGGATTTTGGCAGGGTTTTCAAAAGCGGAATTTTTCTCTATTGAATCTTTCATTGCACCTAAAACCATTCCGTAAGGATTCTTATCGGGATATTCAAAACCGTACCAACCGGTAGAATAATGACTGGGATAAATCATCGGACATATATAGTCCACAACAGTGGTTATTCTGTACCAGTTCTGTCCTATCTTTATACAATCTTCCGAATCCCACTGTCTGGCTACCAGGCCGAATATATCGGCACTGACATTTACATTGTACGGCTGGAGGGCTTCATATGCATCTTTGAGAAAATCATGTATTATTATATCCGACCGCTTGCCCTCATGCAGTAGCATGTATTGGTTATAGTAGGCGCCCCATCTTCGTCCCTCGGGAAATCGGACATAATCGAAGTTAATCTCGTCAAAACCCGCAAGCGCGGCTTCTTTTGCTGCAGCTATATTGTATTTTTGAACCCACTCATCATTCGGATCTACCCATGCCGAACGGTTATCATCCAGCCATATGCTTCCGTCGGGATTTTTGATGGCATGCTGGTATTCATTGTATTTGGCAAGGGTGTTATCCTGGAAGGATGTTACCCTGCCTATTGTATAAATACCGTAGCTTTTGAATAGGTTGAGTACATACTCAATATCGCCGAATCGGGCGACTTCGGTCTGAACCTGCTTTATGCATTCCGTCTGCATAGGCATGGTGATAACTCCGTCACCGCTCTTTATATTCAATACCACGGCATTCATCTCGGTACCTAAGATAATTCCTATAACTCTTTCCAGAACGGACAGACTGCCCTGAAGATACTTCAACTCATTTATCTTTTCCGTGTTGTTAGCCGCCAATGCTTCCACATATGTTTTATACAACTGTACATTTGCATCTTCACAACGAACAAACCTCCAGTCGGGCTGTTCTTGAGAACCGTGATTTTTTGTAAGAACCGAATCCACCAGGTATAAAGCCCGGACATCATCACCGTCGGGCTTTTGCCCTGTTTTATCCAACGGTTTTAACGGTACATAAAACTCCTTATCCTGCTCTTTTCGCTGCAACTCCAACTGTTCTCGCTCCCGTCTTGCTATTTCTTCCGGACTTACAGTCTCGGTAGGTTCGGGAGAAATGCTCTCGCCAGGTTGCTCCGTAGGTGTCGGACTTGCCGAATCTGTCTGTGTAGGTTCAACAGATAAGGTAGGTTCAGGGGTTACAGTCGGGCTTTGGGTATGACATGCGGTCATGGAAAGCATAATTGCTATTATAAAAAAGATTGTTATACAGGATTTTCTCATTCATCTCTCCGTTTTCCTATTTTTCTTTTGCTTACATACCAAACAAGGCGATGTTATCACCGCCTATTATATTACTTTTATTGCTACTAAGTAAAGCATTTATACAGCTTTTCTACTTGAGACTTTTTCTTGCTTCCTTTAGAAGGCGTTCAATCTCGGTTTTATCCTGTTCGGTAAATCTTTTGCTGAAAGAACGTATCAACGATGCGCTGACGGGAACCTTATCCGTATATTCATTCAGACC
>JAKJBR010000005.1:0-69731 GCA_022706885.1 Bacillota bacterium
TAAGTAATACTAAACTCAACTGTTATTATATGACCTTTTCACCAAGTGTCAATAAGATAATGAAAATATTATTTTTAATCGGTATGCCGCATATTGATTTTGCACATACATTGCGCAAAGGATAAAGTAATACTGTTTGATTAAGTGAACACTGCTACATAGTAAAAGTCACCCCTCTCGGAATGACTTTAAGACTATATCTGCTTATTCTTATATATTAATTTGTAAACTTACAAAACAGCTTAGACTATATCACTGTTCTTCAAACTTCTTCCTTGAAGACCATAAACCTAAAGCGGGATTGGAAATGTAGAATATTTTTTCTCCGTTCACATAATTGAATCCGTCCTTAAGTTTTTTAGGGTCATATTTCTTTACCGTTTCATCATAATCGAGATACTTGAAATTGGCCTTTTCAATTTCTTCTTTTGTCATATGCCTTACTGCATAAGATATATTGAACTTTCCGTCACTGGACCCGTGAATTATATGTGCGGCTACCGACAGATTATTCTTCAAATCGTCATTTTCATCGACTTTTTTCAGAATGTTCTCTCTTCCTATATATCCGTACTTCCTTATAAGTCTGTCGTTTTCGTCGTCTTCACCGAAACGTTTTACCTCGGGAGCAAGAATGATAAGTTCCCCGCCTTCGGCAATGGCCATTCTGGTTCGGTATATTGCCTTGTTTCCCACCCAGGTGGTCTTAAATTCTCTTTCATCAAGATAAACCACCATTTTTTCAGGTTCTTCATCCAGGAATGTGAAGTTTTTCTCCAGACTGTCTTTCACGCCCGCTTCAAAAGCATCCCGACCGTTTCCCGCATACAATGCATGAATATCGGCTGACGGTCCGTTCTGAGTTGTTACGGTAAGTATATAGAAAAGCGGAAAGGAAGATAAGTATTTCTCCTGAGCATAATCAAATACTTTTCTTACCGGGCTGTGGTCTCTTCCCATCATTCTCTCCATTCCGTAGAATGCTCCGAGCATGTGAGATTTGTTTATCATATTGTTGCCGCCTATTCCCACAACAATATTCTTGGTATAGTTTGCCATGCCCACAACTTCATGAGGTACCACCTGACCGACGGAAATAATGAGGTCGTATGTCTTGTCCAAAAACATTTTATTTACTTCCACATCCATCTTCTCATTTACCAGCCCTTCGGATACTTCATTTACGAATTCCTTCGGAACTTCCCCTATCTTCACGACATCGTTTTTCCAGTCATGAACGAAAAACCTGTCATGAGGAATGCCTTCAAACATATCGTTCAGTTCCTTTTCTGTCATGGGCATATGTGTTCCCAGGGCAGGTAATATGTTTACTGTACAGCTGTCTTTAAGCTTGGCATAAAGCATGGAAGTAATTTTCCCGGACATGGAATAGAACCTGGTAAAATCCGGCGGGACAATCAGTATTTTCTGCACTTTTTTACCCGCTGTGAATCTTGACAAGGTTTCATCTAAGTACTTACTAAGTTCACTATCCGAAATGGGTTTATTACCTGCTCTTTTTATTAAAGCTTTCATGTTATACCCCGCTGTATGCCGAAAATCCTCCGTCAACCGGAAGAACCACTCCGTTTACAAAGCCGGAAGACCGCTCATCCACAAGATAAAGCAATGCCCCTATAAGTTCTTCGGGTTTTCCGAATCTGTCCATAGGAGTTGCTGCAAGTATCTTTCTGGATCTTTCGGTGAACGAACCGTCTTTATTAAGCAGCAAAGCTTCATTTTGCTTGGTTATAAAGAAGCCGGGGGCTATGGCATTTACTCTGATACCCACTTTGGAAAAATGCACGGCCAGCCACTGCGTGAAATTGGATACGGCGGCTTTGGCACCGGAATATGCCGGTATCTTAGTCAACGGCGTAAATGCATTCATAGAAGATATGTTTATAATCGTACAACCTTCTCTGCCCACCATATCCTCAGCAAATACCTGTGTCGGAAGCAGTGTACCGATAAAATTGAGATTAAACACAAACTCCACTCCCTGAGGGTCAAGATTAAAGAATGTAACCAACCCTTCGGTATCCGTATCTTCGGGATAAAAATACTCTTTTGTGGTTGTTGCTCTGGGATTGTTGCCGCCCGCTCCGTTTATAAGTATGTCGCATTTTCCCAACTTTTTATTAACTGCGGCTTTGGCTTCCAGAAGACTCTGTTTTTCCAGTACATTGGCTTTAACAGGTATGGTTATTCCGCCTTTACCGTTAATCTCGTCGGAAACTTTTTTGGCTGCATCATAATTAAGGTCCAAAAGTGCAACTTTTGCACCTGCTTCGGCAAGAGCTTCTGCAAACATGGAACATAATACTCCTCCGGCACCTGTAACCACAACAACCTTATTTTTTAAATTAATCTTGAATGGTAATTTCATTTCCCGCCTCCTTACGCGTTATATGTAGATGCGGATGTCTCTCCGCCCCTTCCCGTCCAGTTTGTGTGATAGAATACTCCTCTTTCACTGTCGATTCTTTCATATGTATGTGCACCGAAATAGTCTCTTTGTGCCTGTAATAAATTCGCCGGCAATCTCTCGCTTCTGTAACCGTCGTAATATGTCAGTGCGGCGGCAAATGCCGGTATGGGAATGCCGTTAAGAGCACATACCGATACTATCTTCCTTAAACTTTGATGACACTCATCGGCCTTTTGTTTGAAGAAAGGATCCAACAAAAGATTGGATATTTCGGGATTGTTATCATATGCCTGCTTTATCTTACCCAAGAATGCCGAACGGATAATGCATCCGCCTCTCCACATAAGGGCTATGCCTCCGTAATTAAGGTGCCAGTCATAAGATGCTGCAGCGGCTTTCATCAATGCGTAACCCTGTGCGTAAGACACTATCTTGGAGAGATAAAGAGCTTTTCTCAAATCTTCTATAAAAGCATCATGTTTTTCATTAAACGACACGGTAGGACCGTTAAGAATGCGGCTTGCTTCAACCCTTTCATCTTTCATAGCGGATAAGCATCTTGCAAACACCGCTTCGGTTATGAGGGTAAGGGGTACGCCTTCGTCCAATGCGGAAATCGCTGTCCATTTACCTGTACCCTTCTGTCCCGCTTTATCTAAAATCTTTTCCACCAACGGCTCTTTGTTTTCCTTAAATGCCAGTATATCCGCAGTTATCTCTATAAGATAGGAATTCAGTTCCCCTTCATTCCATTTGGCAAAAACATTATGCATACTGTCGGTATCCATACCTACAAGAGTCTTCATTATGTTATATGCCTCGCAGATAAGTTCCATGTCACCGTATTCAATACCGTTATGAACCATCTTTACAAAATGACCGGCTCCGTTTTCACCTACCCAATCGCAACAGGGTGTGCCGTCTTCCACTTTGGCGGCTATGGACTGGAAAATATCCTTTACATGAGGCCATGCGCTTTCACTGCCTCCCGGCATCAAAGAAGGACCTGTCAGGGCGCCTTCTTCCCCGCCGCTCACTCCCGTACCGATATACATAAGACCGGCAGCTTCCACTCTTTCGGTTCTTGCTATGGTATCGTTGAAATTGGAATTTCCGCCGTCAATTATAATGTCATTCTTATCCAGAAGAGGTATCAGTTGATCTATCATATTGTCCACCGGTGCACCGGCTTTTACCATAATCATAACTTTTCTGGGTTTTCTCAAACTGTCTACAAGCTCAGAAAGACTGTAACAACCTATAATATTCTTACCTTTCGCTCTTGTCTGAACGAATTTTTCCACCTTTTCCACCGTTCTGTTGTACACAGCCACGGTAAATCCCTTACTCTCCATGTTGAGCACCAAATTTTCGCCCATTACGGCAAGGCCTATAAGGCCGATATCAGCTTTTTTCATATCTAACCCTTTCTGTTTTCAGGTATATAACATACCGTATTCAACTATGTATTTTATAATACAACCGCCTTTTTGTCCATTGATGCGCTTACTTTCTAAGTGCTTTCACAGTCTCTTTGTTGTACATATTGTATGCAAATTTGATTACCTGTTTAGCCGATTGGAAAAAGCCCGGATCCCACTGCGATTCTTCTGAATATTTTAATCCCATCTCTTCTATCATTCGTATCACGTAAGTAAGTCTGAGTTTAAAATCGACATAATCCTTTTTATCCCTGTTTGTCCAGCCTGTTTCCGCTACTGCAGCCATTCGCGGGAAACACATTTTACTCATATCCTCGAAATTATCAATAAACTCCGTCCATACCGGTGTCTCCACTCCGATGATATTTTTTTTCATATTCTCATGAAGCTTGGAAGGTATAGGTTCATACATGTATGTTTTCTTAAGAGGTGTCATCCCCAAAGGATAATTAACATAGTAATGGAAGAAATCCGATACAATTACTTTACCGCCTTGTGAAGCTCTTATTGTACACTCATCATTCTTTTCCATCCAATTCTGAACAATTATACCTTTTTCCAGATTACCGCCGCGTAAGCTCTCGTTCCATGTTATGGCTTGTTTACCTTTCTTTTGCAGATGGTCATATATCCTGTTCAGCATATATCCCTGCAGCTGCTCGTAATTCTCCAACCCGAGCTCCCTCATCTTTTTATTGCAATGCGGACATTCTTTCCATCTGTCCTTGGGGGCTTCATCTCCGCCGATATGTATATATTCACCCGGGAAAATAGCAGTCATTTCATCTATGACATTAAATAAAAACTCATATACCTCTTCTTTTCCCGCACATAAGATATCCTTGAATATGCCCGCATGAGTGCGTACCGGTACTTCCTTACCTGTACAGGACAGGTGGGGATATGCGTGAAGGCAGGCTGACGAATGACCGGGTATCTCTATTTCCGGTATTACATCAATACTCTTTTTTCTGCAATACTCCACAATATCCTTCATCTCTTCCTGAGTATAAAACCCGCCATACGGCTTAGGATTATAATACCTTCCGAAATTTGAATACGGTCTTTGCGAACCTTTTTCGGTAAGAAGAGGATATTTCTTTATCTCCATACGCCATCCCTGGTCTTCCGTAAGATGCCAGTGGAATTTATTAAACTTAAAAAGCGCAGCGGCATCAATCATCTTCTTCAGCTCTTCCACGGTAAAGAAATGCCTGCAGCAATCAATTAGAAAACCTCTGTGGGAAAAAGCAGGTTTATCATGAATTGTAAGGTAAGGTATATTGCCGGAATAACCGAATTCCAGTTGTCTTAAAGTCTGATGTGCATAGTTCTCTCCCGCTTTCGTGGAGCACTTAATTGTTGCTCCCTTAGCATCAATTACAATAGAGTATTCCTCGGCTGAATATTCCGAATCATATTCAACCGTAATGCTTTCCAATATGTTTCTTCTAAAGAAAAGTTTGTAATCAGTGTGAAACTCATTAGGCATGGGGACCAGATTAATGCTCATGCTAAACCTCCGAAATTAACTGTATATATATTCTATCACAAAATAATAAGAGATTATTAGTCTGATAGTATAAAAGCAAATTTTTCAAAAAAAACATACACGCTTACCATGTCATATCTGTCATGAAAAGTCCTTTATCCGTCAGTTCATACCGCTTATCGCACACTTCGTTTAGAAACTTTCTGTCATGGGAAACGGCGATTATGGTGCCTTTAAAACCTTTCAGTTTTTCACGTATCACGGGATTGGATAACGGACTTAAATTCCTTGTAGGTTCGTCCATCACAAGCACATTACATCCATCCAGTACTATTTTTAAAAGATAAAGTTTTGCTTTCTGTCCGCCGGACAAGCCGGAAATCGGACCAATCATTTCATCAGCGGTGAATTTCATACCTCCCATATACTGTCTTGCTTTAGTAATATCGGCTTTTGTTCCGCTCGGGGCAAGAAACTCAATACATGTAAGACTATTATCCATACTGTCGGTATAGTCCTGCGGCATATAGCCTAAACGGATATTATTGTCCTGTACAATATGATTAAGTATCTGTCTCAATAAAGTAGTCTTACCTGCTCCGTTCTTTCCGTATATACCTATATGCTCCCCACCTTTAACATACAATTTCACATCGGCTGAAAGTACTATATCTCCTATCTTCAGATAATCCAATTCCATATCCAGTACCCTTTTTGATGTATTTATATATTGTCCGTCATAAAATCTTAAGAAAATCGCTTCTTCGGCATCGGAAAACTCCGTAAAATCTTCTTTTTCACGCATGAATCTTTTTTCCTGTGATTTAACCGACTTCATTTTCTTCTTCAGCAATCTTCCGCTTTCGGGATCCTGTCTGGATATGTTCTCCTGATCTTTCTCCACTTTATCATGAATCTTCTTCCAACGCTCCATCTGTTTTGCATATTCCGCTCTTTGCATGGAGGCAATCTGATCCTGTTTTTCCAGATTATATTTCCTCACTTTAATATATTCGGAGTAACTTAAGCGTGATATTGTGTGGCTGCATTCACTTTTTCTTTTGTGCATTTCCATATGTAAGATAACATTAGCCGTGTTTTCAATAAGCATCTCATCATGGGACACATACATTACCGGAATTCTACAGGTGTTTATAAAGGTCTCCAGCCATACAAGAGTATCTATATCAATATCATTGGTAGGTTCATCCAGTAGCAGCACATCCGGCGATGATAGCAGTATAGATAAAAGCTGAATCTTTATCTTTTCTCCTCCGGAGAAGGTAGAAAGCAACCTTGCATAATCCTCTTTCCCCACTTCCAGCCCCAATTCCGTCAACAATCTTGCATATTGTCCGGCATTTTTTGCATCGGTTACATGAAATAAGGTAAAATATTCTCCCAATTTCCTGTTCAGATATTTATCTTCAAGCAACTGTGGCAAATACCCTATAATACACCGTTTTTTAAAAACAGCACCTTCACAGACTGCATAATCAGAAATACTTTCGACATCATAAATTGCTCTAAGCAAAGTACTCTTGCCGTTGCCTTCCTCGCCTATTACAGCCACTTTGTCATTAGAGTTCAAATTGATGGTAAGCCTTTCTACCAAAGGTCTGCCGTCATTCTTCATATATATGGATAAATCTTTAATCTGCAGCATAAAATCCCCCAAAAAAATCCGTATGTCATGGAATGAAAACGGATGCTGCAATAAAACATATTTGACAGTTATAATCCTTATTCTTTCCAAGACATAATAAATACGGGTATCCCCTGTTATCTGTTATGTTTTGTCTCGAATTAAAGAATCATTTCCTGCCTCTTTTCTTGAATATTATCTAAAAAATATCATTAAAACATCATATTGTCAATCAGTCAACTCCCAAGTTTTATTATTTCAACGCATGCAATGTCACTATTGCATACTGACGCATCAGAAAATCATTCGGATGATTTATATTGTTGCCCGTCATGTGGTGATAGGGTTTAACATCTAAAAGTTTCTTGTGCAAAGTGGACATGTCCGATACCGCAATATTACCCAACTCCTCTTTAACCTGATGCAAAACATGTACATACTCCTGTATGTAAAATGTTTTTCGTGTGAGATTGGGATTTGGGTAAGTTGTTGCGACTAAAACAACGGAACAATCGGAATTATCTTTTCTTATCTCGTAAATAATCTTATTAAGTCTCTCCTTAAAAGTAGCAGCATCCAATCCGCCGGCATTCATACCGAAGGCTAAAAACACCATGTCAGGTCTGTAATTGCATACCAATTCCTGCACATTCTGCAGTCCCCATGTAATAGATGTTCCCGAAACCGCAGTGTTTACATACCTGATATTTCCTATACCGGAAAAATCCTGATCCTCTTCTATAACCTTCTCATAACCGTATCTCTTTTGTATACTTAAAGCGGTCAGTTTATCCCACGAGGGAAGATACGGAGCCACATCCACCAAAGCGGAACTGTTCCAGCCGAAAGTTATGCTGTCTCCGAGGAACAACATATTCAGGTTTTCCTTTTTCCTCAATTTATCAAATACAACTAAATCGCCTTTAACAATCCCGGGGAAATATATATCGCTTTCCTTATGCTCATAAGTTACTACTATTTGCCTGTCATGAAAATATGCTCCTTCATGCCAGACTGTAAAACCGAAATATGTTGAAAAAGCCTCACCTTCCTTTGGATTTATAGGGAAATAGTCATCATAATCCATAACAAATATATTTCCGTTATCCTGTATCTTGAGCATTCCGTCCTGTAATAGATAATCGGTTCCTTCCACATAAGTAACGGTAAGAGCGGCATTTTTTACTGAAATAATCTTTGTCGCTTTATATGCCAAAGGTTGTAAAGAAATACTGCCGTTTCGGTTTCTTACAACCATTATCGATTCATCATAAACTATATTACCTTCCCATAACGGTATAAGATATTCATCAAGATTATACATGCTTGTCACCTCTGCTTAAATGAATTGCTGATATTATATCATGAAACAAAAAAGCGTGTCTTTATGCCTTTTTGATTGTGCATTATACGATTATTTTTTGATAGGTTATTACTTCCATATTCCCGCAACTTTAGCTATAACAAAAAAGGGCCAGAATAGTATCATAAAAAACAGTTTCAATGTGTAAAATTGCTTAAGTGTCATTGTTCTTTTCCTCCGCATATCCATTTTATCATCGCATGATTATGTGTACAATATAAAATATCGTTACAATTTAGTCATGGTACGTATGTGTCCAAAAATATTCCCACTAATTATGTTTATAGGCTTAAAAATACTCAATCAACCCTGTAAAAATCAGTCTTTAACTATATCATAAGTCCAGTCTATTATGCCGCCGAACTCATAGATATTTGTGTATCCTAAATTAACCAATTTGGCAGCTGCTTCCTTGCTGCGTCTGCCGGACCTGCAATAGATAAGAATGATTTGGTCTTTGTCGGGTAATATATCTATTGTATCCTTCCCTATACTTTCATTAGGCAGAAGAACCGCACCGGGTATATGTCCCCCCTTATACTCATCTTTGGTCCTCACATCCAAGATGATGTATCCGCTTTTCTCATCCATCATCTTCTTAGCTTCCATAGCAGTAATCTTTTCATAAGTATTCTTCTCGCCGACTCCGCTAGATAAGGTACAGCCTACCAACATGGCAATCAGTATCAATATAGTTATTACAATCAAAATCTTTTCCACTTCACACCTCGAATATGCACAAATAATAGCAATAAAACATCGGCTCTTCAGTGACAAAAGCACATATTTATCTATATGCGTATTAATCCATTTAATATTAGCTGATTTGTTTTACAGTATTTGTCTGTCATTTATATTCATCTTAAACTTCAGATTAAGGCTTTCCGCTGCTTTCCTGCATAATATCATTCTGTCTAAGAATATCTCAAAGTATTCCAATACAGAGTAATACTTGGGATCTATTGTGAGACTTAAACATATTTCCGTCTTATCTTCATTTATCCTGACCGTGGATTTCTTAACGGAATAGTTTACTCTGTCATGTATATCAAAATGTGCCGTATCGGTATTTCTTACTCTGCTTCTTCTGACATCGGTTTTATCTGCAATAATCAATGCGGCGGCAACGCAATTGACCGGATAAGCGGTACTCTCGTCATGATTGCCTATGGCAGTTATAACCGTAGCAATTTCATCGGGTGTTGCGTTCATATCCTTTAAAACTCTGAATGCCAGCATTGCGCCGCTTTGCGCATGGTCTTCCCTGTTGATAAGATTCCCTATATCATGCAGATAACATGCAATCTGTGCAAGCTCTATCTCCTTTTGGGAATACCCCAGTGTTGTCAATATATACTTGGCGGTTGTTGCCACTTTAAGTACATGAGCAAAACTGTGCTCGGTATAACCCAAAGCTATCAGTGATTCATCGGCTTTAGCTATGTATGTCTTTACTTCCGTATTTTTCTTAACATCGTCAAATTTTATCATTTCTTTTCCCTTCTCATTTTTGCGGCTTTAACAACATGCTTTGCAAGCACCGAAGTGGTAACGGTGCCTACTCCTTTGGGAACGGGAGTACATAAAGCCGCTATATCCGATATGTCCTCTATATCCACATCCCCGCATAACCGTCCCTCGTCGTCCACATTTATGCCTACATCAAAAACATATGCCCCTTTGGATACATGGTTACGGTTTATCATCCTTGCCTTACCTGCGGCAGCTACAAGTACTTCGGCATTCTTACATGCCGCCGGCATATCCGCCGTCCGGGTATGGCACACGGTAATGGTTGCATTCTTTTTCATCAGCATCATTGCTACCGGTTTTCCTATTACCATAGAGCGTCCTACTATCGTTGCTCTTTTACCGGTAAGATCAATTCCCGCATAATCTATCATTTCTATTACCGCTTCGGCAGTACACGGAGCAAATCCCGTATCATCACCGGAAAACACTTTTGCCATATTTATAGGGCTGATACAGTCAATATCCTTAACAGGATTAATCATTTCGGTTATGGCTTTTTCATCCAGATGTTTCGGAAGCGGGCGTAAAAGAAGAATACCGTCAACATCATTATCGTCATTGATTTTTTTGAATGCATAAGCAAAATCCTTGTGATTAATACTCTCGGGAAAAGCGTGTACAGTACATCTCAAACCCAGCTTTTCAAATCTCTTGACCGCTCCTCTTTCATAAGCCATATCATCGGGTTTCTCTCCCACCCTTACAATAGCCAGATGCGGTATATACCCCGACAATGTTGCCAGTTGATTCCGTATCTGGTCCGATAAGGCTTTTACCACATCGTTACCGTATAAGATTTCCATAATATCACCTTAAATTTTTCTCTATCCTTTCGAATATTTCATCGGCAAGTTTTTTGCCTTTCTCTATTATATCATCACAATGACTGTTTAATTGCTCCGCTCTGTTACAATCTTTCATTGCCTTGGTATTGATAAATACATTTACCGATGCTCCGGTAATGGCCGCACGCAGCATAACCGCAGAAACCGCCACATCGGATATAGCTATTCTGGAACCTTTTTCGGCATACTCCCCTAACAGTAACAGCATCTCGTAGGATTTTTCCATAATACTTACAGGAACTGAACAGGCGGTATTCAAAGCCTCTTCCATTACTTTGTCTTTATACTCCTTTTCTTCATCGGTGGTACTCGGCAAAGAATAGGCTTTCGATAACGGAAGAAAAACTTCCGCGTCTTTGTCAATAAGATCCATAAGTTCTTCAGTCAGAACCGATACTTTTTGCTGTAAGATCATAATGTCTTCCTGAACATCGGCATATCGCTTTTTACCCAGCGTAAGATTACCTACCATACTTGCCAAGGCCGTTCCCATTGTACCTGCCAATGCACTGGCTCCGCCTCCGCCCGGTACGGGCTGCTTTGACGATAATGCATCAATAAATTCCTCAATACTCTTGTTTTTAAACATATCCTCATCCTTTTTTGTTGTCATACAGAAAGTATACTATATTTACCGTAAGAAAAAAAGAACGGATACCCGTTCTTCAAAACACATTCTTACTCAATTACTTATATATTAATATGATTAGGTCAGCGTTTTAGATCTTGTTTACTTATACTAAGCAAACATTGGCTGCTCTAAGCTTTTTGCTGTTCTTAGGATCTTCCTCTACATCAAAAGTGACTTTTTGTCCTTCTTTAAGAGTCTTGTAGCCATCAATGTTAATAGCTGAGAAATGTACAAATACATCGTCTCCGCCTTCGTCATTGGATATGAATCCATATCCTTTCTCGGAATTAAACCACTTTACCGTACCTTTGTTCATCTGGTCCTCCATTAAAAAATTTACCCTATACAACTAAGAAACCCTTAGGTATGAAACCTCTAACCGAAATGATTTTACAAGCCTTGTGAGTTCATAGAAGCATTTAGATACTGAAATTTATATCACAGCGCCTTTTACTTGTCAATACATTTTCATCCGGTGATAGTGTCACTTTTTTTCGCTGTCCTTTTCATACCAATCTCGCGCATCTTTATCCGGAACTTGTAATAAACAGCGATAATGTGTACAGGAGAGTATCGGAGATTTTGAACTCATTGCGTTCAAAATTTGAGGAAACTAATCATAAAAACGGACGTAATAGTAAAGATTTCTTTGATTAAGCCCTTTTCAATAAAATTTTTCCATTTCTTTAGCAAGGGTTTTTAGCAATTCTGCACCATACTCGGCACGCATAGTGCTGTGCAGAGTCGATAATATCCTTTAAATCTTGAACAATATTTTCACTTTTTCTGTATTGAATTTTTGAGTTCAAGTCTTTGGTAATCATATCAAAGATTGCCATTTAAATATTTCTCTTTTCTTTCCGGCGCTTTTAAATTTTCGCCTCGGTGGGGCGAAAATCAACCCTTCATCAAATGTTACATATTAAATTTCCTAAATCTTTATAATTAACATATTCGACCCCGTTAAATTGCGGATAGGATTGTCCAGTATAAATAATTCTTGGCTTTAGAGCATTCTTCTCTGCTTCAACAAAAGATAATAAATGCCTTGAAAATGATTTATTAGGTGTCATGGATGTCTTTATTTCAAACGGATATAATTTTTCCTCTTTTTTCACAATCAAATCCACCTCAACACCTTTAGAGGTTCTCATATAATAGATATTCGGGTTCTGATTTCTATTTAGCCTTGATTTCAGAACCTCTGAAACAATTAAATTTTCAAAAAGATTTCCTCGTAGCGGATCTCGGTTTACTTGATTTTCTGTTTCTATCCCCAAAAGATAAGATGCCAGCCCGATTTCCGTGAAATAAATTTTTGGTGATTTAATTTGTTGTTTTGTAATATTAGTAAAATACGGTCTTAATCTATATACTATATAAGAGGCTTCGAGCACAGACAGCCATTCAGATAAAGTTGTAGATGAAACCCCTACATCTCCTGCCATAGCAGATAAATTTACTACCTGTCCAACCCTACCTGCAAGTAAAGTTAAAAACCTTAAAAATTTATCAAGATTTTTAATTTCTAACATTGCCCGTAAATCTTTTTCTACATAAGTATTTAAATAATCGCGATAATAAACGATTGGTTCTCTAGTCCCTTCTCTATAAAGTTCCGGCATGAAACCTTTTAAAAGTAATTTATCGGTAGATAACTCCTCTAATAATCCTTCTTCTGCAAGTTCATTCATACTTAAAGGAAGTAAAGTTAAAATACCGGTTCTGCCTGCCAGGGATTGTGCAATTCCTCTTTGTAAACTTGGTTGATGGCTCCCTGTAAGTATAAAGCGACCATTCTTTCCTCTGTCCTCATCTACCATAACTTGTATTGCAGAAAGAAGTTCGGGTACTCTTTGAACTTCATCTATAATAACCGGCTCTTTATACATTTCAAAAAAACCTTTATAATCTTCTTTTGCTAACATTCTATTTGTAGGATCTTCCAAATTGACATAATTGTATTTTGGAAAATATTTTTTGACTAAAGTAGTTTTCCCCGACTGTCTGGGTCCGATTACAGTCACAACAGGAACTTGGTTAGCAAGGCTTGTTAATTTGTCGGAAATATTCCTATTTATCATCCCGGTCACCTCCTGACTATGTTTATGATACTAAATAGCGGCACTTTTTTCAAGTTCAACTTTAAAATAATGCCCTTTGATTTTATTGCACATATAGAGAAAAATCAATCAGACTTATAATTTCGGTACCAAACTCCCTTTTGTTGTTTGCCGTTAAATGCTCAGATATGCTCTTTCAGTGCTTCCACCGCGTTATATATCCATATGCCCGCATGAGCTGCAAAACCGTGATTTAACGATGCACCGTCGGTCTTATTCTCCCACAATGTACCGGTTCTTTCGGCCATGTACTTGAAAAATCCTACCGATTCGTTTAACAACTGTTTATACAACCCCTGTTCGGTTAACAGTTCCATTCTAAGATATGTACCTACGAAAGCATTTGCCGGATATATTTCCGGATGCAATTTCTTTTCCACTCTGTCCGGTCCGAAATCCTTGACAAGGGTTTTCCATAACTTCGGATATTTCTTCTTTGTTGCCGTTTTTGTAAAGAATGCGTAATACTGGCACACTTCCGTGCGTTCGTGCGAAACTTCAAGCACATCATTCTTAAATACCATGCGGTCACGGAAAAACTCCCCGTCATATGACAGTTCTCTTATCTTCTTTCTGATACCATCCGCCTGCACCAGCTTATCTTTGTCATCATACAGTTGTGATACCCTTTCCAACATCAATGCATAAAGCATATTGGTCGGGAAATTCACATCCTGCACCAGTTTATTGGCAAAAGACCATTCCACGAAAACCCATTTTTCCAGATTCTGCAAAAGACCGTCTTTATTCAGAAATCTTTCGAAATATTCCAACAAAGCATATATCTTCGGTTTAAATGCGGCAACCATATGAATATCATTACTTCTCTCTTTGTACTCATACAGCTGCAGTACAAACCACATTGCCCAGTTGGGTATGAAGTTTTTGTTTACATGGTCGGCAGGATAGCACATGGGAATCATGCCTTCGGGAAGGGAAGGATAAGATTCGGGAAGAAGGAAATTTTCCAAAAAGTTCTTCTCAATCAACGATTTACCCGTAAGGAAATATTCCACTCTGGATGCAAAGAAACTGTCACACAGCCACCCCGCTCTTTCTCTTGAAGGGCAGTCCATGAATATGTCCAGTGCATTTTGTCTGTAAGTTTCCACAGCCGCATCAAATATTTTTTTAAGGTCGGGATCGGTTGTATCAATAGCCTTATCTACAGGCGCATGCTTGTATTCAATCATATGTAAAGAACAGATACGTGCCCTACCTCTGAACATTACGACATTTAAGTATTTCATACTGACCGGTTCGAAAAACACCAAATTGTATTCACCCGGCTCCAGAACATATTTATTTACCCATAAGCCGTGTATGCGAATGGGATCGGGTACCCCGTTTATGAGCATCTCATCATAAATCATCAAAAACTCACAGGTTTCTTCGCAGACAATACGGAAAGATATAAAGCCGGTGGCTTCTCTTTCAAACTCATAAACGGCATATTCGCTTTCGCTTAAGCAAATACCGTTACTTATATCGGTTTCTACGGCATTAGCGGTATCATACTCAATCTGCTGTATTCTCTCATTTATATTCTCATCCAACTCTTCCGTTTTATACTGCTTATAGTCAGGATTATCTATTTTCAGATGCCAGGGCAGTCTGTATGTTTCGGGTTTACAAGGTTTATGTTTACCTACGACGGCATTATCCATAGGACACAACTTTTCATATTCGGGATACAGTACATTTCTGGTTATATATTCCTTCTTACCGGACATCTCCAGACTTACCTGATGAGTATTCACGCCGGTCATCCAGTCGCGGGAATCGGAAGCTAATACATAAGACTCCACAAAGCCCCTCTGGTATGTGTATCTTTGTACCTTTTTCAGGTAATCATCTAAAAGATATGCAAAAAATCCCTTAACTCCGGTAGCTGCAACCACGTCATTATCGCAAACTATTTCACAGGTCAGAAAAGACGGTTGATCCAGGAAGGAATATGCGTTTATACAATAACCCCATACTATAACGGCAACATCGTTTATGTCTTTGTTAAGATAAGAAGTTATATCAATCTCATCCACCCTGTAATATCCGCGTGCCGCTCTTGCGGGACCTGCAGCCGCAAAAGTTTTGTTGACATATATCTGATAAGCGGTACTGCAGGCAAGATTAACCGATGTTTTACCTTTACCTGCTTGTGCGTAAAAACCCATCCTTATATTCATTCCATTTTGCAGTCCGGCTGCCCACACGGGCTCGGCCTGTTTAAAAATATATCGCTCCATATTTGCCTCCGTGATGTGTATAATTTAACATATTTTCGCTATGATAACAAACGGCGCCGCTTTTCTTGACAATAAAAACTTTACAATATATTGTATTATATAAGTTGTATACTCTGTAAAAACACATTAAAAAGGTTCGAAACCATGTCAAAGAAGATAGTTATACTTATATTATTCGCTCTTATTGCATCTTTATTTACATCCTGCAATTGCTCTTATGTTCCGGAAAGTGATTCACATAATACTGAAAGCTCATTTTCTATAACAAGCAACTCCGACAATGAAAAACCTGAAGAATACTACACGGCTTTCAGACAGGGAGAATCCTCTGTTTCATTATATCTTGTAACCCCCTACGGCATGTACATGAATATCAGAAAGTATATCTATTACTCGGAAAAAGGAAATACCGAATATATAAAACTGTGCAACAAACCCGCCTGTAATCACAGCACGGAAGACTGTAACGCATATACAGGCGCTTATCAAATAGGTTATTACAAAGATAAAATATACTATATATCCAGAAGAGATTATTATGTCAACACACTGAACTGTATGAATATGGACGGAACAAATCATAAAGAAATTAAAGTCCTGAACAATTCTTGCTTTAGTACTTTCGGCTATTTCCATAACGGATACTTCTATTATATTATCGGCACTCCCGGAGTTCAAGCAATCGGCGTTACAAACGATGACAACAACCTATACAGAGTTAAGGTTGATGATAATTCAAAACCGGAGGTTGTACTTACGGACGATATTATATTTAATATACAAAGATTCATTGTTGTAGATGATATTATATATCTGACAGTTTATAAACAGGATACTACAGCAGAATGCTTTTTATACTCATACTCCTGTAAAACAGGTGCATTGACAAAGATTGCGGACAACTGGTCCGGTAACGGTTTTTGGGGAAAGCATTACGGATATTGCTATCTGACGAATGAAGGGATATATAAGTACAATGTTGAAACAGGTGAAGTCACATTGGAAAAGGCAATTAAATTTGATAATCACGGGTACTGCGGAGCAAGATTTTACCCCGACTACATATATTTAATACATAATCGCAATGATGATTATCGAGCACTGCGTGAGCAGGACTTGGTTTTGTATATATATAATTGGGATTATGAGATTATAGAAACCGTTTTGTTGGATTTTATTAATAAGGGCAAAATAGGAAATTTTATTACAGATGTCGGCAATTACATTATATTTGCATCCGATATGGATAATAAACCGGATTACTATATAGATAAATCCGAGATAGGAACCGATAAGTTTACGTTTCATAAGATAGAGAATTAGTTATGGCAGGTAATGAAAGGAGCTTCATATGGAACTTTATATAGAGAATCTTTCCAAGTACTACGGAGAGAAACTTGCTCTGGACAAATTCACTTATACCTTTAAGGAAGGAACATATGCGATATTAGGTCCCAACGGTGCGGGAAAAAGCACCCTTATGCACCTTATAACCGACAACATATCCCGCTCGGGCGGACAGATATTTTATGACGGTAAGGATATATTGCAGTTGGGCAGATCCTTCAGAAAAAAGATAGGATTTATGCCTCAGTCACAGGGCATGTATGACCAGATGAGTGCCAAAGGTTTTTTAAGTTACATGGCGGAAATAAAAGGGATACCTAAAAAAGAAGCAAGAGGTGTTATTAATGAGCTTTTGTCCGTTGTCAATCTTTCCGATGTAGGTCATAAGAAGCTTTCTTCCTTCTCGGGAGGTATGCGTCAAAGAATACTTTTAGCGCAGGCCTTACTGGGTAAACCGGACATACTGATGCTCGATGAACCTACAGCCGGATTGGATCCCGAGGAAAGGGTAAGAATAAGGACATATATAGGTAATCTTGCCGCATCAAAAATAGTACTCATAACCACCCATATTACATCCGATGTGGAATCCATAGCCGATTATGTAATATTCATGAAAAACGGACGCATAGAAGCTTCGGGAAAACCCGAACGAATACTTAAAGAAACTTGCTCTGAAAACATGGAAGAAGCATATCTGAAGATAATACATACAGAGGGGCAAAATGCGGGAACTTAAGCGAATCATAGTATCAAAAACCAATATTGTCTGTATAGCTTTTCTGATATTTATGAATGTCTTTATCTTTTTCTGGGAATCAACACCCAAAGGAGATATATGCACATTACCGGAATATACCGACCGCTATATCGAAGTATTGAATACCTGCAAAGGCATGGATAATGAAGAAGGCATCAATTATCTGAACAATCTGAAGAAATTATCGGAAGGAACGGTATTAATTCCCCGTTGGTTATACAGCAAGGATATGGAATACAAGGAAGAAGCTTCCGGTTTTTATTACAAAAAATACGGCGAGCAGATGATAAAAGACATAGAAAGCGGCAAGATTGACACTTCGGAACAAGCGGTTAAGAAAGCATATGTTACCATTGAAGTATGCAATATACTTATCGAGAAGATAAATCATCTGACAGAATACCCCGAATATATCAAAACAATAAGCGAAAATGCCGAGAATATGAAATCGGTAAGCATTTTTTCCGATCCGAATTCCTTTTCCTACAGGAATATTATTAAAACAGTAGAGGATTTTTCCAAGATACATATTACCGAACTGTCATTGGCTAATGACCTTGCGGTCAATGCCCTGTTTACCGACAGTATCTCCGATTACAGCATTCTGGCATACATTATCTTCATAGTCCTGCTCATGATTCAGGAACGTAAAAAAGGCCTCTGGCCGCTTGTATATGCCTATCCTGAGGGAAGAGCAAGGCTTGCAATCAAAAGAGTTGCTATATTGCTTGTCTGTTCGGTCATTGCAACGGTATTTCTTGTAGGTTCAAGATTCTTAACCGCAGCAATAGTGTATAGAGGGTTCGGAGATATGTCCAGGCCTATACAATCCATGAGCTTGTTTCAGGGTGTATCACAGCCTTTTACCGTAGGCGGTTTTATACTGAACTTCTTCCTGTTTAAGATTATAGGGACATGGGTGATATCGCTGATACTCTACTTTATGATGCTGGCTATATCCAATACTTCATTGGCAGTTGCAGTAACCTCTCTGTTTTTGGGAACCGAGTATACACTGTTCGCTTTAATACCGGACAGTTATGCAATTGCCGTTTTGAGGTTTATAAACATATTTGCATTGATAAATTACAACAGGATATATATGAGGTATCTCAATATTAATATAAATGAGTATCCCGTAAACGGACAAACTCTTACAACATATATGATACCCGTAGCAATGATTCTTTTTGCAACGGGGTGTATCATTATTCATCATAAGAAGAAACCTTTTTCCACTCCCAATCCTTTACTTAAACTGTACGATAAAATACTTAAACTCCGTGCCGGATTGTCCGATCGTTTCCGGTTGTTCTTTGCTGAGCTTCATAAAACACTGTGGATACAAAAAGGAGCTTTTGTTATTATCGTTCTTTTATTATGGGCAATATTTGCTTCTGAAGCACCACCGCTAAATGTGTCGGAGTATGACGGAAACCTGGTATATTTCGAGAATATGTTTACAGGAGAAGTTACCGAAGAAACGCTAACTAAAATTGATGAAGAAACGGTTATTGCATATGAGGAACTGGCAAAGGAAAGCTTATACGGAGCCACAAAAGTACAATATCTTTCCATGATTAAAGCCGAAGCCCTGGCTAAAAAAGGCACGGGTTTGTGGATAATGGACAGTACAATATATGATGCACTGCTGAACAGAAATGTTGAGGGTTATCAAAGAAAAACCGGGTTGATAGCCATATTATTCACAACGGTTATGACAGCCGGCATATTCGCTTATGAGCATCAGCAGAAAATGAAATATCTCTTATGCAGTACCGACAGAGGAAGAACCATACTCGTGCGTAATAAGACATTAATTGCTTGTATAATGACATGTGCGGTATGGCTTATCGTTTACGGATTTGAAATACGTAATGCAGTAAAAATTTACGGAAGTCTTCATTCACTATCCGCTCCCGTTCAAAGCTTCATGAGTGAGTTTCCTTACAAAATGTCCGTATTGTCCTTCCTTATACTTATCTATCTTCTCAGACTTCTTGTACTTCTGTCGATGACATTTATGATACTGTTGTTGTCCAATCTCAGTAACAGAGCAAATGCTGCCGTTATAACATCATTGGCGGTTTTCTCTTTACCTGCCGCCATAGTCATAATGGGTGGAAATATTATGGAGTACTTTTCCGTGGTAAAACTGCTTTCTCCGCAGGAAAATATGCCTTCATTAATTCTAAGTTACACACTGTGCTTTATACCGGGTATAATAGCATTGATTGCAAATACCCTTATATGGAAAGGAATAAGATATGAAAATAACAATAGCAAACGATTCATATAAAGGGTGCATGAGTGCCATAGCATGTTGCGACATAATGGCAAAAGCTTTAAATGACGCTATGCCTGAATGCAGTGTAAATAAATATCCCATGGCTGACGGCGGTGAAGGCACAACCGACTGCCTTGTTTTTGCAACCGAAGGACGTAAAGAGTATGTTACCGTAAACGGGGTTTTCGGAAATAAAATGACCGGATTCTTCGGAATACTGGGCGATAATGAAACTGCCGTTATAGAATCGGCATGTGCATCGGGTATTCAGGGAATACCGAAAAACAGATTGGACCCCATGAGAGCGTCATCATACGGTACGGGGCAGCTGATAAGGGCGGCTCTGGAAAGAGGCTATAAAAAGATAATAGTTGGTTTCGGAGGCACTGCTGTTTCCGACGGCGGAATGGGTGCATTAGCCGCATTGGGCATGGTGTTTTATGATAAAAACAAGTCAATTCTCTCCCCTTCAGGTGCTGCAATGACAGCTGTTGTAAGCATTGACTCATCAAATGTTATTAAAGAATTGAAAGACGCACATATTGAATTTGCCTGTGATGTGGAGAATGTATACCACGGAAAAGAAGGAGCGGCATATATATTTTCTCCTCAAAAGGGAGCCACAAAAGAACAGGTTATAGAACTTGATGCAGGGTTGCAGAATCTTGCTGAAGTTTTTAAAAAACAACTGAATAAAGATATATCGAATATTCCCGGAGCAGGTGCCGCGGGAGGTCTGGCAGGAGGTCTTATGACTGTCTGTAAACCGGTTATAAAAAGCGGATTCGATGTTATCTTAAGTTATACCGATTTAGAAGAAGCCATAAAGGACAGCGATATAGTTATAACCGGAGAAGGACATACCGATTCACAGACCGTTTACGGCAAGCTACCCATGAGAGTGGGAATGCTCTCAAAGAAGTACAATAAGCCGGTAATATGCATATCGGGTGCAATATCCAAAGATGCCGAAGTATTGAAAGATTACGGTATTACTGCCCTGTTTTCCATAAGCAGAGGCCCCATAAGTCTTAAAGATTCAATGCGTGACAGCGAAAACCTTCTGTATCTTAAGACTTTTAATATTGCAGGTTTACTTAAGTTATTGTAATATATACAGGCACGGAGGTGTAGCTCAGTTGGTTAGAGCGCTTGCTTGACATGCAAGAGGTCATTGGTTCAAATCCAATCATCTTCACCAGTATCATCCCGCACAAAGTGCCATTTTGGCACTTTTATTTTTCGCATTAGTGCCATTTTGGCACTTTTTCTATTGACATTAAGGTGCCAGTAATTTAAAATGATGCTGAGGTGATGTTAAATGACTATAAAACAAATGCGACAGGATAAAGGCTTGACACAGCAAAAATGTGCTGATTATCTTCAGATTCCCCTTCGCACATACAAAAGATATGAATCGGATGAGAGTAAAATCAAAGCTATTAAGCACCGATATATTAAAGAACGCATAGCTGAATACGGATTTATAGATGAGGAACACGGTATATTAACTGTCGAACAGATTAAAGAAATATGCAAAGATGTATTCGCATCTTACGATGTTGAATACTGCTATTTGTTCGGCTCTTACGCAAAAGGAAAAGCAACGGAAAAAAGTGATGTCGATTTATTAGTATCAGTACCGGTAAATGGAATAAAGTTCTTTGAGTTAGTAGAAAATTTACGTGAAAATCTGAAAAAGAAAGTTGATTTATTGAATATCACACAGCTTGACAACAATCCTACATTGGTACAGGAAATTTTAAGAGACGGAGTTAGAATATATGGATAATATAAAGGATGACACTTATTACATTGAAAAGATTAAGGCGGATTTGAAATTTATCATGGAGAAAACTGCAGGAAAAACAAAAGAGGACATCGGGAACAATGATTTATTGTTAGATTCCATAATGTTTCGCATTATTCAGATTGCGGAAAACAATTCAAAACTTACCAAAAAATTTAAAGAGGAACATAATGAAGTTCCTTGGGCTGCAATCAAAGGTATGAGAAATACAATTGTCCACGATTACGGTCGTGTGGATATGCCAATCGTTTATGATACCGTAAATCGTGCCATACCGAGAATGTATGAAAAACTTAAGGATATATAAAGAAGTCAGATACCTTTAGTCTCCTCTTTTTCCCATTATTGCTATTGAACAGGGAATAAACCCGTCTATGTCAATACATTGAACATCGCAATAGCCGGCATCGATAAAAAACTGTTTATATGACGAAAAGGAAAATTCTTGTTTAAAGTATTTGGTGCCCTTACTTATTGCTTCGAGAAACACATTCTTTCTTCTTTTTTCCTGTTTGACAATATAGGTTGTGATAATAATCTTACCTTTCGGTTTACACACTCTATCAAGCTCATCTAAAACTTTGTAAGGATCTTCCAATAAATGAATTACATTGGCTGCAACAACCTTGTTAAAAGTAGCATCGGAAAATTCAAGGTTATTAATGTCCGCAACGGCAAAAGAAATGTTCTTGTGATTTCTGCAATTAGACTTAGCCGTTTGAATCATATTTTTTGAAAAATCCGTAGCAATCAGCTTCTGACACTTAGGTGCAATGCTTTTTGTGAGCATGCCGGTACCGCAGGCACACTCCAAGACAATATCGGAAGGCTCAAAAAGATTTTCAATATGATTTCGTAATGCCTTGTGTGTCTTTGCGTTGATAATATAAACAAAAATATCATAGATACCTGCCACACGATCCCATACCGATGCTTCATTACCCTTGTTTTCGTTTTTTCTCTTTTTATCCTGCAAATTTTCTTTCGACTTCATATCTTTCCGGTTTTACAAAGCAATTGTTCAAAATCACCCATGGGGCTTTAGTTAGACAATGCTAACTGTCTACAGAATAACACCGCTGTTTTTAATTGTCAACCGTATTTTAGAAAAACCATCGTAAACCTTTTCATTTTGATTTCAGATTAATATTAAAAACTTTTCTCAAAAGAGTATAAACGCATTATGCTAAAAGCAGTCTTCGGACAATGATATATATTCTATGCTTTATTCATTACTTGAATATATATTTTCACTTTCAGCCGGATACAACCTCTATAAAATCCACTTTCTATTAATAATGTGTCGGCATATAAAAAACAGTATAGCCGCAAAAATCAGCAGAATTCCGAAGGACAATAACGGAGAGAGCATATTATCACCTGTAATAGTACTTTTCAGAATATCGGTTCCGTAAGTGAGCGGAAGACAAAATGAAACAGGTCGTAAAAATACCGGTAAACTTGAAATCGGTATAAACAGGCCGCAGAGAAACAGCATAGGGAAACGAAAGAAGTTTGAAAGAGTCTGAGCTTCAAAAACCTGTTCTGCCGATACTGCAACCAATAACCCTGTCAATGCCGAGGTTATGGCAATCATTAAAATTGCAACCAAAAGAACTTGCCAATTTATTGCATGAAGATCAACAAAAAAACTTGCCAGAATAATCGGAACAAATGCATTAAATATACCGAAAAGAATTGTTCCGGCAATTTTAGCCAACACCAGCAAGCTTAAACTTATGGGTGCAAGCAAAAGTCGTTCAAAGGATTTACCGCTCCTCTCAAAAGTAATGGTAACAGCCAACATAGAGGTAGTGCCGAACAAAACGCTCATTGAGATAAGACCGGGAAGCAATTCCGACATATCTCCTCCGGGTGAGCGAATAAATTGCATAAGAGACCATGAAAGCGGAAAAATGATTCCCCAACTGATATTTGGCGGTTTTAAATAATAGTTCTTTATATCTTTTCTAAGAATATTCCAAAATGCAATCCAACTTTTCATCGTTTGTCTCCTTTTTCTTTGTCTTTTTTCATCACACAAGATTCAATGCCTGTCAGTTTTACGAATACATCCTCCAAAGAAGGACGTAATTCCCGTGCTTCATGCACCTCAATCTTGCGGTCATGAAGAAATTCCAGGACGGGAAACAGCGGAATGCGTTGCTCCGATTGCACTACAAGAGAATGGTCGGATTGAGAAGTAATTACACTTACTTTAAATCGGTTTTGCAATTCAACGGATAAATTTCCAATGTTTTTATCTGTTACTAACCGAACTGCATAACCATGAGAAACACTTTCCATCAATTGACTAACTGTACCGGTTGCAATTATTCTACCTTTCGCTATAAAAGCAATACGGTCACAGATGCGCTCGGCCTCTTCTATGTAGTGGGTAGTCAGAAAAACAGTGGTCCCCTCTGCTTTCAGTTTCACTATCATATCTCGAATCTGTCCGGCACTTTCCACATCAATTCCCGTTGTCGGTTCATCTAAAAACAGGATTTGCGGAGAATGGATAAGTGCAGCCGCAATGGTCAGTTTGCGACGCATTCCCTTGGAATATGCCTTAAAAGGTCGCCCTCCCGTATCATTCAATCTGAACTGCTCTAAAAGCTGATATGCTTTACCTTCTCTTTCTTTTTTTCTCATTCCATACAAAGCTGCACAAAAACACAGATTAGAAAACCCGTCCATTTCATTGTAGAGATTGCTTTCATCCGGCACGATTCCCATAATAGCCTGTGCCTTTTTTGTTTGCTTCACTACATCAATATCAGCAATAGTAATAGCACCCTCGGTAGGTCGGCACAGACCTGTCATCATGTTAATTGTAGTTGTTTTGCCCGCTCCGTTTGGTCCCAAAAAACCGAAGATTTCACCTTTTTCAATCTTAAAAGAGATGTCGTTCACAGCAACAACATTACCATATGTCTTTTTAAGGTTTTCAACATTGATTATTCCCATAATCTCTATTTATCCTTACCTTGAACTGTACCGTGACAAAACTCTCTGACAGTCTCGTTGCATTTTTCTTTCTTAGGACATTCTTTCTTTTCATCAGCCGGACAATCTTCGCGTATCTCAGGATCACAAGTTGTCTGTTGAATCATAGCCAGAGCATCAATTTCCTTTGCCAACTCACGTAATGCTGCCCGCTCTACAGTATAGTGCATAAAGTAACCGCGCTTTTCTCCTACAAGCAGTCCTGCCTCTCTTAACACTTTAAGATGTTGAGATATGGTTGCTTCGGTTAATTTCAGTTCGTTTGCCAGTGCTCGGACACAATAATTGTGTGACAGAAGTAATTTCACAATGCTCATACGCGTATCATCTGCAATAGCTTTAAGTATCTTTTTTTTATCCATAGTAATCCTCCGGTTATTTAATAAGGCGGTTGCCTAATTGAATTATATTAAAACATTCAATTTAGTCAACACTTAATTGAAATCTTTATATATGATTAAAACATATTTTCTACCCTTAGATACTTAAATTTATCACCCACCTGTGCGATAATGTAGGTGATTAAAAGCCAATCAGGCTCTGCTAACCAAAGATAGGATTTTTTATACATATAAAGTGAAGTTAACCTTTGCCAGTTAAGTTTTAACCTTATATTTACCTTGATTAGTTGCAAAGCTCTGTTTATCATCCTATACTTACAATTGTAATGGATTGGAAATCAGGTTAAATATGAGACTTTTATATGACAAAGTATATGAACAGATTAGAAAAACGGATTTCGAAAGTTTATGGAAAGGCTTTCATGCATATCATTTTGCTTTGTATGACGATGAGTTTGTCTATCTCAAAGGTAAAATTATTGATTATGAGGAATGCTTTTTAGGTAACACCAGTATAAAATACGGTGATGAGCAGATAGCCATATGGAGAGTGGACGATTATACGAAAGAAGATCCCGTACTGCTTGCGGCCAATATCATACATGAAATGTTTCATTCATATCAATATGAGTGTCGTGAAAAGCGGTTTCCCGATGACTTAAAAGCTTTGGATTATCCGATAGTTTCGGATAATATCCTTTTGAAGTATGCGGAAAATCAGCAGATTGTTAAAGCGGTTAAAAGTAATGATAAAAGAATTATAAAAGAATGTTTATCCTCGGTGTTTGCATCCAGAGCAAGAAGAAAAGAATTAATTAAAGAATATATCGACTATGAATACAAGATGGAAACCGTTGAAGGTATGGCTGAATATATAGGGTTATGTGCTCTTAAACAGTTGGATTATGAAAAATATGAGAATAAGATAAACAAATATATTGATAACCTTGCCGATACCGACAATATTCTTTTTGACAACAGAAGACTGGCATATTATTCCGGTTGCTTACTGTTAATTGCACTTAAACAAGCGGACATATGCTTTTTCCATGATATTTCAAAAGAAACCAAAACCGTGTATGAGCTGATATCGGAAGGATTTCCTGCTGCCGATTTACCTGAGATTTTGCATAAGTATGCTATTGAAGAATCGTTGAAGCGTTATATTGATAACAGGAAGAAGTTATTTTCCGATTTCTTTTCCAAGAATCCTGAGTGTACGGAAAAATCCTTTAAGATTTGCGGATATGACCCCATGAATATGGTTAAACTGGACAACCTTGTATGGTGCAAATATTTCGTCATGCTGAAAGAAAAAGCAAAGGAAGATCCTTTGCTTATATACAATCAGGTTGTTCTTAAGGTTGACGAGACCGATACAACCTCGGTGTCGGCTTACTATACCGTCTGATTTTTATGCTTTTGATGCAACCTTCTTTTTGCGTCTTATGAGGTTATTAGCCTTAATCCACATATATGTGTCTTCAATAGACTGTTTCAAGGAAAATTTCAGCTTATATCCCAACTCCTGTTGTGCTTTTTTGGAGTTGAAATTGGAATTGGACTGAAGAGTATACAGCGAATAGCTGGTAAATAAAGGCTTCTGTTTCTTTATCCTGTAATACAGTTCCGCAAGCGGAGCCGTCATTTTGGCAAACCAAAGAGGAAGAATGGTTTTGATTTGTTTCTTCCCGAGAACCGAACATATAGTGTCGGTAATTTTCTTTATCGGATAATATTCCCCCGATAAGATATAGGCGTTACCGCTTTTGCCTTTTTCCGCAGCTAATACTATACCTTCGGCTACATCGCGAACATCAACAAAATCATAGCCTCCTCTTACACAGGCTGTCAGTCTTCCCTCGGCACAGTCTTTTACAAGCTGCGTCATATGACCGCCGGCATAGTCTCCCGGCCCTATAATTCCCGACGGATGAACTACCATGGCATACAAGCCTTTCTGAACGCTGTCCATCACTATCTTTGTGGCTATGGCTTTGGTTTTACTGTATTCCCCTTCTACCAAATTGGGATTGAAATCCGATATTTCCGCTATCATTTCGTCCTTCGGTAATTCCGGAATGGCATGAACGGTACTTACATAGACCAATTTTTTGATTTTATGCTTTAATGCCATATCCACGATATTTTGAGTTCCTTTTACATTAACATCATACATCAACTGGCTGAACTTTGATGATATCGAGACAATACCTGCGGCATGGATTACTATGAGTTCCTGATCGTCTTCAACCGTAAAGAAATCTTCCATTGAAGCAGCATCACATACATCCGCTCTGAAAAACCGCACATCTTTATCTTTCAATACTCCGTACCTGTCTTGTCCTATATCCATAACTTTGACCGTCTTCCCTTTGGAAAGCAGGTTGTCAACTATAGCGTTTCCCAAGAAACCCAATGCTCCCGTAACTGCATAAACTTCTTTCATCCGTTCATCTCCTTTCCGTACTTTTAACATACATTCAGTACATTCTACATGTATGATATAAGGCTAAGTTGAACTGATTATGAACAAATAATGGGATTATGATATAATTTTTTAAGAGGTGCGACATGGATAATCCCTTTATTTCTCATTTAAGAAAACCGCCTAAACTGAAAGGCATTAAAAGAGCTCTTTTCATACAACCCCATGCCGATGATAACCAGATAGGTGCAGGCGGTATGATGGCATTATTGGCAGATTCAGGAGCCGAAGTTTATGAGCTTACGGTGACAGATGACAGAAGATTGGAGCAGGACAAAGAAGGTCTCACTACCCGGCAATCGGAAGCAGTTGCCGCCCAGCAGTATTTAAATGTTAAAAATGCCGGATTTTTAGGTTTCTGCGACAAAACGCAAGAACCGGTGGAAAAGATTGCTTTGAAGATAATGGAGGTTATAAGAAAGATTAAACCGGATGCGGTTTTTACAGTGGACCCCGATCTTGCGGCCGAATGTCACAGTGATCATATAAAGACAGGTTACGCGGTAAAATATGCGGTCATGGATGCCGCATGTGATTTTTATCCCTATTCCGAAGACGGTAAGGTGCGTCATGAAACATGGACAACACCGATACTTGCATTTTACTACACCGATAAACCCAACAGAAAAGTGGATATATCAAAGTTTATGGACAAAAAGATCAATTCGATTAAATGTCATAAATCCCAGGTTGACTCCAATCTTCTGATGTTTGTAAAGGAACTTGCTAAGATAGCGGCAAAAGGGACAAAATTCAAGTATGCGGAACAGTTCAGAGCATTATCTTCACTGCAGATGCACTGCTTTAATATTGCTTTAGAGGAAGATAACGACTGATTAGAAAAAACAAGTACTTATTAATAGCTAAAAATCCTTTACAAAAGAATATCCTATAATCTTCTTATCTTTTTCTATCAAATTAGCATAATTTACATTATCCTAATTCATATTATGCTAATAATTTTGATTTTCCAACCGGAAGTAAAACCTATTCCATCGTCTTAATAATTCGTCCGACTCAATTGTGACACCGGCGGTGACACTTTTTTTTCTCACCTTTATTAAGTTCATAAAACCGCTTCATTTGATTAAAACAAACACGCACCTGTTAAGGTGCGTTGTTGTTTGTTATTAATCCTCTACGGGTAGCGGTTCGGGAGTACCGAATAAATCCTTATTACTGTCGTCTATAAACTGGCTGGTGTAAAGGTTATGGTAGTGTCCTTTCAGCTTCATAAGCTCTTCATGACTTCCCTGTTCTATTACTTTTCCCTTATCAATTACCAATATCCTATCGGCTTCCCTTATTGTCGACAGTCTGTGCGCAACTACAAAACTCGTTCTGTTATGTAACACCTTGGAAATGGCACGTTGCACCGCTTTCTCGGTCTGCGTATCCACAGAACTTGTGGCTTCGTCAAGGACGAATATACAGGGATTATTCACTATTGCTCTTGCAATGCAGATAAGCTGTTTCTGTCCCGTGGATATTCCGCCGCCGCCTTTGGAGATAACATGATTGTACCCGTTTTCGAATTTCATTATGAAATCATGGGCTTCCACCATCTTGGCAGCATTAATGACCTCTTCCTCCGTTGCTTCTTCCCTGCCGTAACGGATATTGTCCATAATTGTCCCGCTGAAAAGATGCGGAGCCTGCAGCATGTAGCCTAAGTTCTTGTGGATATACATCAAAGGTATCGTTTTATAGTCTTGCCCGTCGATATATATTGTCCCCTCGGTAGGTTCATAGAATCTGCATGCGAGGTTAACTATCGTTGTTTTTCCCGATCCGGTTTCTCCTACCAGAGCTATGCACTGACCCGGTTCCACACTTAAGTTGAAAGTGTCCAAAACCTTCTCGCCTTCTTTATATCGGAAAGACACATTCTCAAATCTTATGGAACCTTTCAGTTTAGGTACCGGCATGTCCGATGTAATGTTTCCGTATTTTTCAATAACCTCATCGGAATCCTTTATGTCTATATCCGCCTCCAGCAAAGCCATAATTCGTTCACCCGCAGCCTGAGAAAACTGGAATCTGGCAAATATTCTTGCCATATCGTTTACAGGAAGGAAAAACTGTAAAGTGTACGATATGAACAGTGTAAGCGTTCCGACCGTTATCACTTCGCCTAAAATCATTACTCCGCCCTGCCATATGGCCAACGAAGTTCCTATGATACCCAATACCGACACTATCGGGAAGAACAATCCTGAATATACTGCCGTTTTGATGGAAGCGGTCCTCATGTCATCGGTTTTCTTTTCAAAATCGCTGATATGGCTTTCTTCTCTTACAAGCGTTTTTGAGGTTGTAGCACCCTGTATTCCTTCGGAAAAAGCGCCGGTTATTATGGAATTGTACCTTCTGGCTTCTCTGCTGTAAAACAGTATTCTTTTTTGGAAGAACACCGATATCACTGCCAGTATCGGAATAACGGTCAGCACTACCAATGTAATCTTGACGTTTTTCATGAACATGTATACCGTCATCATTATTATCATGCTTATCGCCCAAATCATGTCCACAAGTCCCCAGGAAATGATTCCGGTCAGCCTTCCCACATCTGAGGTTACTCTTGTAAACAGACTTCCCGTTGCATTTCTGTCATAGTAGGAAAAGCTGAGCTCCTGAAGTTTTTTAAATCCGTCCACCCTTATATCATGACTAACCAGATGCCAAAGTTTGTCCGCAAGGTATATGAATGTATATATAGTCATACCTTTCAGTATCAGCATTACCGCAAACAGTATTGAGAAAGGTACTATTCCCTCGGTTGTCTTGTATGCTATAAAATTATCTATCGCATATTCCGTAAAGAGAGGAAAAGCCGCATCGGTAGCCGCATTTATTATCATAGCTATGACAATACCTAAAACATGGTTCATGTATCTTGCGAGATACTTTATTGCCTTTTTCCACATCTTCAAATCTATATTTTTATTAAATATTTCTCTGTTATCTTCTTCCATACGGTTTACTCACCTGCCTTCGCCATATCCAGTACGCAGCTCTGCATATCATATACCTGCTTATACAGTCCTTCTCTTTGTATAAGCTCATCATGCGTACCTCTGTCCGTTATCCGGCCGTCTTCCATTACAAGTATGAGGTCGGCCTGTCTTAATGTATTTATTCTGTGTGATATCAGTATTGTAGTGGTATCGGCACAGTGCTTTCTCAAAGCATTCCTTATCTCCTTATCGGTCTGCATATCCACTGCACTTAAGGAGTCGTCAAATATCAACACTTTGCAGTTGCCGACAAGCGTCCTTGCTATTGCAACTCTTTGTCTTTGACCTCCGGACAATGTAACTCCTTTTTCACCTACCATGGTATCGTAGCCTTTTTCAAAGTTCCTTATTGCCCTGTCTACCGATGCTATGCTTGTGGCTTTTTCAATATCGGCATCGGTTATATCGGGATTATTATCCGATATATTTTCTTTAATGGTCTTGGAGAACAAAAACGGTTCCTGCAACACAATCCCTATATTCTTCCTCAAATGCCTTTTATTTATTTCACCAAGTTCAATGCCGTCCACTTTTATACTTCCCTTCTCATACGGAAGCAGTCCGACAAGTAAGTGCAACAAAGTGGATTTTCCCGAACCGGTCTTTCCTAAAATAGCAAGAGTCTCTCCTTTTCCTATACTGAAAGATATATCTTTCAATACTTCGTTTCCGTCAGTATATTCATACGATACATTCTCAAAAGATATATTCCCTTCAATTTTCGGGGTAAGCCCGGTATCGTCACGTCCCGGTTCCCTGGGAGCTTCCAGTACTTCCTGTATACGACCCAATGAAACACTTGCTTTACCCATATCTCCTAAAACTCTTCCCATGCCCCTTATGGGCCAGATGAGGTTATGCACATAAGTCATGAAAACCGTCAGCATACCCACCGTTATCTCTCCCTTAACAGCTAAGATAATTCCGGTCACCAATACAACACCTATCTGTAAATTACATATTGCATCGGAAAGTCCCCAGTACCATGCAAATGCAACCGTTATCTTCAGATCCTTGTTCCTGTAATCCAATGAAGATGCAATGAACTTTTCTATCTCTCTGCTTTGTGTAGCACAGGAACGTACAATTCTCATTCCCGACAGGTTTTCTTCTATTACCGTGGACATGGCCCCTTCCGCTTCATCGGCAAGCAGGAACTTCTTTGATACATATCTAAAGAAGAAGAACGCTCCGAGCACTATTATCGGCATAAGTGAGAAACCTGCCAACGTTAAATCGGTATTCACTTTCTGCATCACAGAAACCGATGCGACTATGAGGACGATACATTTTATGAGGTCCTGAAACTGTGTAGCCAGAAAATTCCTGACCGTCTCCAGGTCGGATGTGCATCTTTGCATAATATCTCCGGTCTTTATACTTGTATTGTACAAATATGTGGAGTTCTGAAGATGCTCATACAAATCCATACGTATATTTTTTGCTATACCTTCACCGGCAATTGCCGAATACTTTCTGGATAAAAACATGAATACACCTTCAAAAGCCGAGAAAAACACCAGCACCAGTCCGCAAATCCACAGATTGTACATTAAATGCTCTTTGCCGCCTAACAGTTGCAATCCTTTGTATGCAATACCTTCCGGCAGTATATCCCCTATAACCGAGTCTATGACGACACCTATTATAAATGTGTTAACCAGGCTTAACAGCTGGGCTATAATCATAAAGACTATACCCGCTATGTATGCCGCTTTGTTGCCACGTAAAAACTGTTTTAATAATTTATATTTCTTCACAAAAAACAACCCTCTTGTCTTTATTTTCCGACCTGAGGGTTTACGCATAAAACATATATGTCATAAAGATTCCACAGGTCCTTATCTTGCCTGCAGAATGCCGTTCAACTAATCTGAACAAGCCACAGGCATACCTATCCCGTCATTCAACGCTACTGTATTTCTGAGTTTGATCATCGTATGCCCCTTCCTTTCAAGTTAATCTTTTTTGATTATATACAACATATTTTACATAGTCAATGCAATTTTGTTGCAGTTGTGTAACAATTCAAACAACATTTCGTAAATCATATAGCGGTTCTCCCTTTCAGTGCTCTTATCAATGTTGCCTCATCGGCATATTCTATCTCAGTACCTACAGAAATACCGTGAGCAATTCTTGTGACTTTTATGTTGAAGGGCTTTATAAGGCGGGAAAGATACATTGCGGTAGCCTCTCCTTCCACCGAGGAATTGGTCGCTATAATAATTTCTTTTACATTGCCGTCCAACCTTTTTAACAGTTCCTTTATCTTTAAATCTTCGGGATTTACACCTTCCATAGGTGATATTATTCCGTGTAATACATGGTACACACCGTCATACTCGCAGGTTCTTTCCATGGCCATAACATCTTTTACCGAAGACATTACGCAAATAACCGAATGGTCTCTTGAGGAAGAACATATTTCACACGGGTCTTTCTGCGTAATATTGCAGCAGACGGAACAATAGGAAAGACCGGCTTTGGCGTCTCTTATGGATTCCGATATGTACTGAATTTTTTCATCATCCATGGTAAGAAGATGAAAAGCCAAACGGGTCGCCATTTTCCTGCCTATCCCCGGAAACATTTCAAACGCAGCTATTAATCGTGATAACGGTTTCGGATATATATCAGCCATCAGAAAGGCATCCTCATGCCGCCGGTCGCTTTACCCATAGTTTCCTCTTTTTTGGCATTTATCTTTCCTACCGACTCGTTAACTGCAGTCAAAATTAAATCCTGAAGCATCTCCACATCCGCATCTTCCAAAATAGCTTGATCAATAGTTATGGAGTCCATTGTATAGTCACCTTTCATAGCAACTGTAACTACCCCGCCTCCGGCTTTGGACTCGAATGTGCTGTTTTCCAATTCTTCCTGTGCCTTGGCAATGTCGGCCTGCATCTTCTGCGCCTGTTTGAGCATACTGCTATAGTTCATATTTCCGCCGCCCATTCTTCCGCGTGCCATATTGTCTACCTCCGTTATATAATCTCTACGGGTATATTGTGTTTCTTCCCGATTTCCGTTATTTGCTGTTCCGGTGAGCCGGCAACTTTGTCGGTGCCGGCAACCACGAACCTTACATTTGTTATATCCTTACTGAATCCTCTAATCTCTTCCAACACCGCAACTCCGTTTCTTTCCAAACTGCTTTTTAAAAAATCATTTGCTACGGTTACAACCGCCTGGTTTCCGCTTATTTCAATGGCCGATTGTAATAACTCGAACGCATCTTTGGAACCCTTATCAAACCTGTCCTGTATATATTTGGACCAGGATATATTCTGATCGGATTTTGTTTCCGTCTTAACCGGCTTAACAGTTTCGTTGACGGCCGGTTTGACGGCCTCCGGCTTTTGCACTTCCTTTTTAACAGGCTTATCCTTAACCTGCACTTTAGGTTGTACTTTTTCAGTATTTTTCACTAACAGGCCCAACAGCATTATTTCCAGATATGTTTTAGGTCTGGATGCTCTTTTGAGTACGGCTTCGTTTTCCGAAAGCTCCTTTATATACCATATAACCTCCTCCGGCTCCATAAGCTCGGAAAGTCTTTTCATTTCGCTAACGGCATTTCCGTCCGCCTCTATAAACCGGTCCGGCTCTTTCACATTCATGCATATAAGAATATTGCGAAGATAACCTAACAGACCGGATAAAAATCCCGCGGGACTTTTCCCTTCTGCTATAACTTCATTGACACTGTTAAGTATTCCGGTTACATCGTTATCCACCAAAGCCTGAACCACCAAGGCATTGGACATGTCATCAATAAGGCCCGCACAATTCAGCACATCGGTAACATCAATTGTATCGTCGGTTGATGATATACACTGATCCAACAGACTTATTGCATCTCTTAAGGCTCCGAAAGAAATTCTGGATATCATATCCAAAGCTTCATCGGTAACCTGTTGTTTTTCGGCATCTGCAATCTTTCGCAAACGGTTACTTATCCCTTTTGTAGTTATTCTGTGAAAATCAAACCGCTGACATCTGGACAGCACCGTTGCAGGCAGTTTGTCCGGTTCGGTTGTGCAGAGAATGAATATGACATGGGCGGGCGGTTCTTCCAGCGTTTTAAGCAAGGCATTGAATGCCGATGTGCTGAGCATATGTACTTCATCGATTATATACACCTTATACTTCGCTAATGCCGGCATATAGTTTACTTCATCGCATATTCTTCGGATATTATCTACCGAATTATTGGATGCGGCATCAATTTCCGCAATATCCACCAGAACTTCCTCCGAAGCCTTGGTACATATATCGCATTTATTGCAAGGGTCTCCTTCATTTGGATGCAAACAGTTGACTGCCCTTGCGAATATTTTTGCAAGAGTGGTTTTTCCCGTTCCTCTTGTACCGGAGAAAAGATATGCATGTGCAATACGACCGGTTATCACCGCTCTTTTTAATGTCTTTGTTATGTGTTCCTGCTCCACTACCTCTGAAAATGAAGAAGGACGCCACTCCCTGTATAATGCTTTATGCGACATTTTGTCTCCTATCCTTAAAAAACCATACACCCGTCTTTGAACAATAATAACAGGCGTTACATATACAGCCTGCTCGGGCCAGGCACTCTTATGGCACATCGGATTTCCCGCTTATCGCTGCTTCCGCTAAGACCTGACGAGGTTCACAAGCTCCGATTGCACAAGACCCGGCCGTCATAACCGCTTATACACGGCTGCCCCACTATTAGTTACCCTAGGACGGGATTTCCACTCTGCTATAGCGGATTGCAGATTACAGGGCACCGCTAACTCCCCGTCTAGTATGGCACTCAAAATTATATAATATTTAAATGCCGCATGCAATCGTTAAAGGAAATCATCAACCCCGAGCCTCTTTTTTTCAGGTTGGAAAAGGTCGAAACAACAGATAAGCCGATTATTGGAAAACTTAGTTGAAAAAGAAGATTGAACAGGTTAGAATGTAGACAATGACCGGAAAAAGTTACCCGATGCGGGTACATATCATAAATGTAATACATTTAAATAGAACGGATTAAGAAAGGATATGAGATGAGTACTAATGATTTGATGGACTTTGTTTCAAAAAATGTCAACATCTCTTCAAATCCGTCCGAGTTGAAAATAACGGACATGAGATTTGTCGATATTGACGGGGCACCGAAGAGAAACACTCTGATTAAGATTATGACTAACCAGGGTATTGTAGGATACGGAGAGATAAGAGACGGTTCCAGTAAAACCTATGCTTTGATGCTGAAAAGTCGTATCTTGGGTGAGAATCCCTGTAATGTGGATAGAATATTTCGCAAAATCAAACAATTCGGCGGTCACTCCAGACAGGGCGGCGGTGTCTCGGGAATTGAGATTGCCCTGTGGGATTTGGCAGGCAAAGCTTACGGCGTTCCTCTTTATCAGATGCTCGGCGGTAAGTTTCGCGACAAGATACGAATGTATTGTGATACCGATGTTGAAGGAAAACATACGGGTAAAGACATGGGTAATGCGCTTAAAAAGCGTATGGAGATGGGATTTACATTCTTAAAAATGGATTTAGGGATAGGATTGCTTTTGGATATACCGGGAACTTTGAATGCCCCTCTCGGCTTTATTGAGGATATGAGAAAGTATTCTTCACATATTCTGAATGCTCAGGGCGGTTCGGTAACAAAAGAGATGGTGAAACACAGGAAGAGTTATGACATTGTGAATACCGCTCACCCGTTTACAGGAATTCATCTTACCGAAAAAGGACTGGATTATCTGGAACAGTACATAAAAGATGTCCGGTCGGTTATCGGTTATGAAGTACCGCTTGCAGTGGATCATTTCGGTCATGTTTGCGTTGAGGACTGCATAAAATTTGCCCGCAGAATGGAACCGTATAATATTGCATGGATTGAAGATATGATTCCGTGGATATATACCGATCAGTATGTAAGGCTGAAGAATTCCACCACCATACCGATATGTACGGGAGAAGATATTTATCTGAAGGAAGGCTTTGCCGAATTGATAAAAGCAGGAGCGGTCTCCATAATCCACCCCGATATATTGACTTGCGGCGGAGCCTTGGAATTAAAAAAGATTGCGGATATTGCAGATGAATTCGGGGTTGCAGTAGCGGTGCATATGGCGGAAAGTCCTATAGCCTGTATGGCGGCAGCTCATGTTTGTGCGGCAATGCGAAATGTCCTTGCAATGGAATTTCACTCTGTGGATGTTCCGTGGTGGAGTGATATAGTGGTGGGTTTACCCAAGCCCATAATACAAGACGGATATTGTACCGTGCCGGATAAACCGGGACTGGGAATCGATGCTTTAAATGAAGAAGTTATAAAAGAACATATTAACCCGCAAATACCCGGAATGTGGGAAGAAACTTCCAAATGGGATAAAGAGTTCTCGAATGACAGAATTTGGAGTTAAAGAAAATAGTAATTTGTAAAACAACTTATAGAGAGGTATAAAAATGCATTTCAACAGCAAAGAAGACATAATTGAAATGACTCCCTTGTGGAAGGGAGAGCGCTTAGAGGACGGCAGACCTTATGTTGATCCGAAGTATTTGACAGAACTAAGAAAAATGACATTGGAGGAAGTATGGAAGCCTATCTATGTCAAGGGTTATGAAAACCAGTTTGAGGGGCGATTAAAAACCTTGCATGATGACGGCAGAAAGCTTATCGGAAGAGCGGTCACCTGCACATTTTGTCCTACACGACCAGATTTGCATGAAATAATGTTTAGGATAGGTTCAAACGAAGGAAGAAAAGGTAATTACAATCAGTGGGTAATCGACAGCCTGGTTGAGGGTGATGTAGTTGTAGCGGACATGTATGATAAGGTTTATAAAGGTACTTTTTTGGGAGGAAACCTTACAACGGCTATTAAAAACAGAACAAAAACCGGAGGCGGTGTTATCTGGGGCGGCATTCGCGATGTGGAACAGATGAAGCAGGCGGAAGGGATTCAGGTATATTATCGCGGTATTGACCCCACACCTATACGGGAGTGCGTTATGACAGGCTTTAACACACCGACCAGAATAGGTAATGCCATATGTCTTCCCGGAGATATTGTTTTCGGAGCGGGAGGAGGAGTATTATTCATTCCCAGCCACTTGGTTGCCGAGGTTGTGGAAGGTGCGGCTAAGACACATATCAAAGATGAATTCGGCTTTGAGATGATAAAGCAGAATAGATTTACTACGGCTCAGATAGACCGGAATACATGGACTGTGGAAATGCTGGATATGCTGGTAGACTTTATACAAAATGATGAGCGCGGTAAGAATTATCGTGATATTGATTGGTCAAAGGAATATTACATGGCTAAACACGGCGATCCGAACGATACGCAGACAGCATTGTAGAGGTATTTGATGAAAATACGTTGGATCGGGCAAAGCGGATATATTTTAGAGGACAATACCACAACAATTATAATCGACCCGTATTTATCGGATATTGTAAATAAAGTTGCAAATCGTCCGAGATTAGTGCCGCCTCCTATACAACCGGAAGATATTAATGCAGATTATGTTATCTGTACACATGACCATCTGGACCATATTGATCCCGAAACAATTGAAAGAATGAATAAAGACACTGTTTGCTTTATAGCACCTTCTTCCTGCAAAGAACGTCTTTCGGCACTGGGGTGTAAAAACATTAAAACCATAGATGCGGGAGAGCAGATATCAGCCGGAAAGTTTCAGATAACGGCGGTCTTTGCCTATCATTCCGTAGATGCCATCGGAATCATAGCGGAACAGGATTCAATAAAACTGTATTTTTCCGGTGATACCTTGTACCATGAGAAATTGGAAGAGTTGAAAGAATCAGGGATTACCGTTATGTTTGTATGCATTAACGGAAAACTGGGAAACATGAATGCAGACGAGGCAGCTAAGCTGACAAAGATTATCAATCCTTTGGTAGGAGTACCGACCCATTACGGTATGTTTGCAAGCAATACGGAAGATCCTGAAAAATACACATCAAAAATTGATAATGGCTTTATTATGAAGTTCAATAAAGAATATACTATTTCCGAATTATTAAGAGGAGAATAAATATGCAACATAAATTAAGCGGAAAAAGAGCACTCATTACCGGTTCCGGTCGCGGCATCGGAAGAGCAATCGCTATTGAGCTTGCTAAAAACGGAGCGGATATCATTGTACATTATTTAGGTAATGTAAAAAGTGCGGAACAAGTTAAGAAACAGATTGAGACTTTGGGCGGCTCCTGTTCAATCATACAAGCGGATTTATGCAAACCGGAGACATTGGAAGGATTGATTGAAAAGATAGGCGGTGTTGACATTTTAGTGTTGAACGCATCGGTTCAATACAGAAGACAATGGGAAAACATATCGCTTGAGGAATTTTACGATCAGATTAATTGCAATCTGTTAGCAAGCATGCTGCTTATCCGGCAAGCGGTACCGTATATGCGTAAAGAACACTGGGGAAGAATAATAACGATAGGAAGCGTGCAGGAAGCAAAACCGCATCCGGACATGCTGGTTTATTCGGCATCCAAAGCCGCGCAAACCAATATGGTAAAGTCCTTGGCGGTTCAGTTGGCAAAAGACGGAATCACTGTTAACAATGTTGCACCGGGTGCTATTAATACCGACCGCAACAAGGATGTTTTGGAAGATAAAGAATATTATAAAAAAGTGACAGATTCCATTCCGGCCGGCTTTATCGGTGAACCCACCGACTGTGCCGGTATTGTATCTTTACTTTGTTCGGAAGAAGGAAGGTACATCACAGGTCAGAGTATATATGTAGACGGCGGGAAATGCCTGTAATTTGAAAGGAGCAAGTAATGAGTCATACATTATTAAGATTTTTTGAAGAACAGAAAATGCAGAGCAACAAAAGAATAGAAGGCGATATTCAGAAATACCGCAAAGCCTTTGCAAAAATAAAGGTAGTTAACAGCCAAGGAGATTTAATAGAAAATGTTAAAGGTCGCATAAAGCAAAAGACGCATGATTTTAAGTTCGGGTGTAATATATTTATGCTGGATCAATTCCCGGATGAAGAACATAATAAAGCATACAGAAAAGAGTTCAAAAAGCTTTTCAACTATACCGTTGCACCGTTTTATTGGCAGGATTTTGAGTTGAAAGACGGAGAACCGAGATTAGGGAAAAATCCGGTTAATGTTTACCGCAGACCGTCTATTGAAAAGATATTGAAATATTGCGGGGAAAATAATATTGATGTAAAAGGACACCCGTTATTCTGGCATCTGTTTTTACCCCAATGGCTCGTGCAGGATAAGAATGAATCATACTATCGGATAGAACGCAGACTTTTTGAGATAGCAGAGGTATTTAAAGACCGTATTCGTGATTGGGACGTCGTAAATGAATCATTATCCCGTCCTCCTCACCGGGAAAATTATCAGCTTCCCTATGACTATGTAAACCGCATCTTTGATTTAGCGGACAGATATTTTTCCAAGAACCGTCTTTTTATAAACGATACGTTAAGATTTTGCTGGTCGGAATTTATATGGGAGTTGAGCCCTTATTACCTGCAGATTGAAAATATGCTCATGAAAGGTAAAAGAATTGATGCAATAGGATTCCAGTACCATCTGTTCAAAACACCTGAAAGATTGGAAAGAGAGGCGGAGATATTACTGAATCCTACCTGCTTATTCAATGTTATGGATACATACGGAAAATTCCATAAACCGTTGCATGTTTCGGAAGTGACCGTTCCGGCTTACGGGCTGACAGATGAGAATAAAGATGTTCAAGCTATATTAACTGAATGGTTATATAAAGTCTGGTTCAGCCATCCGGATATGGAATCCATTGTTTGGTGGAACTTAGTGGACGGAACTGCAGCATATGCACCTTTGGGAAGTGCGGAAGGAGAAAACTATTACGGTGGCGGGTTATTGAATTATGATATGAGTAAGAAACCGGTTTATCATGCTATAAATAATCTGATAAATAAAGAGTGGCACACGGAATTGAGATTTAATAAGAGTGAATGCTTATTTAACGGATTTTTCGGAGAATATGATATAGAAGTTATTGCAGATGACAAAAAAACCCACCATAAAATACATTTAAGTAAAGACGGAGGCAGAGAATTTGTATTGACTGTCTGATGGTTTTATAGCTTTTAATATTCTCTGTGATAATTTTTCAGCAGTTACGGGTTCCAACAATTCCTCTGAAATATATCTAAAATTTCATTTTCCTAACTCTTTCTTTAACTCATCTTCCACTTCTTCCAAACTGTATATTCTTCCGTTTTCAAAGTCATTATGAGCCTTTAACATTTCCATATTAAATTCCGCTTCTGATAAAATAGGCAAAGAAAGCGGTTTAACATCAGGTATTTTAATGTCAAAAGGTAAACCGTTATGCATGACTACCTGTCGCAAAAAAATTGATACGGCATTTGACATTGATATTCCGAGTTTTTCCAGTATTTCTTCTGCCTGTTCTTTGATATAAGGCTCTACTCTTACATATATATTTGATGTTCTTGCCATATATATTGCTCCCCCTTTCGCTTACATTATAGCAATTGAATTGTGATTAGCAATACATTCGCAAACAAAATGCAAAAGCTTACATATTCTGAAACTTTAAGCTCTTTTCGTAAATCTTTTTGTGATTTTGACTTTTATTTTCCCTTGTATTCCTTTAATACTCGCTTCCGGCATTAGCTTACCTGTTTTAAGCTCAATAAGCACATAGCTTCTTAGGATTTTATTGTAAAATACCATATCAACATAATAATGGGTATTTCCAAGTGTTACCCTTTGTTGTGAGCCAACATACATAAACCCTTTACCAAGTTCAAGTAAGAATTTTTCCATATGGGTTATAAGTGCCTTTTCTAAATCACTTTCCATAATTGGCTTTTCTTCAGGTAGTCCTAAAAATTCAAATACATAAGGATCTTTTATTACATCACTTGGAGTAGCTATTTCATTTCCCTTTAGAGCTAAATCTAATACTTTTTCTTTATTTTCATATCCGCTCGATAGCAATAATCTTTCAAATAGCGATGTATTTATTTGTCTTTTTAACTCCCTTACAGACCACTTTGCATTGACCGTTTCTTTCTCATAAAAGCTACGCTTAGTCTTGTCATCAATAGACAATAACTCACAATAATGCGACCAACTCAATTTAACAGACAGTGTCTGTTGAATTTCATATTCTTGATAAAATCTCCTCATAAACTGCAGGATATGCGCTTTTGTATTAGAGACTTGGTTGTGTCATCATTCCGTCTTTATTTTGCCATAAATGCTTTATGGCAAGAGACTGCAGGCAATCCCTTTGCTTATGTGTCATGCTTTTAGGCAGGTATTTTAAGTTTATTCGGTCTTTATTGTAGAAGTGCAAATAGAAGCACAATGCTGCAAGATACCTTCCATGCGGTATGGACAGATGAAACCCGTCACGGAAGAGTGATATACTTTCATAGTCAGGATTGAACAGGCACTCCGTATATGAGTTATATATACAATCTCCGGTATTTATAACCGGTATATTAAACTGAGCGGAAATAATCTTTACCGTCCTGTTTATGCTGTCATACATTGTTTTTGTATTATTGTTGTAATCGGAGAAATATGAGTGTTGACACCCGTGAGCATACGGCCAGGTTTTATGTAACATTATTTTTGCATCCGGGACATTCTGTCTTATATATTTTATAAGTTCGGAAATGTAAGGAAAATAGCTGTTCAATATACCGCTAAGATGGCTGACCTGCTGTATTGTAATAACATTCCATTGCTCTTTTTTTAGGGCTTTTTCCAAAGTTGTCATACATAATTTCTTACCGTTTTTCTGATACTCATATGCTTTTTCGTTTGTTTTAATATTATCGCAATGCATTTTCAAGTCACATCCCGGTATAAAGAGATTCCTTACATAAATATCCGACAGCGCTATTCTTTCCATATATGCGGTAGCATCCTGCGAGAAACTGTTACCTATTGTGAGTATCTTCATCCTTCTTTTTATCTCTCTTCCTGTTATTAAAATATATAATGATATCCAAAGAAACCATAAGCGTATTTACTACATAAAACCAGAACACCCAGTTAATTTTGTCGGAAATTATCTTACCCGCAATTGCACATAAGTAGCCAATAAGGATGAAGAATAAAAAGACAATACTTTTGCCTTTTGCCGTTTTGGATTTTAAAGATTTCGCTATATTTACCGGCCAGGAAATACCGAAACATATAATCATTGCTGCTTCTAAAATCTGTGCCATATCAGACCTCTATCACATTCTGTGAAGCCGCCTTCAGCAGCCTGTTCATCACCGCTTCACCTATGTCTTTAGTGTCAAAATACTCGCAATAAATCCTTTTAATCCGCATCATGTCAAAAAGCCGCAAACATTCAAATATGTTGGATGCTATTTCCGAAGGATTATTAATACTTCCGGCACAAAGCTTATTGTGGGTATTATATCTGTCAAATGTTTCCTTACAACAAAGCACACCGTAATCATCACCTGATATTTTATTGACAGTTTCCAAAACTTTATGCGTCTCCCCTTTTACTATTATCATATCCGCCTTGGGAGCATAATGCTTATACTTCATTCCGGGTGATTTGGGAGTATCGGTATTTAGCGCATATGCCACCTCCAAATCCTTTATAACCAGTTTGAGGCTGTCATACGGAACCCCTCCCGGACGTAAGATAACCGGTCTGTCCGATGTCAAATCCAAAACGGTGGACTCCACACCTATTCTGCATTTGCCTCCGTTAATAATAGCGTCCACCTTTCCGGACATATCGGCCACTACATGCTCAAACATTGTAGGGCTGGGCTTACCGGAGATATTTGCACTGGGTGCCGCTATTGCGGTATCGGAATATTCTATAAGTTTCAATGCTATTTCGTTATCGGGAACTCTTATAGCAACGGTGTCAAGATTAGCGGTAACGCTGTCAGGCACAATACTTCTTTTTTTTAATACCACCGTCAAGGGGCCGGGCATATACAGTTTGGATAGTACGGTTAATGTTTTCGGAACTTCCTTAACATATTTGTCTAGTACCGAAATATCATGTATATGAAGAATAAGAGGATTATCGTTGGGTCGTCCTTTTGCAATGAATATCTTTTCCACGGCACTGCTGTTTAAGCCGTCGGCACCCAATCCGTAAACGGTTTCCGTGGGAAAAGCCACAGTACCGCCTTTTTTTATAACATCCGCACAATATTTCAGGCTGACCTCATCGGGAATATCCACCAGTTTTGTATTAATCTTGTTCATTTTGACTTAACAGCTTTCTTGCCTGATCCTCCGTTATCAGAGCATCCATCAATTCATCCAGATCTCCGTTCATAACCGCCTCTATTTTATATAATGTGAGTCCTATTCTGTGATCGGTTACCCTTCCCTGCGGGAAGTTATATGTCCTTATTCTTTCACTTCTGTCGCCGGTACCGACCTGACTCTTTCTGCTCTCGGCTATTTCTTTATCCTGGGTTTCCTGTGCAATCTCATACAACTTACTTCTCAGTATCTTAAAAGCTTTTTCTCTGTTCTTATGCTGACTTCGTTCGTCCTGACAGGCCACTACAATACCGGTAGGAATATGGGTCAGTCTTATCGCCGAATCGGTTTTATTTACGTGCTGACCTCCCGCTCCTGACGATCTGTATGTATCTATCTGAACATCATTCATGTTTATCTCCACATCCACTTCTTCCGCTTCCGGCAAAACCGCTACGGTAACGGTGGAGGTGTGTATTCTGCCCTGCGACTCGGTTTCGGGGACTCTTTGTACCCTGTGCACTCCGCTTTCATATTTGAACCTGCTGTATGCACCCTGTCCCGTTATGGAAAATACCACTTCCTTGATTCCTCCTATACCTATCTCGTTAAGGTCTAATATCTCGGTCTTCCATTTTTTAGCTTCGGCATACATGGTATACATTCTTAACAAATCGGCAGCAAAAAGTGCGGCTTCATCTCCGCCGGCACCGCCTCGTATCTCTATTATTACGTTTTTTGTATCATTGGGATCGACGGGAAGCAACAGTATCTTAAGCTGCTGTTCCAAGGCAGGCTTCTTTTCTTCCAGTTGAGCCAGTTCCTCTTGCAGTAATTGCTTAAAATCGGCATCATCGGAGTTTTCTTTAAGCATAATATATATATCGTCAATTTCTTTTGTTGTTTGGACATACTCCCTGTAAACCTTAACTATTTCCGAAATCCCGTTAAGTTCCTTCATTAATGCCACATATTGCTCCTGATTGGAAATCACAACCGGATCGGTCAGTTGTCTGCTTATATCTTCATATTTAATCTCTATTTCTTTTAATTTTCCCAGCATTTCCACCTCTTAATATTCACTTATATTATACATTAATTGCAATTAAATAAAAAAACATCATAAAAACAAAGCAACTCATAAATTATACATTAATATCCGTAAATCATTACGAACTGAAATGCAACAACACTGCATCTTGTTGCTTAGCTACAAATTTTTAAAATACTCTTTTATTGCGTCCACTATTCTTCGGGAAGCCTTACCGTCACCGTACGGATTAACGGCATTGCTCATCTTGTCGTACACCGATTTGTTTTCAAACAGCATTCTGCCGTCCCTTACTATATCTTCATACTCCACACCGGTCAGTTTTACCGTTCCCGCCTGTACCGCTTCGGGACGTTCGGTTTCTCTTCTCAGCACAAGTACGGGTACTCCCAATGAAGGTGCCTCTTCCTGCAATCCGCCCGAATCGGTCATAACGAAATATGCTCTTGCGATAAGGTTATGAAGATCGGTAAATATCAATGGCGGCAATAATGAAACATTATATATACCTTCCAGTATTCTGTTTGCCGTATTCTTTACTGCGGGATTGGGATGCACCGTGTATATGAAGTGGGCATCGTGATATTTTGATGCAAGCTTTTTTACGGCTTTACAGATATTCTCTAAATTAACTCCTATATTTTCCCTTCTGTGGGCTGTTATCGGTATTATTCTTTTGTTATTATAATCTATCCTGTTAAGTAACGGTTCTTTGAATGTATAGTCTTTTTTTACCGTTGTCTGCAAAGTATCTATAACCGTATTTCCGGTAATATATATTCTGTCTTTGCTTATATTCTCTTTGATAAGATTGTCCGCATTGTTTATAGTAGGGCAGAAATACAGTGAGGATATGGAATCCACCGTTCTTCTGACAAATTCCTCGGGATACGGCGAATATATGTCATCGGTTCTCAATCCCGCTTCCACATGTCCGATGGGTGTTTTTTTATAAAAAGCGGCAAGCGATGCGGAAAGACAGGTGTTGGTGTCTCCGTGAACCAATATCATATCCGGTTGCTCCTTTGCCAGAATATCGGACAATTTCATCAGTATCGACGAGGTGACATGCTCCAGCGTTTGTCTTTCTCTCATTATATCCAGGTCATATTTCGGTGTTATTTTAAATATATCCAGTATCTCATTGACCATTTCTCTATGCTGCCCCGACACGCATACTATATGATCTATTTCTTTCTCTTTGTCCAGAAGATTCACTAAAGGAGCCATTTTTATTGTGTCCGGTCTGGTACCGAATACCGACATTATTTTAATCATCGCTTTGTTCCTCCTCCATGACTTCCGTATTGCCGTTTTTAGCGGCCTGCCTGAGTAACGGCTTGTATAGGAAAAATACCGATAAACCCATCAGAATGATTATGATGGCGAAATATAACCAGAATCTGCTGTACTGCTGGCCGGAAAGTAAAAAAGCCGTTATTCCGAACACTATATCTATCAAATACAGAATTAGTACGGTTTTTCGCTGTGATAATCCCATTTTCATAAGTCTGTGATGTATGTGATCCCTGTCTCCTTCCGCAATGGGTTTTTTCATGATTATTCTTCTAAAATATGCCAAGGATATATCCAATACCGGCAATCCCATGGCAACAAGAGGAATAAATACCGCTATGGCGGCATGAGCCTTCATTGTACCCTGAACGGATAAAACCGCAATACAAAAACCGGTAAAGGCCGCTCCCGTTTCTCCTAAATACAGTTTTGCCGGATTGAAATTGAAGGGTAAAAAGCCCGCAGCGGCACCGCTTAAGGCTATAAGGAGAATGGGAATATATTCACCTACCAACCCCGCATCCGGTCGCACAAAGGTAACAAAGAAAAGAGTGAGACTGCATATTACGGTGGTTCCCGCAGTAAGACCGTCCAGTCCGTCTATAATGTTGAAAGCGTTGGTGAGCATGAATATCCATGCAACGGTAGCTATAAAGGATATTATATCCGGCAGATGAACCAGGTTATTATTAGCCCCCAGATTAGTGAAATATGCAATCTTGGATCCCGATATGGCAACGGTAGCAACTGCCGCTGTAACCTGGAATACCACTTTTATAACAGGCTTTAAGTCATATATATCATCCAATATACCCATAACCGATATGATTACTATACCGACCGCCAAACCTATTACCTCGTTAGTAACAATAAAATTGGGATTGAAAAGGTAATTCCCGAAAACTGAGAGGCCGAAAGAAATTATTATGGCAATACCGCCGAGAAGCGGTACCGGCTCGGTATGAACATCCCTGTTTCTTCTGGGATATTTTAATATTTTCTTAGCTTTGGCAAACTTTATCACTAAAGGACAGAAAACCAATGCAATAATGAATGAAGCTAAGAAGGTGTATATATAACTCAAATTAACCTCCGTACTTTACCAGCTCAATGCCTGCTTCCTCTAAAAGCTCCTTTGACAATGCATCGGGATAATCCCCTTCAAATACTATTCTCTTTATACCGGCGTTTATAAGCAGTTTTGCGCATATTACACACGGCTGTACGGAAACATATATTGTGGAGCCGTCTATGGATATTCCGGCCTTTGCAGCCTGTACAACGGCATTCTGCTCGGCATGTATAGCTCGGCACAGTTCATGCTTCTCTCCCGACGGAACATTCATTTTTTGTCTTAAACATCCCGTTTCTTCACAGTGTTTACATCCGACGGGTGCGCCGTTATACCCTGTAGCCAGTATCCTTTTGTCCTTAACAATAACGGCACCTACCGCACGTCTCAAGCAGGTGGAACGGGTTTTGACAAGATGAACCACTTGCATGAAATATTCATCCCAAGAAGGTCTTTCCATTACTTCGTACCAAACAATCTGTCTCCGGCATCACCTAATCCCGGTACGATGTAAGCATCATCATTCAAGGCCTTATCAACACATGCACAATATATGTTTACATCGGGATGGGTATCATGGACTTTCTTTATGCCCTCAGGTGCTGCAATTATACTCATAAGCTTAATATTCTTGACTCCTCTTTGCTTTAAGAACCCTATAGCAGCCGAGGCAGATCCTCCCGTTGCAAGCATAGGATCAAGTAAGATAATCATCCTTTCATGAGCATCTTCCGGAAGTTTGCAGTAATACTCAACCGGTTGCAATGTCTCATGATCTCTGTATAACCCTATATGCCCTATCTTTGCGGTGGGAATCAAAGTCAACAGACCGTCAACCATACCCAATCCTGCTCTCAATATAGGAACAAATCCCACACTTTTTCCCGAAAGTACCTTTACGGTAGTTTTTGCTATCGGTGTCTCTACCTCAACCTGCTCCAGCGGCAACTCTCGCGTAACCTCATATCCCATCAATGTGGATACTTCGGTTACAAGCTCTCTGAATTCCTTAGTATTTGTATTCTTATCCCTCATAATGGATATCTTATGTTGTATAAGAGGGTGATCGAATACGAATGCCATGTCCATATAATTGGTTCCGGACATACTTCCTCCTTCTTCTATCCTGCGGATCAATCCGTTCCTTAATTCGTATTTTCCTTCAAGGTAAGTTTCGTTAAGCCATATGTCTATAATCTTATGCGCCATATCTTTCGGAGTAATTCTGCCTGCAAGCACCAGTATGTTGGCATTATTGTGGCGCTTTGCCATACTTGCCTGATATTCGTCCATACACAATGCCGCCCTTATACCCTTGAACTTGTTTGCCGCAATGCTCATACCTATTCCGGTTCCGCATATTAAAATGCCTCTTTCGCACTCGTTCTTCTGAACGGCTGATGCTACTAAAGAGGCATAAAACGGGAAATGACAGGAATCTTCGCTGTAAGATCCGAAATCCCGATACGGTATGTTCTTTTCCTCAAGATACAGGAGTATCTCGCTTTTCAGCTTAAAACCCGCATGATCACAACCTATGGCTAACATGGGATATCTCCTCTGTTTTTATTTAAAGGAATTCTATCACAAATAATAACATATATCCACACTAAATTAAATTTATCAAATTACCAAACTCCTGATAATATGGTCGTACGAACTTAGATTTGTTTATTTATTGAATATATCGCTATGGGTACCATTTCTGACAAGTGATAAAACTAAAACATCCTCATTGATATGATACACAAGAAGCCAGTCCGGCTCCAAATGTAACTCCCTATGCTGTTTCCAGTTACCGGATAAAGAATAATCATTATAGTCATCAATCAGTCTTTGTTGCTGATTGCCTTGAGCAATGAGATGACAACCTTTATCAAAAGATTAATATCACAGCCTCTCTTTTTTGCCTGCTTGAAATCCTTTTTGAATCCGGATGTCCATTTCACCTTATATTTTTCGCTCACTTATCCAACTCCTTGAAAGCATCTTCTACGGAATAAGCTTTCACTTTAGGAGCCCTTGCAATACGCTCCGCTTCAAGCATCGCTTCAATAGTCTCTCTGTTCGGGCCGTCAAGGTTTACATCAAACGGAAACCCGCCGACTCTGACTGCTTTTCTTAAGAAAACATTTATAGCTGTACCGAGATTCATTCCCAAAGCAGTAAACAATGCTTCACTTTGAGTACGAAGATCGGTATCTATCCTGCATGTATAATTTGTAGTTGCCATATCAGTACCTCCGATTAAAATTACTGGACAAGAGTCATAAATAACCAGTCTTATGCAGTAAATATTACAACATTTGCACCTAATATGCAATATATTTTACGCATTTCTCAAAAATCAACAATATTATTTAATAAACAGTTATCAGCTTATTAATATATATTCATCCTCTCCGAAAGAAACTATATCCCCTCTTTTAACTTTAACAAAACTTTCCGGCTTAATCCTATCACCGTTTAAGTAAGTGCCGTATTTGCTGCCAAGATCCCGTACATATACGGTATCATGGGAATATCTCATACGGGCATGTCTTAAGGAAGCAAGTTTGCCCGGAAGTCGGTAATCACAAATCAACTTGAGTCTTCCCACCGTTATGTCTTTATCGGCAATTATTATGCAGTCGTCGGTATCTACTATGTTTTTAAATACGGCTTTTTTAGGTTCTTCACAAACTTTCTCCTGCACATCAATATTTCCGTCATAGGACGCCTTTATTATCCCGTTTATATCAAAATGCTCAGAAGATAAAGCTTCTTTAATACTTCTCTCGGTATAATTACCTTCGGTTATTTCGCTGACAAGCTGTTTAAGACCGTTATTTAAGTCGTACTTATTGAAAGGATCCAATATGTATTTGAATGTTTCATCCTTGAATACATATATATAACGTGTATCCGGAACTACATATTCGGCATCTATGAGATAGGAGCCTGTTATCCGCATCATATCCTTTATACTGTATAAAAGCTTTTTTAAAAGAGCGGGAGAATATCCCTTCTTTTTAAGATATACCGATAAACTTGTTCCGTTAAGCGTGTCGAATATCAGTTCATCACCTTTATTGTATTTCAAAGGCAGTAAGCAATCAATAAAGCAATGTTGCAGCATCTGTATCATATGGTCGGGACACAATATTTTGTCACCGCTGACAAGCAACATCCTGTCTTGGTTGCTCTGTATTATCTCGCTTATCATGTCATTTAACCCTTAACTTTTCCAAAATACCCTGATTATTCAATGTACCGTCAATTATCCCCTGCACAAAGTTTGTTATGGCTTCCCGGAAGATTAACGCTATACCTACCAGAACGGCAAGTATTATTATCACTTCCACCGTACCCATTCCTTTTTTTCCGTTTTCTATTCTCATATTATCCTCCTTCACCTATATGGTAGTGATTTTATGGTTATCCTATATACTCATAAGCATAATCATCGCGGGAGCGGTAAGAACCAACAGTATTCCTATCAGCCCTATTGCCAGAGCCAATACCGCTTTTGCAGACGATTGCTCCGCTCTTTTTTTGGCATTGTTTCTTCTTTCCGTCCATATAGATGAAGTATATGTTTTTAGAGTATCTTTTATTCCCGCTTCGGTATTCTTGAAACCGGTTATCATTATGGAACAAAAAGCATTAATCTGCGGTATGGGAAGCATAAGGGATAATTCCAGAAAGGAGTATTCCGGGTCGGAATGCATTGTAAGATTGTTTATGAGGCGGTCCAGATGCGCCTTGAATGTTCTATCCGGAAGGTCATAATCCTGTCGGGTAAAAGCCTGATAAAGAGTCATACCCGCTCCTAGACACAATGTCAGCTTGGTTAAGAATACCGAAAAATCCGTAATAATCTCCTGCTTTTTATTTTCATACACTTTAGATATGTCGAAATCCACACACTTTACACTTGCGAAACAAAGTAATACCGATATAGCGGTAACCACGGCAGATGCTTTACATGCAATTGCAATTGCCGGAAGAAAAAGCATGATAACAAATATGTTCATTTTTAAACAGGTATCGGCAATATGTAAATCTTCTTTTGCTGTCTTAGGATACAGCAAATCCAGTCGGTTATCCGAAGCGGTATATCTTGCAGCGACTTTTGCCAACGGAACAAATGCCTTATATGTCGCCTTCATGAAAGTACAATGACACAAAGGAAAATCAAACCGCACTTTCCTGGAATAAAGCAAGGTAAAGAGTATTAATAAAACATAAACCGCAAAAAGTATCATACCTTTACCTCCAGTATCTTTTTTGCAAGATATGAAGATATTAAGAACAGTATGCCCGCCGCAGTCATTATAGCTCTGCCCAAAAGACCTTCATACAGAATATCCAGATATCCGGTCCCCATGGTATTGAAAAGGGCAAGTATAAGGAAGGGACACAGGCTCACAATAAACCGCTCGGTTTTCTTTTCTTCGGTGATTACTTCTATTTCCTGTTCTATACTTCTTTTTTCTTTTATAAAAGCAATGGTCTCCTTTATGGTCCTGTTCAAATCCGCACCTTTTTTCTCACAAATGATTATACTGTCACAAAACAGGTATGCTTCTTCAATATCCAGATGCTCTGCGAAAGATTGCAAAATACTGTCGGTAGACATATTTGCCATTGTTTTTGAGTAAACATTGTCGACTAATGTAAGCATATAATCTCTTTGATATATTCTTTTAAACTCCAGAAGCGCTTTGGAAAACGCATGAATAAAATCCGAAGGTATGGCAGTGTAAGACAGCAGAATCTCCAAAAATCTTAAAAAACCGTCCCTGTTCCTCTTTTGAATCGTTTCTTTCATGTATTTTTTATCAAGAAGACATATTCCCGCAACAAGTATTCCCGTTATTGCCGATACAAGAAGAGACAGATAGAGAAAATAGACGCATATTGCATATACAAGACCGGTTGTTACCGCCCTTTTTATAAACTCAAATCTCATTTCCGTCTCCTTGTTGCTTCCCCGACTTTGATATGCTTTCCCGATTCAATATCATAGGTAAACAAGCACTCGGTTTTAATCTCACCGTCTTCAAACTCCGTAACCTGTACAATTTCTGTAAGCACTCTCTTTCCGTCAATCCTTTGCAGCGAGATAACAATGTCGATGGCATCATAAATCTGCTTTCGTATAGCCAAAAAAGGCATATCACATTCCATCAGTACCATGGTTTCTATGCGGGAAAATGCATCTTTACAGGAATTGGCATGCCCTGTGGATATGGAACCTATATGACCGGTATTCATAGCCTGCAGCATGTATAAAGCTTCTTTACCTCTTATCTCCCCCACTATAATCCTGTCCGGTCTCATTCTTAAACTGGCACGTATCAGACTGTCCATACTTATCTCGCCTTTTCCCTCATTGTTGGGATTGCGGCATGTTAAGCGAATTATGTTGTCTATACGGTCAATCATAAGTTCTACCGAATCCTCAATTGTTATCACTCTTTCACTGTTGGGAACAAATCCTGTCAATATGTTCAATAATGTCGTCTTACCGCATCCCGCTCCCCCGCATATGAATATGTTCAGCCGCTCTTTTACCGCATTGTCCAAAAAATCCGATATCTCTTTTGTAAAGAAACCGTCTCTTATCATATCCTCATAAGTTATCTGCTTTTCGGGAAATCTTCTTACGGTTATACTGTGGCCGTTATGGGAGATAGGCTCCAAAATGATATTCACCCGTATATCATGCCCTATACTGCCGTCCAAAATGGGATTGGCCATGTTTACGGTTCTGTCGGTCTTTCTGCACAGTATCGATATCAGTTTATCTATATCCTGTTTTGTAAAACTGATATCATATCGATGAATAATACCCTTTTCCTCGTAAAATATTCTGTCGGCATTTACCATTATTTCCGTAATGCCTTCTTTTTCCATCAGAGGCTGTAATATCCCGTATCCCGTTATGGCATTCATTACCCTTTTTATAACTTCCGGCTTATTCTCCATATCTTTATTCTTTATATCATACACATACTCGGTAACGTTTTTTTCAATTTCCCCCTCCTCCATACCGGCTATGCCTTCCAGACACTGTTTAATGATTTTGTCGTAATCGTTATTCATCATTTTTCTCCAGTTCATACACAACCTGTTCGATTGCTTCATAGAAATCCGGCAGATTATGAGCTATATCTTCTTTGGCTTTGGGTATATATATTCCTTCGGTATACCGGATCATATTGCATAACTGAATAACCTCTATATCATTCTTTTGCAAAAAAGCCGCAACCTCTTCTTCTCTTTCACTGCCTCTGCATTTAATAAACAGTGTCTTGTATGCATTTTTCATGATAAAGGCATACGGACTGATTGGATATAACGGGCAGTCGATTATAGTGTAGTTATATATACTGTTTGCATTGAGACTGTTAATGAAAACTTTTGCACTGCTCATGTCAAAAGTTACATCATATGAAGGATATATGCTGTTCAGGAAGTACACATTCTTTGTAACATCATGGTTTTTGTACCTTTCAATACATGTATTGATATTCTCATTACCCTTAGAAGCATAGTATGCTATGAGCGAAATATCATTCTGCTGTTCACATCTGAAAACCGAATCTTTTACGCATAATCCGTCAAGATTGATATATAGTACCTTCCTGCCGTTTCGGGATAAATATATTGACAGAGCTTGTGAAATGAATGTCTTACCCGCACCGCCGTGAGCCGATGTCACAAATATCGTCCTGTTCTCCGACTTTACATTTATACCGGCGGATATATCAATATTCTCCATGATTGCACTGATTATCTTATCTGCGGACTGATACTTACCTGTATGCCATTCTTTAGAAGATGTCTTCAAAAGAAGTTCATTCTCTGCACCGGAATCTTCAAGAACAACATCCGCATGTTCTTCAGTCAGAATGAACATATTCAACCCGTTAATTTTAATGTATTCTTTCAGCCGTCCGGCATATTCATTATCCGATGACTTAACATATAGTTTTATCTTATTCATATTAACTCCTGCTGGTTAATTATACCATTATTTACCATTAATTCTCATTCAACATATGACAAACATACGTAACATAGTACATATGCGTAAAATATCCGGTTGCCTGAAAGATTGTAAAAAAAAACTACCCTTTGCAGGGCAGTTTCTTTCAGCAGTTAAAGCGTTTTTGATTTTCGTTCTTTGCTTAAAAAGAGCGACGCCACAAAGAATGCGGTACCGAATGCCAGAATAATCAATAACTCTCGGCTGATATTGTAATTGCCCTCGGTTATTTTCATAATCCCCGTATTGTAGTAGAACAGAGGACTGAATCTGGCAACCTTCTGCATAAAACTCGGCATAAACTCAATCGGAAGCGAAGATCCCGATAAAAACATGATAACCAACGGAACCGTATTGCCTATCATTGCAGTGAGATTTTTTGTTTTGGATATATGGTTAATCAGATTGGCGAACAAAGCAACAACCATTGTCCATAAGAAGAGTATAAGTAAATAGTAAACAAGGCTTTCCGATTTAAGCATCCCGGGGTAGAACATCAACAAGACAAATCCCGTAACAAAAACAAACACAAGAACGGCAATGAAAATCTGAGCAAGACTCAATTCTCCTTTCAGACGAAGACCGCTTTTAGGAGAAATCCTGTTTCTTATCTGAATGTTTTTCTTATTGAAACTGATACTCAGATCACCCAACAGTTTTATAAGCAACATCATAATGACAAACCCGTAGACATTGGTAAAACCGTGAAAATTCTTCTCTATAACCGGTTTATTGGCAGAAAAGATAACTTCCGCCTTCTCATCAAGCGTAGCATAAAGCTTTTGCAAATCCAATTGACCTGTATTTACCATAGCTTTGTAGTAAATAGGATATTTATTTACCGTCCTTTGTAAAAATATGCTCTGACTGTTGGTAACATCGGTAGATACTCTTAATGCCGGATTATTTGTTTCCAGAAGGGTTTTTTCCGAATCCTTGGGGATTTCCACAATTCCGTCGATAAAACGGGTGTAAAAATCCAGTTCCGCCGCTTCCAGAGAATCGTAATAGTAGATATGGTTTTCCTTATCCAGATACTCAATCAATGAATTGCCGAATTGACTGTCTTCATTTTTTACAATCCCTATATTCAATGCGGTTTTTGAATACTTATCTTCATAGGAACCTGCCGTCATCATTGTAAAAGCAATCAGAATTGCGATATATACAATAATCATTATCTTATTTTTCTGAGCTATTTTAATAAAGTAATATAGTGTATTCATGCTTTTTTTCTCCTTACAATAACAATAGATGCAATGATAAGAACAATACTGTAACCCGTTAACAGAAGAACCGACTCGGTCAGTGTTGTGTAATTTCCCAGCATATTGATTTTGATTAACTCGTCACTGACTATGGATGCGGGATTCAGCCGGATAATAAGCGGGGACAATCGCTGAATCAGAATCCTTATATCATTGCTGTATAATCCGCCGATACCGGACATAATCAGTAACGAACTGATAAGCACCGCTGTTTGCGAGGATTCTTTTTTGATAATAACTCCCCAAAAGAGTCCCCAGGCAATTCCAAAGATCAGAGCGGACACAATGATAGGAATATTGTTAATATCCAATGCAAAGAAATGTTGTTTGAGTATAAGCTCCGCATAGACTATCGCTATTATCAGCATCAGTAATGTCCATATAAAGCCGGCAGTGACACCGATCAGCACTTGCCGGACTCTGGGTGTCGGAGATGAAACATTTCTCAATGCGATTGTCTGTCCTCTGACAATCAGCCTGTTACCGATAGTACCTGAAAGATAAGCACCCTGTAAACTTATCATTGCAAAGAGTGCATAGAAGAGAACATCAATGGGACTGTGTTTTTCACCGCTGTTTTCCGTATAACTTCTGTTAAAGTCATAAGCGGTAAGCGGCATATTTAATGATGTAATCTGCTTGGTCGTAGTCAGTACTTCGTCCATTATCATCTGACTGATGCCGTTTTTACTTATGACGAGACTTAAATCCTTATCGACATATGCATCAATCTGATCTTTTTTGAGCGCTTCCAATGCCGCATCTTTTGCCATCACTTTCCCTTTGAACAATGAGTTTTCAATGACTGTTCTGTCCAGTGTTTCCATATTCGGCAGCACTTCAGGCGCTTCCACAAAGTACAGCGGAAGGAATGCTTCTTCATGATAAGCGATAGATGCTTTTTCCAAATCCAATTCTCCAAAACGTAAATCGGAAAAGAAAATTGTGAAGATTGTTAAGAGTAAAAGCGGAAAGGCTATCATCCAGAATATACTGGAATAACTGCCTAAGAATATTTTTAACTCATATTTCAGATAATTAAGTATACGTGTCATTAATCTCTCAACTCCTTCCCTGTCAATTCCAGAAATACATCGTTTAAACTGGGTAATTCCGTATATAGCTTCAGATAGGTCAATCCCCTCTCTTTTAAGAACTGAACGATAACGCCGATGTTGCTCTTGGGATTGTCGAATTTTACGGTATATTCGGAATCTTTGACCGTAACATCAATTACATGAGCCAGATTTCTTAAATCCTTTGAAATATCCACATCTTCCAATAGACTTATTTTAATAATCTCGGTTGTGATTATGGAGTCTTTCAATTCCTGATTGGTTCCCGTGATGATGTTTCGCCCCTGATCAATAATAGCTATACGGTCACATAAATCCTCCACTTCCTCTAGATAATGCGACGTGTAAATAATAGTGGCTCCCTGTCGGTTGAGTTCTTTGATGCCTTCCAATATGAAGCTTCTGCTTTGTGCATCCACCGCTACGGTCGGTTCGTCCAAAAAAATCAACTCCGGTTGATGAGCAATTCCGCAGGCTATATTGAGTCTGCGTGCCAGTCCTCCCGACAGTTTGGAAGGCAGGAATTTTCTGAACTTCTCCAGGCCCACGAATTGTATGGCTTTCTCCACCAGTTGCTTTCTTTTTTTACTGTCACTGATATATAAGCCGCAAAAATAGTCAATGTTTTCATAGACCGTCAATTCTTCAAACAGTGCCAGGTCCTGGGGAACAAACCCTATTTTTCTTTTTATATCGTATGAATCGGGTTTCAGTTTCTTATCAAAAACGGTGATATTACCTTTTTCATAGGAATATATTCCCAAGATGCTGAGTAACAGAGTGGATTTTCCCGAGCCGTTGGGGCCGATTAAACCGAGAATCTCTCCTTCTCTTAATTCTAAATTAAAAGAGTCCAATGCGCGTATTTCTTTAAAGTCTTTGACCAGGTTTTCTACTTTTATAACCATATTGTCACCTCCTCGGCATTATGATACAATGAGTCCGCAAATTGTTTTAGTGAATCCGTTCATTATTTGAGATGACAAATGTCACAGGTGACAGATGAGTAAAATTAGTATTCACATTATTGTTTCCTTAATTGTTATTCTATATGAATTTGAAAAAGGTAATGTCGCAACCGAATTACTGCTACTTCTTATTCTTCTGGGATTCAGTTATTCCCTGCTTATCAATATTATTCCCAATCGGAAAGTCAAATTGGGTTTGTTTGTCTTCGGAGTTCTTATATTATTAGCATTTCCGCAGTATATCTTTTTACTGCCTTTGCTGGTGCCCGGTGCTTTTTTAAATGTCAATAAGTTTTCCTTTTTGATTTTTATTCCTTTTTTAAGTAACTTTCAGGCTCTTTATCTGATGTTGGCAGGACTTTTACTGTTATGGGATACTCTTTTGGCAAGAAAAGATGATGAAGTTGTCACTCTTAGAGAGGAGAAATATAATCTTATTGAAGATGTAAACCGTTTATCCAAATCCATTGACCTTATGCGGATGGAAAAAGAACGGGACGAAACACTTACTTTGATGGATGAGAGAAATCGTATTTCCAGGGAGATTCATGATACTGCAGGGCATACATTGTCGGCCGCTATATTGAATTTAAAAGCATTATCCATGACAACCAAAGAGACCGAGACAAAGGAGAATATTTTAGAGTTGAAAGAAACACTGGAGACAGGATTGCAGGATATCCGAAGGGTTATGTATGATTTAAGAGACAGTTCTTTTGACCTGGAAAACAAAATAATGGAGTTGTTGGAAACCGTTGAGAATTCCAATCTCACCTATATTGTTGATTCCAATCTGAGCTACGGTATAAAATACGATATCTTTGCTATTGTCAGAGAAGCATTGACCAATTATATAAAACATTCCGACGGCAGGAATTTTAAGGTTTATCTGGTGGAGAGTGACAGATTTTTAGTGCTGAAAATTAACGATGACGGAAAAATACCCGACAAAGAGATTAAAGAGGGACTGGGTCTGTATTCCATAAGAAAGAAATGTGAAGAAAGAGATTGGAAGTTTAATATTACAACAGACCGCGGGTTCGGTATTCATATATTAATGGAGAGGGAAAATGAGAATATTACTGGTAGATGATGATACTCTTGTATTGAAGTCATTGCAGATGATTTTAAAAGCTGAAGGAATTGATGAGGTTTATACCGCAAAAAACGGTAAAGAAGCTTTTGATGTTTATAAGAATCATACGGTTGATTTGGTTTTGCAGGATATCAGGTTAAAAGAAGAGAACGGAATCGAGATAGCAAGAAAACTTTTGGAGTATGACAAGCAAGCCAAGATAATTCTTCTGACCACTTTTAAGGATGAGGAATATATCAATAAAGCAATAAAAAGCGGCGTTAAGGGCTATATCTTAAAGGATAATGCGGATTCTCTGATTCAATCCATTCAGACGGTAATGGCCGGCAATATCGTATTGGATTCCGAGGTGATAAAAGATATTAAATTATCCGATAAAGAAAAAAAATCCGTTGAGGATTTTGATATTACCGAACGTGAACTGGATATTATAAAATTGCTTGCCGAGGGTATGAATAATAAGGAAATTTCTCAGACACTCTATCTGAGTGAGGGTACGGTTCGAAACTATATCTCCAATCTTTTGGATAAATTGGATCTTCGGGACCGTTCTCAGATTGTGGTTTTCTATTACAGGAACTTATATAACGAATAAACCAAAAAATATACTATTTCTTAACCCACTGATATGCTAACCTGGGCGTTCCGTCCGCAATAATTATTATCCCGCAGTAAGTGAATCCGTTTCTCTCAATCGCTCTGATCATCGGCACATTCAAGCGGTGTGTATCAACCCGCACACTGTCAGCGCGCTCCTTACACCAGGCAAATGCTGCATCGGAAATACCCTGCTTTCTGCCTCTGCTGGCAATCCTATGAATAGTTATATATGACTGTTCATCGTCAACCCACTTTCCGTCAATCTTATCATATGTCGGTTCCGGAAAGTTCTGTGCGAAAAACACACCTTCAATCTCGCCGGCATCCGGTGTTCCTTTCCTGTTTACAAGCACCATACAAAGACCTGTTCGGATATCCCTCTCTATATCCTCCAAAAGCGGGTAAGCCTTCCATTGGTCTGCATTGCCAAGTTTTCTCATATATGCCCGTGCTCCTCGAAAGATATCATCAAGTATATCTAAATCATCGTATGTTGCTAATCGAATGTCATAATTATTCATAGTAGCTCCTGTTTTTTGGCACAACTATAATATCCCGCATTCTCATACAGGATATTAACAGTTAATCTATCTTTTTGCCTTAGGTTTACCTAATATCTCACTTAAAACTATGCCTTTTATCAGGGTTTCACTATCTTCCAGCAAATCCCCTATAAAATCATAATCCTTTTTGTCCGAAACCTGTTCCGTAACCGTTGAAGCGGTTTCTTTCCGCTGCAACTTTTCTATATCGTCATCTGACCTGTAATACTCACCCATTGCTATTTATCTTTCTTAGCAGCTTGGGGTTTAGTCGTTTTTCCCGCTTCGGATATGGATTCCCTCATCTTGGTATCCGCCATTACATTTCTCATATTGTAATAGTCTAAAACTCCCAAGTTGCCTTCTTCAAAAGCTTTTGCCATGGCTTTAGGGATAAGAGCTTCGGCTTCCACAACTTTTGCCCTCATCTCCTCAATGTTGGCCTTCATCTCCTGCTCTCTTGCTACAGCCATTACCCTTCTTTCCTCGGCTTTGGCCTGTGCAATCTTCTTGTCCGCTTCCGCCTGATCGGTCTGCAGTTGAGCACCGATATTTCTTCCGATATCCACATCGGCTATATCAATAGACAGAATCTCAAATGCAGTACCCGCATCCAGCCCTTTTTTCAGAACAGTCTGGGAAATAAGATCGGGATTTTCCAATACATCCTTGTAGGATTCGGATGAGCCTACGGAAGTTACTATTCCTTCACCTACTCTTGCTATGATAGTCTGCTCTCCCGCTCCTCCTATCAATCTGGACATATTTGCACGGACGGTGATTTTTGTTTTGGCTTTTACTTCAATACCGTCTTTTGCTACAGCGGATATTATAGGGGTTTCAATAACTCTGGGGTTAACACTCATTTTTACCGCTTCCAAAACATCTCTGCCCGCCAGATCAATAGCTGCCGCCGTTTCAAAAGACAACTGTATACGCGCTTTCTGTGCAGCAATCAAAGCATCGGCAACCTTGTTTACATTTCCGCCGGCAAGGTAATGAGTCTCCAGTTGATTTATCGTTACATTCAGCCCCGCTTTGGTGGATTTGATAAGGGGATTTACAATCTTAGCCGGCTGAACCCTTCGAAATTTCATTCCGATAAGGCTCATCAGACTTACTTTAACTCCTGCAGCTATCGCCGATATCCATAGTCCGATAGGTACCAGGCTTAACAACACTGAAAAGAACGCTATTATTACTGCTACGATTATTAATACTATAATTAACGGTTCCATTAAACACTCTCCTTTATTTCTTTTACTACTATTCTGTTACCCTCAACCTGCTCTATTATTACTCCTTTTCCTTCTTCTACAAACTCACCTTTAGTGACAACATCCAAGATTTCTCCTTCAAACACCGCTTTCCCTGCAGGTCTTAATATTGTGACCGCTTTTCCTTTAAGACCTACCTTGGCGCTCATGTCCTGTACCCCCAGGTAGCCTTGCTCTTCGGAAAAAGTGTCGGTATTGATAAGTTTTTTGGAAAGCCTGCTTTTTGTTGCAATTCTTACAACTATAACCAAAAGTATCACCGCTATTGCCAGAAGGATAAGAAACATTATAACACCTTCCAGAAAAGTCTTTGCTGTAAGAAAAATTGACAGAAAAAGCAACACTATTCCTATAATACCGACTACACCGAAACTCGGTATAAAAGCCTCTATGATGAGAAGTATCATGCCCACAACAAGCAAGATGGCTTGCAGAATATCGATGTTTTCTACAAAACTGAAAATACCCGACATTTTTATCTCTCCTTCCGTATTTAATTATACCATACCGTTTTCTATATACGGGTATTATCTTTGCAACTTCCTCAAATCCGAACCGTCCGGGTTCATGGAATTAATGTATACATCGGTTGATTGTGTTTCCGGAATCCATTTGAAATCCAATACCATAACCCTTCCGCCGACTACATTTAAGTACATTCCGTAAGAAGCACCGGAATAGATAATCTTCTCATCCGAACCGTCAAAGTTCATACTGACCAAATCATACGACCAGGACCATGTAGAACGTTTGAAATCCGGATCATATACTATATAGTAAATTCTTCCGTTATATGCATTCATGCCGAACATTTTTTTACTTTCTTCGGTCTTTATACACTTATTATTGCTGCCGTCAAGGTCCATAGTGCATATGTAGTTGTAATATTGGTTCATATAGACAATTTTACCGTTACTTATAAGGAAAATATCGGCATCCGCCTGTAAAATAACTTCCTTATTTGTCCCGTCGGGATCACACTTAAACATGTTGCCCTGATTATCTAAGAAATAGAGATAATTCTTGTGTCCGGTGGCACCTTCAGCCCATCTGTAAATCTGTTCCTCGGCGGAACCGTCAGGTTTGGACCTGTATAAGTCGAATGAATGCGAGTATTCAACATTTCTTTTAAAATAGTACAGATAATCACCGAACTTAAAAAGCCCTTTACAGTATTCACCTACTATTGTTTCCAGACCGCTTCCGTCAAGATTCATACGGAACATATTGTATGTGTCGTCCACGGTATCTCCCTGATTTCCGCAAAAATACAGTTTGTTATCAATGACCAACAAAGACCATCCGAATCCGTCAAATATTGACATAAAGTTTTTGCCGTCTCTGTCTACACGATAAATATGCGCCTTATTATTCTCGTCATAGCAGCTATAGAAGATGTAGTCTTCCGTTCGGAAATAATATGGGCTGTTGGCAATGTTACCCAGTTCATCGGCAGATTCTCCCTCCGATACGACTGCGGAAAAGGTATCGGTGCCGGGACCCGGATCGGGATTGAAAATGGAAGTTGGGGAAGACTTAGGCTTTACAACATCGTTATTGCCGTTCGACTTTATATTCCTCAACCAATTCCATATAAACCAACCTGCTCCGACTAAAATTCCGATTACAAGAATCACTACAATTATCGTAACCGCAACGGATGACTTTTTCTTGAGTTTTACGGGAGGCATTCCCTGATTAAAATTTTGTTGCGGATACATCGGTGGCGGAGCACCCTGCACAAAAGGTCTTTGCTGTGCCGTCGTCTGAACAAAAGGTTTCGGTTGAGGTATCACAACCGGTGCCTTGGAATCCGCACCGCAGTTTGAACAGAATCTTGTACCTGCAGGCATTTTGGCTCCGCAATTAGTACAAAAAGTTGCAGCAGGTGTGCTTACGGGTATTATCGGATACTTAGCAAGTCGCTCGTCATCCGTTCTTTTGAAATTCGCCCCCAAAGATACGGCTATTCCCGCAAGGGTCGTTAAAATGATACCCAACGGTAATAAAGATTGGTCATCATCTTGGTCTTTTACCACCACTTCGCCGTATGAAGGATCCTTTGAAATATCCACCCCGTTTAACATTGCTCTTTCATATGCATAAACAGTATTATCCTTCTGATTGAAGAAGAAAAAGGCTGCATAGAGTATTGCAGCGGAGTCATCATCTTCTTTCTTAAATGTTCCGGATATAGCTATATCTGCCGAATCTTGAACCCTGTATGGAATATTTATCTCGTTAAGCCGTTCTGTAGCCTGATTTATAAAACTCTCCCTATTCATTTTTTCCTCCGGTATAAATAACTAATTAATTCAACTTCATTTTAACATCATTATGTTACATATACAATCATTTTAACAGCAACACCACATAAAATCCGATACACCGCTTTCTCTGCAGTAAACTTGCCTGTAATATATATATATATTTTAAAAATGGAAAGATACTCAAAAAAAAACTGCAACTAGGAAGCAAAATCGTTAAAATAACCCTGAATTAGCACCACCGGTGTTCCTCTGTCTCCGCTTCCGCTGGTAAGATCACACAATGATCCCAAGAGGTCGGTAATCCTTCTGGGCGTGGTACCCAATGAACTCATGCTTTCGGTATTGTCATTTTCTTTGGCTTTAATTCTTTCTTTCATAGCTGAAATAAGGTCTTCGCCGCTTAATGAGGCAAATTCATTGTCAGCAAAGTATTTCATTTTCAGCTCATGCGGGGTGCCCAGAAGTCCCGAAGTGAAACCGGGAGACACTACCGGATCGGCAAACTCCCATATACCTCCTACAGGATCTTTAAAGCAACCGTCGCCGTAAACCATTACCTCCATATGCTTTCCCGTTAAATCCGACACTCTTTTTTGCAGTTGTTCCACAAAAGCCTGAGCATCTCTCGGAAAAAGCTTTACACTGTCTCCCGTAGCATTATTGGACCCTAACAGTCCGTATTCCTCGTTATAGCCCGATCCCTGTACACTCGATGTCAGTATCTCGTCTAATCTGTATACCTTTTCCGCTCCGGCTTTTCTTAATATTTTCTGCGTGCGTTTTCTTGAATGAATATCACAATTCAGAACATTTTTCGTATAGTTCAGAATATATGCGGGATTGTTGGAAAATATTATTTCCACATGCTTACCTATGTTCTTGTACACTTCAATGTAGTCCACTCCGGTAAAAATATGAGCGGTATTCTTAAACAGTTTTCTGAACTCGACCTCGGTAAAACTGTCTGTATAAGGGTCAACTTGTGTTTCGTCCAGATCGTCAAGGGTAATAAGGGAATTACCTACTTCATCAGCCGGATAGGATAGTTGCACATACAATTTTTCACAGGACATGGCAATAGCCTTCAGTAATAACAAAAACCTGTTACGACTCAAAATAGGAAACACTATTCCTAAGTCTTTACCGCCGAACTTGCTCCTTATATCTGCCGCAATCTGCTCACAGGTTGCATAATTGCCCTGTGTTCTTGCCAAAACAGCTTCGGTTACTCCTATAATATCCCTATCCTGAATGGAAAAATTCTCTTTCTCCGCAGCTTTTATTACACTGTCCGCAATCATCGATACCAAATCGTCTCCCTGCTTAAATATGGGGGTAATAATTCCTCTGGATGTAACACCTGTATACCTCATTTATAGCACTTCCTTCCCTCAAAGTGTCCGCATGGACAACATACTGAATTTTAAAATATACATATATAAATGTCAAATAACTCCTTGTTTTTTTAATGTATTAAATAACCGCTATATTATATACCTCATAGGTGACAGAGCAACAGCAATGAGCAGATACTTTAATGCCGATCTCGGTATTTTGCATTTGATTTCATAATGCAAATCCGAGCAGGAAAAAGTCAGTGTTGTCATTGTAATTATGGCAATATCCGTAATATCCGAGAGATTTATAACCAGCTCCTTTTTGTTTACTTTATCGGTAAACACAAATTTATCCGGATACAGAGCCATTGAACCGCTCAGAACATGCTCGGTCTTCTCGTCTTCGGTATATGTGAACAGCTCCTGATTGTCATCCTCTGTTATTACTTTATCGGGATTCTTCTTCATTCTTTCAATATTGTCTATGACCCACTGTCTCTGCCATTTGTCCCATTCCAGAACGCTTGTATACGGAAATCCCTCATTATTTTCGTCATTCAGTCTGCAGTGAGTATCGTATCGCAGTCTTACACCGCATTTACAGGAAAATATATCGTCTTTTGATGTATATGTGCTTATACCTTGACATTTAGGGCAAACAAACAGTACCGTTTCCAGATTTTCCGCAAGTGTTTTCCCTTTGTACTCATATTTTTCCGTCATATCAATGGAGTTAACATATAAGTCTTTGCACATTGCTTGATATATTTCCTCCACTGTCATTTTTTCCAATACATCGGGCTCATAAATATTGCCTATTCTGCCAATCATCTTACCCGGCCTTTTGGATTTTGACCATCTGGGCATTGAGGGATAGCCACCTTCCACACGATATGTAATCATCGCAACGCCGGCTCTTTTAATAAGTTTTGCGGTAGACTGTATAATGGTTGCCGTTTCGCCGTTCCAGGTACAACTGCCTTCGGGGAACATGCAGATATTATGCCCGGCCTTCAAAGTTCTGAGCATACTAACCGCCGTCTTAGCCTCCGTTTTTGCTTTCATCCTCTTTATCGGGTTCAAAAATGTGCGTAATAACCGGGAAATCCAGCCCATTCGGAAAAGCTGTTCTCCCGCTACAAAATACATATGCTGTTTAAAGGATAATCCCAAGATAATACTGTCAAAATTAGTGGTATGGTTGGCTAAAGCTATAAAATTTCCTTTTCTGTAATCAACTTTTTCAAACTCATAGCCGTACTTTATTCTCATGTACGGTACAAATATCAATCTGGCAAAGTCGATTACCGCTCTGTGAAGCCTTGTTCCGCTCATAATACTCTCCCTATATATTTTACATTTACTCAGGTCTTTTTACAACAGAATAATGAAAGTTAAAATGCCAGATAGAACATATACAATCCCATAAGCAGTATTAGTGCTCCCATAACTATAGATATAACTTTACTTGCCTTTCCGTAACGCTCGCTTGTAGAAAGTTTCTTAACAAAACCCACCGATGTACCGGCAATAACCGACAGTACTCCGTGTCCTATTGAGTAAAGTATGAAGAGTAATGCTCCCCACAGTAAATCATTCTGTGTTGCCACTATGGCAATCAAAGCTACCAATACCGGTGTGGCACAGGGAGAGGAAAAAACACCGGCAAGCATACCGGCTATAAAAGCACCTATGCCGCCTTTTTTTGTACTTTTGGATAAAAGATTGCTTTGCGGTATGAATTGAAATATCTCCCATGTCTGTAAAGCCATCAGCACCATTAGAATACCCAGTATGATATACCACCAGGAACCGGCAGTTCCTATTAATCTGCCCGCCAAAGCGGCAATAATACCCAGTGCGGTAAAAGTAACAGCGGTACCTGCGACATATATCAATGATAGTTTAAAAGCTCTTTTTGAATCATTCTGACCCGTTCCTCCCACGTAACCTATCACCAGAGGTATTGAAGATAACGAACACGGCATAAAAGAAGTAACTACCCCTGCAAGCAGAGCCAATAACGGTGTCAGCCAGCTTTTTTCGGTAAGCAACGGAGCTATTTTATCCAGTAATTCCGTCATTCCTGTACTCCCATATCCCGAAGAATGGAAAAAAACTGATCTTTTGTAAGCACTCCCTCATGAACAGTGTATGCATGCTCATCGGTGTTTCTGAAATTGTATGTTATAAACTCCACTCCGACATTTTTACCAGGAACATAGGGTGTGCCGTCGGCATTAATGAATATTTGCGTAGGAATAACCTGAACCGGATATATACTTGCTTCCTTTGCATATTTGTATACATCTATATACTTTATTATCACTTTTCCGTACATTTCCGCATGAACGGCTTTCAATGTGGGATAAAAACTTACGCACGGCAGGCAGGAATCGGAGCCGAAATCCAATACTATAGGCAGGTTATATGATTTCCATGCCTCCATATCCAGTTCCGATGCGTTAAGCACAAAATGTTCTTCTTTGACAGGCTGCACTAAAGGAGTATTAAGCTCTATATCACTTTTCCTGTCATAATTCTTCCAAAACCATATACCCGCTACGGCTATAACTATGCCTAAAGGGATTACTATTTTTAATATTGTTTTTTTATCAGGCTTTTTCATCATATTTCTCCATACATAAATTTAACCGACAATACGAGTATACACCATAAATATTATACCTACTGTGACATTGGCACATAAAAGAATAGAGAAGCGATTAAAAACACTGCGATTATAGCGGACGAACTGCTGAATAAAGCTGCAAATTAACTCTTTGCAGCTTTACTCATGAGCATATTCAAAAGGATACGGGTAATTGCTTATTGTGTCATATTAACGGTAACGCATTTATTTGCTCCGTCATTTGCTATAAGCAGGTACGGTATACCGTTTACAGGCTCGGTTATAAGATTAAGGTTACCGTCATAAGTGTATACACCCACCGCATTAGCTGAGGTAGAGGATAAACTGTATCCGCCGGAAGGCTTGACAAGGTACATCCCTTCAGGTGTCATAAGATAACCGTCCGCTACATTCCAATTATACTTAACCGTAGTGGACAGCACAGGTTTATCCGCCGGTAATACATCGGCAACTGCCGATTCGGACACGGCAAGATAATATTTGTATATTTCACTTTCATGATTAACCGTGGCGGAGAACAGTTTGTATTCACCGTCAAGATTACATACCCATAACCTGTCATCACTACCTGTAAATGCGGCTGCATCTAAACCGTTACAATAAACCCGGAAATCCGCCTTTCTGGTCAGTCTTTGCAACGAACTGTTGTTATTTACATGCAGCACACCGGGTGCTATCGGGGCGGTTGTGTAAGCCGTGAAGTTTACACTGGAAGTATCGTCAATATCCGACTTGGTACGGTTTACATTTACATACAGATAATCGGCAGGGTTGTCAGCGGTTCCTCTTATCCATTGAGGATGAATATTGCTCTGGAACCATGAATCGTGTCCTACATATACAAGGTCTCCTATTGCTTCATTAGGCACCAATCCGCTTACCGAAGTTTCAATATCACCGTAACAGAAATCTATCGTAAACTGGTCATTGAATCCCACACCGGATGTCTCACCTTCTTCGTTTAACGCTCTGTTGTCCACTGCCAGATAAGTAAAGGCTACCGAACCGTATGTCGGCCCTAAATAATATACTCCGGGTTGGGTAATAACAAAGGTATGAGCGATGAAGTAGTTTTCCCCGTATGCGGCATCACTTAATGTGTAGTCAAATTCGTCAACTCTTGCATACGATGCACCGCTTGCTTCCGATCCGTATATGTTCGGAAGAGGAATTGCGGCATAGGGCGTATTTCTGTTGGTTATAAAGGTATGCGCATAATTGCTTGCCTCATCCAAGCCGTCTCCGTAAGTTTTAACCGGTGTTGCTTGCTGCGTCTCCAAGTCAATACTTGCGGTTTTCCACAAACAAAGATATCTGAGATATTCGGGATTACACATAATATTATCAAGTTCGGTAGTGGCTATAACATTCACAAAGACCGGATTACTCTCACTTGCCTGATCAATGACAAACGATGCCGCTCCTGCCGGTGCATAATACGGAATACTTACGGGATTACCGTCATATTCGGTAGAATGAGTCATCGGAATGAATTCATTTTTCATCTCCGTCACATCGGTTGTGGTATCAATTCCTTCACAGAAGAATACCGAATCTTCGGCTACGGTAAGTATTTCTACCCCGTCATATAAAGTCCAGCCCGGAACGCTTCCTATTTCACCGTCATAGTTTATTCCGTATCTCTTCAAATCGGGCATATGGGTCTTTTTAAAATCAAAATGGGTGAAATCCACCGCTCCTCCGATTGTGGTAAGAGGTTGCGTATAATAGTTATATTGCAATTCTCCTCCCGGAAGACCTACCTCCACGCCTACCTGACCCAATAGATACAGATTGATAGGAACGGTTGAAGGGCTATTGAAAAGACGGAAACCGTTATCGAGGTCAAATGTCAGGTAGTGTGAGCCGTTATAGAGCTGCCTGTTTTCAATGTCGTATATAAAGTCGGCAGTCTGTGAAGATAAGTAGTAACCTTCAAATTTGGTATTTTCAAAATTAAGCGCTATGGAAGGTTCGGATATCTGCTTCCAAATATACTCACTGTTTACCGATATACAGTAATTACCGTCTATATCAATACTGAAATTACCGCTGAAATACGGATTGACATCAACATATGATAAA
>JAKJBR010000071.1:0-4324 GCA_022706885.1 Bacillota bacterium
TCCGACCAGTACAATATCTACACTATTCATACCGACGGCTCGGTCACTTACAGATATGCTTCGGCATCACAGATACAGGAAAAAGGAGAGATTTCTTTAGCTTTCAATAATGCTTTAAGTATGCTTGCCGATCTTACTTCGTTATCGGCAGCCGAGAAAAATCCGCCCGTGTTGGCTTTTGTCGGAATAGAGGAAGATTGCTATGAGTTCCGTTTTGTATACCGCTACAACGGTTATCCCGTCCTGCTGGATAAGGAGAAGTATTGTATAAGCATAACCGCAACGGCGGACAGAGTGGTGGCTGCCGATGTAAATCTTTTCGATATTTCCGATGCCTCATTACCTACAGTTATGTACGACTTACGTACATTTAATATGCTTTCGGAAAATGATATGGCTTTAGGCTCCATAAAAGCAAACGGTATGTATATTGCATACATAAAAGATGACAGTACCGTGCTGCTGCCTAAATGGATAATTGAGGGAGAGGAAATAACGGAACTCGGACTGAAGGAGGTTAAGCACTGATGGATTCTAAAAAAGCTCTCAGGATAATAATCGTGCTTCTGCTTGCAGTCAATATATTCATGGCCGCCTTTATTATCAATCTTGTCTATTCCGAACCGGATACAAAAGATGAGCATAAGTATATAACCGAGATACTTGCATACAGGGATATCACTTTGGATTGTGAAATACCCCAATATGCAGCACCGAGTGCCGTAATTGTAAAATCCGATTCGGATAACAGTGCGCTTTTGTCTTATCTGGAAGCGCAGGGCGGTACCATATCCGATTCACAGGAAGACATAATCATATATACTCCTGCGGTTAAGCAAAGATATGAGGATCTTACACTGGAAACCGCTGCAAAGATAGCGGATGATTTCATTCAGAAACTGCCGGTAGACAGCCAATCATATATGCCCGATTCCATACTGACAGCCGGTGTCGGGGTATATAAGGTAAATTATATATATCTTGACGGTTCCTACTGTATTTACGATAAGAAGATAGAAATGACGATAAGTAAGAACGGAATAGACCGTGTATATATCGGATGTCCCGAATATACTGTAGCGGAGACGGAATATAACAGACCTATGGTTTCCGTAGGCAATATATTGGTTAGCGGGTTTACCCGTCAGGGTCGTTCTTTCATCACCATAAAGAAAATAGATGCGGGATATATATATGATAAGAACACATCGTCTTTTGTCAATGTGTGGCGAGTGATGTATAACAACGGGCAGGAAAGATATTTCTCATCGGTTGACGGGACGGTTATTGTTGCGGATTAATCAAATCCCTTAATAATCATGTCAATATCCATGTTTCTACGTAAATCCAAGCCTACCGATGAAGCAATTAATATACCACCTTTCAAAATGAAATTCTTCCTATATGAAATGATTTGATAATGTCGCTATAAATGTCGGTATATATTGACATAATGTCGCATATAGATATATAATCATTATGAGGTGATATCTTATGAAATATTATGAATCCAACCGGCTTGAATTGAAAGAGAAATTGAACGATAAATTTATCCGTGCGGTTGTTGCGTTTTTGAATACCGATGGCGGCAGAGTACTTATCGGTGTAACTGATGACGGAACAGTAGTGGGAGTTAATGAGGTTGATAAGACCTTAAAACAGATTGCAGATATTATTACCGCTCAAATTGAGCCGTCTCCGACAGATAGCGTGAAAACCGAAATTCTTATGGAAGAAGGTAAGGTGCTTGTTTCCGTTTCGGTTTTGAAGGGAATAAAGCCTATATACTGCATCAAAAAATACGGTTTTTCCTCCGTAGGTTGTCCCATTCGTGTCGGATCTACCTGTCGTGAAATGACTGAAGAACAGATTGCAAATCGTTACAAGTTGAAGTTTCTGAATAATGATTTAATAACGGAAGCGGTTACCAACCTGCCTTTACTTTCTTTTCGTTCACTCAAGCAGTATTACCTTGATAAAGGATATAGGCTCAACGAGGATAACTTTGAGACAAACCTGTATTTAATAGCACCGTCAGGAAAATACAATATTATGGGTGAGCTTTTGTCAGACAATAATAGGTATTCTCTAATATATGTGAAATTCAGAGGATTGGATAAAGCATCTATTTCACAGCGAACCGATTACGGACAGCGTTCATTGATATTTGCGTATGAACAGCTTATGAACCGTATTGCTTCGGAAAATATTTGCACTACCGATACAACAATAAGACCGAGAAAAGATACCTATCTTTATGAGTATGACTGTGTAAAAGAAGCAGTTATCAATGCTATTGTTCACAACGACTGGTTGATCAGCGAACCGCAAGTATCTTTTTATACCGACAGATTGGAAGTTTTTTCCCATGGCGGATTACCGCACGGGTTAACGAAAGAAGAATTTTTCCGCGGAATAAGCAAACCGAGAAATTTAAGATTGATGAAAATATTTTCCGATTTGGATATTGTGGAGCATACAGGGCACGGTGTCCCGACAATAATCAGGAAATACGGAAAGGAAGTCTTTGATATTACCGATAATCATATTATGGTTACAATTCCCTTTGAAAGAAGTGTTTTAAATGAAGTTATTCAGAATAATGTCGGAATAAATGTCGCTACAAATGTCGATATAAATAAAACTGAAAAAGATATTATGGAAATAATATTGAGAGAACCGAGGGCTACATACGGTGTTATTGCCGAGAAGATAGAAAAAACACCTAAGACGGTGGAGCGCAACTTATCCAAGCTAAAAGAGAAGGGATATGTAATTCGTCAAGGTTCTAAAAAAAGCGGTTGGTGGAAGGTTATCAAATAGACATATATTCATTGTTTTGTTCACCTTACATGAAAAGAGTGTATAATTATATATGACTTAAAGTATGACAAGGAGATGTGTATCATGGATTTTTATTCGAATTTAAGAAATAAGCTTCAGGCAATGAAAGACGGAGGTACTTACAAAGAGTATCAGTATCTTACAACACCTATGAGTAATAAATCGGATATTGAAAAATATGACGAGGTTATCGTATTGTGTTCCAATAACTATATAGGGCTTTGCAATAACAGGGAAGTAATACAGGCAGGACATGAAGCATTGGATAAATACGGTGCAGGTGCCGCTTCCGTCAGATTTATCTGCGGTACTTATGATATACACAGGCAACTTGAGAAGGAAACGGCGGAGTTTATGCATACCGAGAGCTGTTTAACATATATGTCGTGCTGGAATGCCAATACCGGTGTAATTCCCGCTATTGTTTTTGAAGGAGACTGTATCATATCCGACGCGTTGAATCATGCCAGTATAATAGACGGATGTCGTTTAACCAGCAGGAAAGTGGAAAGATTCGTATACAAGCATTCGGACATGGAAGATCTGGAGCGGCTTCTGAAAGAAGGCGAAAGGTTCAACACAAGGCTGGTTATAACCGACGGCGTGTTTTCCATGGAAGGCGATATTGCCAAACTGGATGAGATATATAAACTGTGCAAGAAATACAAAGCAATCTTATTGGTGGATGATTCCCACGGAATGGGTGTAGTAGGTGCAACGGGAAGGGGAGCCATAGAATATCACAATCTCTTAGGCAAGATAGATATTATAACCGGAACATACGGTAAAGCGCTCGGAGGTTCGGCCGGAGGTTTTGTGGCCGCTAAAAAGGAAGTAATCGATATGTGTATCCAGGCCTCCAGAACATCGCTGTTCACAAACAGTCTTCCGCCGGTTGTTGCGGCAATGTCGTTAAAAGCAATACAGTTGCTTAAGAGAGATAACAGCATTATAGAGTCGTTACATAAGAAGGTAAAATATCTGCGTCAGCGACTGCATGAAGAAGGATTCGAGCCTTTGGAAGGAGAAAGTGCAATAGTGCCTATAATTGTGGGAGATACCGCAAAAGCCATCAGAATAGCCAAAGCTATGCTGGAAAAGAAGGTTTATGTTACCGGATTCGGATTTCCCGTGGTCCCGGAGGGTACCGCAAGGATAAGAATACAGGTTTCCGACGCGTTGTCTTACGAAGATATCGATTATTCGGTTAAAGCTTTTAAGGAAGTATTTGATAATCTGTAGTATAAGACGTTCCTGCTTGGGACGTTTTAATATACTTAAATATATTGTGTGAGGTGTGAAATGGGTGCTTCGGTAATTAACTGTAAGTTCGGTTCCAATCTTCTTTACTATCAGGATGAATGTAATGTTATACTGCCGTCTTTGGCAAAGCCCAAAGATTTAAAGGTATTGTATCTTCTGCACGGTATGCACGGGACATGCCATGACTGGATTACATATACAAATATAGTAAGGCTTG
>JAKJBR010000022.1:0-19130 GCA_022706885.1 Bacillota bacterium
ATACGGTGAAATATCGCAGACAACTGGAAGACGGGACTAATACCGACATAGCTGTACCGGGAATAAATGATATTACCGGCAGTTTACCTCTCGGAGAGCATGATTTCGATCAATTGCAAGTGGTAGGAAAGTTTGCTCCCGTAGCAGGACAAAATACTAAAAAAGAGATTAAGACAGAAGGTAACGTATTCACTTTCTACTATGTAGATGATGCCCCGGTGTTTAATGATTTCGGTAATGTTATTATAGAATACGGTGCACCTTTTAACCTCAGAGAAGGTATTACGGTAACCGATGATGAAGACGGAGATCTTACCGCCTTATTTACTGTCACACCCGACAGTATTAACACTAGCAATCCTGTGGTATACAACCTGGAATACAAAGTTATTGATTCGGGAGGTAATGTTGTTGCCAAACAAAGAACGGTAACAATAAAACCTCAAGCTCCATACAATATGACCGCTATTAACGACCGTCAGGCCCATGAGGATAAAACAAGAATTACGGGAAAAGCGGACAAGGGAGCTAATATTTCGGTAACAATAGAGGGAACGACCTGGTCGGTTATTGCCGATGCAAACGGTGATTTCACATTAAATATTGATAAGCAGAATAAAGATAAGATAATTACCGTAACATCCAAATTGAACAATCAGACAACATCGGCAAATGTCACGGTTCAGAATGTTTTGGCCGATGATTATCTGCCGACAGTTGCCGATATAGATAGGGAATACGGTGTAGCTACAAACGAAGCAGAAATAAAAGCTGCGGTTACAATACCTAATTATCCGGTAGGGGAAGCACAACCCATAGTAACCGTTGATCAAGGTCAGACAATTCCTGACGGTAACACATCGGGAGATCATCCCATTAATGTAACCGTTACCTACTCGGACGGTTCAACCAATAAAGTTGTTGTAACGGTATCGGTTTACTATCAGTATACGATAAATAACCTTATACGGCTGGAAAACGGTAATAATACAGCCAAGCCGGTACCTGATAAGCCTCAGGAGATCGGGAGCCTGCCTCTCGGAGCGCATAATTTCCAATTGCAGGCGATAGGACAATATGCTCCTGCAGCAAATCAGATTACCGATGTGACCATTCAGACAGAAGGTAATGTATTCACTTTCTACTATATAGACGAAGCTCCGGTATTTACCGAGTTTGAGGATATCTATGTAGGATATAATGATGCTTTTAACCCGAAAACAGGTATTAAGGCAATTGATGACGAAGAAGGAGATATTGAATATACGGTTACACCTGCGGCAATTGATACGAGTGTACCTGACGAATATATTCTGACATACAGAGCAGAGGACTCGTCCGGTAACGTAACTGTCAAAACAAGAAAGATAACGGTGCTGCCGCAACCTGTATATGATTACACGATATATTTCCTCATCCAACTGGAAAACGGAAATAAAACAGATAAGGCTGTACCTAATAAATTACCTAAGACCGGTCAATTACCCGAAGGACCGTATAGTTTCGGACAATTGCAGCCAATCGGAAAATATGCACCGGTGCCTAACCAGGTTACCGATGTGACCATTCAGACAGAGGGTAATGTATTTACTTTTTACTATATAGACGAAGCACCTGTGTTTACAGGCTGTGAGGATATCATTATTGAATACGGTACACCTTTTAATCCCAGAGCGGGAGTTGCGGTAACCGATGATGAAGAAGGGGAAGTTGAGTATATTGTTACACCTGAGGTAAATGTTAACCAACCTAATGACTATGTTCTTACATACAGAGCGGAGGATTCATCCGGTAACGTTACTGTCAAAACCAGAACGATAACTGTATTGCCGCGAGCTCCATACGATTTGACCGCCATTAACAACCGTCAGCTTCATCCGACCACAACGGTCATTACCGGTAAGGCGAATCCGGGAGCGGTTATTTCGGTAGAAATAGCTCCTAAAACATGGGCTGTGCAGGTGGGTGCACAAGGTAATTTTACTTTAAGCATTGATAAACAGCTAAAAGACACTGTAATTGAAGTAAAAGCTACATTGAACAACCATATAAAGTCGGCAAATGTTATTGTTCAGAATGTCCAGGCTGATGACTATTTACCGACAGTAGCGGATATTGTTAAACAATACGGTGTGCCTGCAACCCAGGCCGAAGTAACCAATGCTGTTACGGTGCCTGATTATCCTGCCGGGCAGCAACAACCTGCAGTAACTGTTGATGCAGGTCAGACAATACCGGACGGTAACACATCGGGAGATTATCCGATTAATGTAACCGTTACCTACCCGGACGGTTCCGCTAATGCGGCTACCGTAAAGGTATCTGTCCTATATCGCTACAAAGTAAATTACCGAATCCGACTGGAAGACGGTAGCAACACAAATAAACAGGTACCGGGAATAAATGATATTACCGGAAGCCTACCTCTCGGTGCTCATGATTTCGGTCAATTGCAGGTGGTAGGGCAATATACTCCTGCAGCAAATCAGAATACCGATGTAACCATTCAGACAGAGGGTAATGTATTCACTTTCTATTATATAGACGATGCTCCTGTATTCACCGGATGTGATAATGTCGTTATTGAACACGGTACACCTTTTAATCCCAGAGCAGGTGTTACGGTAGCAGATGATGAAGACGGAGATCTTACCGATTCATTTACGGTACAACCTGCAAATATAGACACAACCGATCCGAAGATATATGTCTTGGAATACAAAGTTACGGATTCGGGAGGAAATGTTGTTACCAAACAAAGAACGGTAACAATAAAACCGCAGGCTCCGTATAATATGACCGCTATTAACGACAGTAAAGCCCATGAAACCACGACAGTAATTACGGGTAAGGCCGACAAAGGAGCAGAAATTTCGGTAACAATAGGCAATGATACCTGGAATACTGTTGTTGATAATAACGGTAATTTTACCCTAAATATTGATAAGCAGAATAAAGGTGTTGTACTTGAAGTAAAAGCTACATTGAACAACCATACAAAGTCGGCAAATGTTATTGTTCAGAATGTCCAGGCTGATGACTATTTACCGACAGTAGCGGATATTGTTAAACAATACGGTGTGCCTGCAACCCAGGCCGAAGTAACCAATGCTGTTACGGTGCCTGATTATCCTGCCGGGCAGCAACAACCTGCAGTAACTGTTGATGCAGGTCAGACAATACCGGACGGTAACACATCGGGAGATTATCCGATTAATGTAACCGTTACCTACCCGGACGGTTCCGCTAATGCGGCTACCGTAAAGGTATCTGTCCTATATCGCTACAAAGTAAATTACCGAATCCGACTGGAAGACGGTAGCAACACAAATAAACAGGTACCGGGAATAAATGATATTACCGGAAGCCTACCTCTCGGTGCTCATGATTTCGGTCAATTGCAGGTGGTAGGGCAATATACTCCTGCAGCAAATCAGAATACCGATGTAACCATTCAGACAGAGGGTAATGTATTCACTTTCTATTATATAGACGATGCTCCTGTATTCACCGGATGTGATAATGTCGTTATTGAACACGGTACACCTTTTAATCCCAGAGCAGGTGTTACGGTAGCAGATGATGAAGACGGAGATCTTACCGATTCATTTACGGTACAACCTGCAAATATAGACACAACCGATCCGAAGATATATGTCTTGGAATACAAAGTTACGGATTCGGGAGGAAATGTTGTTACCAAACAAAGAACGGTAACAATAAAACCGCAGGCTCCGTATAATATGACCGCTATTAACGACAGTAAAGCCCATGAAACCACGACAGTAATTACGGGTAAGGCCGACAAAGGAGCAGAAATTTCGGTAACAATAGGCAATGATACCTGGAATACTGTTGTTGATAATAACGGTAATTTTACCCTAAATATTGATAAGCAGAATAAAGGTGTTGTACTTGAAGTAAAAGCTACATTGAACAACCATACAAAGTCGGCAAATGTTATTGTTCAGAATGTCCAGGCTGATGACTATGAACCTACAGTAATAGACATATTCAAGAAATTCGGTGTAGCGACAACCGAAGCCGAAGTAAAGGCTGCGGTTGCTGTGGAAAATTATCCTGCCGGTCAGCTTCAGCCCGCGGTAACTGTCAATTTAGCTGAATTACCGGACGGTCTCACATCGGGAGATAATCAGGTTTCGGTGACCGTTACATACCCGGACGGCACAAAGGATGATGTTAAAGTCACAGTAAAGGTTAACTACAGGTACAAAGTAAATTACTTCATCCGTCTTGCAAACGGTGATAACACAACTAAGCCCGTACCTAATATTTTACCTAAGACAGGTGACTTACCGGTAGGACAACATGAATTAGGACCTCTTCCCGACGGAGGAGCGTATGCTAAAGTAGAAAATCAGGGAACTCTGGTAACTATTGACGGTACAACAGACAATGTCTTCAATTTCTATTATGTAGATGATGCGCCGGTGTTTAATGACTTTGATGATGTTATTCTTATGTACGGTGCACTAATTAATCCTAAAATGGATGTTACGGCAATCGATGATGAAGACGGAGAAATTGATTTTACGGTTGCACCTAAGATAGATACAACCGTACCCGGTATATATACCGTTACGTACAGAGCAGAGGATTCGGGAGGGAATGTTACCGAAAAGACCAGAAAGGTAACGGTCAATCAGGCACAGAATGTTACATATGAACCTGTTGTAGTACCGGAAATAGTGGAATACAACGGAGTTGTAAATCTTAAGGATAATGTAACGAATCTTCAGCAGTTACCTGAAGGAACAATGATTTTGGATACAACGCATCCTGCTATTGACACTACCGTACCCGGAAAACATACAGGTCAGATAACCGTTATATACCGTGACGGAACCAGCGATGTGTTTAATGTGGACGTAACTGTACAACCGCAACCTATGAATCAGATATATGAGCCGGATGTTTTCCCCGAGATAGTGGAATACGGCGAAGTAATCAATTTGTTGGATAATATTGCCAATGCCGATACTTTCCCGGATAACACGGATATTTCCGACACAACCGATCCGGTAATTGATACTACGGTACCCGGAGTATATAAAGGGCAGATAACCGTAACATATCCGGACGGAACTAAGGATGTGGTAAATGTCAAAGTAACGGTTAATCCTCAGCCGGATATTCCCGATAATCAGGTATATAACCCGAATGTAGTTGATGAAGTAGTGGAGTACGACGGAGTGATAGACTTAACGGATAACGTTTTGAATTTTGAAAACTTACCGGACGGAACACAAGTTGCCGATACTACTGCACAACCTATTGATACAAAGGTGCCCGGAACATACCTGGGGCAGCTAACCATTACCTATCCCGATCAGACAACCGATGTGTACAATATTCAGGTAACGGTTAAGACGCAACCTCACAATGAAAAGTATGTGCCTGTTGTGATACCGGAAATTGTGGAGTACGGTGATGTGATTAATCTTAAGGATAATGTAACCAACGCCGATACATTCCCGTTAAATACCGTCATTTCCGATACAACCGATCCGGTAATTGACAGTACGGTACCCGGATTATACAGAGGTGAGATTACCGTTACTTATCCGGACGGAACCAAAAATGTAGTCAATGTTCAGGTTACTGTTAAGCATAAGCCTGATATTCCCGATAACCAATCATATAATCCGGTTGCGGTTGATGAAACGGTGGCGTACGGCGGTGTAATAGATTTAACGGATAACGTTACAAATCTGGATAACTTACCGGATCAAACAACGGTTACCGATACTACGGCACAACCGATAGATACAAGGTTGCCCGGAACATATGCAGGTGAGATAACCATTACCTATCCCGATCAGACGACGACTGTAATCAATGTTCAGGTAACGGTACTGCCTCAACCTCTCAATGAAAAATTTGAGCCTGTTGTTGTTCCCGAGATAGTGGAGTACGGCGGAGTGATTAATCTGAAAGATAATGTAACCAACGCAGATGAATTACCCTTAAATACGGTTATTGCCGATACAACCGTTCCGCCGATTAATACAAGATTGCCCGGAGTATATACCGGTCAGATAACGGTTACATACCCGGACCTGACAACCGATGTAGTTAACGTGCAGGTAAGAGTGCAGCCCGAGCCGGATTATTTAGCCGATGATGAGGCCAATGCCCCCGTTGTGATAGATGAAATAGTGGCATACGGCGGAGTGATAGATTTGACGGATAATGTGTTGAATCTGAAAGATTTACCTACGGGAACGAGAGTTATAGAGATATATAAGCAGGAAATTGATACAACCGTTCCCGGAACATATAGAGGGCAACTGGCAGTTATATATCCCGATGCATCGGTAATTGTGTCGGATGTAAGGATTATAGTGAAAGAACAGACGCAAAGCGATGTACATAATCCCGTGGTACGTGATGACGAAACCGTAGGATACGGTGAAGATATAGACTGGGAAGATGTAATAGAGAATATAGATGACTTACCGCCCGGAACTACTGTTACCGAAACATCGGAAAACCCGATTGATACGACGGTACCCGGCACACATCAGGGGCAGGTAACCGTAACCTATCCCGACGGATCGCAGGAAGTAATAGATGTAACGGTTACGGTGGAGGAACAGCCGCAGAGCGATATCCATAATCCCGTGGTACGTGATGACGAAACCGTAGGATACGGAGAGGATATAGACTGGAAAGATGTAATAGAGAATATAGATGACTTACCGCCCGGAACAACTGTCACAGAAACATCGGAAAACCCGATTGATACGACGGTACCCGGCACACATCAGGGTCAGATAACCGTAACCTATCCCGACGGATCGCAGGAAGTAATAGATGTAACGGTCACGGTGGAAGAACAACCGCAGAGTGATGTACATAATCCTGTTGTACGTGATGACGAAACCGTAGGATACGGAGAGGATATAGACTGGAAGGATGTTATAGAGAATATAGATGACTTACCGCCCGGAACCACTGTTACCGAAACATCGGAAAACCCGATTGATACGACGGTGCCCGGCACACATCAGGGTCAGGTAACCGTAACCTATCCCGACGGATCGCAGGAAGTGATAGATGTAACGGTCACGGTGGAAGAACAACCGCAGAGCGATACCCATAATCCAGTTGTACGTGATGACGAAATTGTGGGATACGGTGAGGAAATAGACTGGAGAGATGTCATTGATAATATAGATGACTTACCGCCCGGAACAACTGTTACCGAAACATCGGAAAATCCGATTGATACAACGGTACCCGGTACACATCAGGGACAGGTAACCATAACATATCCCGACGGATCACAGGAAGTAATAGATGTAACGGTTACGGTGGAAGAACAACCGCAGAGCGATATCCATAATCCAGTTGTACGTGATGACGAAATTGTGGGATACGGTGAGGAAATAGACTGGAGAGATGTCATTGATAATATAGATGACTTACCGCCCGGAACAACTGTGACCGAAACATCGGAAAATCCGATTGATACAACGGTACCCGGTACACATCAGGGTCAGGTAACCGTAACCTATCCCGACGGATCGCAGGAAGTGATAGATGTAACGGTTACGGTGGAAGAACAACCGCAGAGTGACAGGTATAATCCCGTTATAGGCAGTGAAACGGTGGAATACGGCAAGGAAATAGAGTGGAAAGATGTTGTGGAAAATATGGAAGATTTACCCGAAGGAACAACTGTTACCGACACATCGGCACAACCGCTTGATACAACGGTACCCGGAACATATATACGTGAAATAACCATAACATATCCCGACGGATCTACGGAAGTGATGGAAGTGGAGGTAACGGTAAAGGAAGATTCCGGTCAAGCTCCGTCCCCCACACCCGGTCCGGATACGGAAGAGGAGACTCCTGAAGAAGTAAAAGAAGAATCCTGGTCATTGGTAAGTGTGATTTCAACGGTATTTTCCGCATTGGCAATGCTTATTCAGTTTCTGATTAAATCGGTCAAAGTGGATGACTCCGGTGCGCATTTTGTGAGAAACAAGATATTCAAGTTGATTACGGCAGTATTGGCTGTTGTTGCAATAGTATACCTGTTTTCAACAAACAACTTGAGTTTAACTATGCGAATGGTAAATGAAACAACACCTGTCTCGGCAATAATGACTGTTGCCACGACAACATCTCTTATCCTGGGGATGAGATGGAAGCCGAGTAAAAAGTAGAACGGGAAGTATAAAAACTTAACAAATATCCCGTCAAAGTAGGGCATAACTATGGAGGCGGGATATTTTTTTGAAAGGTTGTCATTTTATTTTATCAGAGTTATACTTTAACAAAAGAGTGTATAAAGGAGCGGGAATAATTATGATAAAAACTGTAGTTATAGGTTATGGAAATATCGGTATAGCGGTATTGGAAGCCTTATCTCAAAGCCCGGATTTTGCTGTTGCGGGTGTTGTTGAGACTAATATGGATTTGTCCAAGATTAAGATTGACTATCCTATCGTGGATAATATAGATAAACTCAGCGACTTTAATGTGGCAATATTGTGCACTCCGAGCAGAGTGGTACCTATAGTGGCCGAATCCCTTCTTAATAAAGGAATATATACTGTAGATGCATATGACATTCATTCGGGAATATGTGATTTGAGAGGAAAACTGGATAAGGTTGCAAAGAAAAGCAAAGTAGCCTCGATAATCGCAGCGGGATGGGATCCCGGTACCGATTCCATAGTAAGAGCCCTTATGGAAGTGATGGCACCCAAAGGAATAACATATACCGATTTCGGTCCCGGGATGAGCATGGGACATTCTGTTGTTGCAAGAAGTGTTGAAGGAGTTAAAAATGCGCTGTCCATGACCATACCCTTAGGTACCGGAGTACATAGAAGGATGGTATATGTAGAGCTTAAAGACGGCGCAGACTTTGCAAAGGTATCAAAGTTAATTAAGGAAGATGACTATTTCAAGCATGATGAAACGCATGTTATTCAGGTACCCGATGTAAGTGCGCTGATAGATAAAGGACACGGAGTGAATATAACCAGAAAAGGTGTTTCCGGTATTACTCAGAATCAGAATATCGGGTTTAGAATGTCCGTTAACAATCCCGCATTGACGGCGCAGATATTGGTATCCTGTGCAAGGGCCGTAGTGAAACAGGCTCCGGGATGTTACACAATGCTGGAAGTACCGCTGATTGATATGCTGAGCGGAGATAAGGAAAGCCTTATACACAGGCTGGTATAGATTGAGGATGAAAGATGGCTAAAAAATATACTATGCAGGATATAGCGGAGGCGGCAAATGTCTCCAAAGCCACAGTATCATACGTGCTGAATGATAAGAAGAATGCACGTATAAGTGAGGACACGAGGCGAAGGATTCTGCAGATAGCCAATCTCTATCAGTATGTACCCAATCTGTCGGCTAAATATCTTTGCGATAACAATAAGAAACTCATAGGGATTATAGTAGGGGAGAGCTCTTTTAAGGGTTTTACCAGTGAATGTGAAATCATTTATCTGTTATATGATATTTTCCGAGCAGATGACTACAAGTTGGTTATTTTAGATAATAAACGCCAGAATAATTATATGGATCTGGCATATGATTTACTTCTTGCCATCAATGTAAGTGAAGAGCATATTCGTAATATAGGTATGAATACATATTCTCCTATGATGCTGTATGATAGTATGTATTCAGACAGTCTTTTCTTTAAAATAATCAATGACTATCCCAAAGCGGTGGAAAAAGCTAAAGCAACTTTCAAAAATGACAAAGAATGTGTGTTGATATACAGCCTTCGGAATAATGAAGGCATTAATACTTTGATAGACAATATTCCTTTGAATAAGATTGCTTTTACGGGAGCAAACAGAAAAGAAATTGATGAATATATTCACTTAAACAAGGATAAGAATTTTATTGCCATAGGAGATATTGCAGGTTTTATTGCATTATCAAACATATCTTATGAGCAGCTGGCTCTTATAACTTTTTCCAAAAATATCGCATTTCCCGATGCGGTTTCGCAGATTACCTTTAACAATCAGGAATTGAAAGATAATATAAAAAGAATCTTCGAAAAGCTGGATGCAAGACAGGCAAGTGAACAGGAACAACATATATTCCGGATAAATCCCAACTGAATTAAAAAATGTATTGACATTATACTCTTTATGTGATATTTTTTGATTGCTTAATCGGTTAACCATAGAGGTAATGAGTCAATGATGCATATAATGCAACTAAAACCGACTATTTCCGAAACAGCATCAGAAATGAATAAGACATATTCTGATGCGCTTAAGCATGCAGTCGGTAATGTCACATTCAGAGCATTGCCTCCGAGTGATATTTCCCGGTATCTTAATCTTTCTTCTTATAAATATGATGAGACCGATTTAGACAAATATGTTGATGATTTACTTCTCGGTCATTTTGCCATGATGGAGGCCAGAAGCGAAGTTTGCGACAACTATATCCCGCAATTAAATATTGATCTGGGAATAGGTGATTATGCAGCATTTGTAACCGGAGATATTTATTTCAAAGAAGATACAAGCTGGACGGTACCTACACTTCATGATTTGAAAATGTATAGGGATTTGGCTCCTATAGGAACATCTAAGTGGTATAGAAAATATATGTATATCTTGGAGAAGGTGTTGGAAAAGACAAAAGATACAGACATTCCTTTTGCAAGAGGATTCTTTTCACCTTTAGATCTTGCGGAAGCATTGAGAGGAACGGATATATATACCGATTTTTATGATTATCCCGATGATGTTCACGATTTTTTGGATTACTGCGCTCAAGCTACAATTAAGTTTGCGGAAGATATATACGGTGTTATAAAGAAATACAGAAAGAATGCTCAATACGGTACCATGTTTATTGACGGGATTGTCAATATGTCGGAAGACATAGCCAGCATGATAAGTCCCGCACTTTATGACGAATTCTGTGCTCCGCATACACAGAAAATCATTGACCATTTCGGGAGCGGACATATGCACAGTCACAGTTGTGCAATGTATCTTGTTAAGCATATTTGCTCGCTAAATAATGTAGCTAACCTCTGGTTGGCAACCGATCCCAATCATCCCAGACCTTTTGATATGCTGGAGCGGCTGATTGAAGATGCGGACGGAACCTGCCTTGCGATAGATTGTAAATCATTTAAAGAAATAGAAGATAATATAGATATTTTAAGAAAAGGTAATTTTTCCATATGTCTGCCTGTAGAAACTATGGAAGATGCGGTATATTTTGCGAAACGTTTTCGCGAATTGTAATTGGGGATTGCAATGAGAAAAAGAACTGTCTTAGCAATACTAACAGTAGCCATCATACTTTCGGTATGCTTCAGCAATATTGTCAAAGCCGACGGAGATAAAGTCATCACCGTTTGGGGCAGTGAAATAACGCGCGAGAATGATGTAATACGTAAAATTGCCCAGCAATTCAAAACAGAAACGGGAATAGCAGTATCGGTTATAGACAGAAGAAGTTTGTTTGATGCTCCCAGAGATTTGGTAAACAATGCCAAAACCGGTGAAAAACCCGATATAGTAATGATACAGCATGCCGATATAGGGGATCTTGCGGTAAACGGTTTCCTGCTGGAGTTGGATTTTACCGAAGAGTTTAGATTGGCATATCATGAGTCGGCATTTACTTCTTTTGAAGTGCGAGATAAGCAATACGGTATAGGATATTCGGTAGAGACATACGGATTGGTTTATAACCGTGATGTTATATCCAAAGAACAGATTGCAAATCTTACGTGGGATGAGTTTTTTCAGTATGCAATTGATTTCGGAACAATAACTCACAACGGAAAACCTATGAAAGCATTTACTTTAAATCCCAAGAACATGTATTTCATGTATCCTATTATTAAAAATTATGGAGGATATTATTACGGAGTTGACGAAAACGGTAATTACAATCCGTTTGACATTGGTTTGAGTAATGAAGGGTCAAAAAAATATGTGGAAAAGATTAAAAATCTGTTGGACCATGAGCTTGTTCTGAAAAGCCGCAACGGAACGGACAGCGATGTGTCGGCGGCTTTTGCAAATCAGGATGTTGCTATTATTATCAACGGATTTTGGCAGAATTCTTTCTACAGACAAAAAGGTGTCAATTTCGGTTTCGCTCCTCTTCCTTTAAATAATGACAAAACGGCTACATCACCGTTTGCAACCGTAAACGGTTTTGTGATAAATGCACATTCCGACTATCCGGATGAAGCTAAAGATTTTTTGGAATTCATGTGTCGGGATGAATACCAACAAATGCTTATTGAAGCGGGAAATAATTTTGAGAAAAAGGTTGGAAGCCGTTTTCCGGTAAATCTTTCGGTCAGGGAAAGCAACTACATTAAGAGTGAGGAAATGTATGATGTAATGGCCGACATATGTGAGAACATTGAGCCTGTTCCCAATATTCCCGAAGGAGCTATATGGTACCACTACACCGATAAGGCATATCAATCGATTTTCTATGGGGATATAAATGGCAATCCCGTAGATTCCGACAGTATGCTGGAAGAGCTGTCGACAGCCATATTAAATGATGTGAAAAAAATGAATGTTCAGGTGGAAAAGGTGGAAATACCTGTTTTAGGGTATGTTTTCATCGGACTGTTTTTTGTAATACTCCTTGCTATTTTGATTATCACTTTTATAAGGAGAAGGAAAGGTTACAGTGCATCTGCCAACCGCATAATGTTAAGAGCAACGGTTGTCTCTTATATCGCTCTTTTTCCCGTACTGGTACTTATAGGGATATTCTACCTGTTTCCCATTGTTCATAATATCTACCTGTCAATGACCAATTACAGCTCGTTAAATCTGATAGACTATGTATTCATCGGCGGACATAACTACAAAACCATTTTCATTGAAGGTCTTAACGGATTTGTTTCAATGTTCATATGGACTGTAATCTTTGCCACAAGCGTAATGGTTATAACTTTTCTGGGCGGTACCATGTTGGCATCTTTACTGGAAAAAAGAAAAGCAAAGGTATCTAAAATATACAAAATGATATTCATACTGCCGTGGGTTATTCCCAGTGTTATAACTTTACTGACTTGGCAGGGGATACTGGCAACGGACGGCGGAGCTTTGAACAATTTGCTGAGCCTTTTAGGGATGGGTAAAGTCATGTGGTTGGATAATCCTTATCTGGCAAGAGTTTGTACAATTTTTGTCGTATCCTGGATAGGTACTCCGTATTATATGTTTTTAGCTTTAGGATATTTACAATCCATACCCAAGGATTTCTATGAAGCCGCAATGATTGAAGGTGCAGGAAGAGTAAAGGTATTCTTCATAATAACCGTTCCCATTATTTTCCGGTCTTTGCTGCCTACACTCATTATGGGATTTATAATGCAGTTTAACAATTTCGGGGTGTATTTGCTTACTTCGGGAGGTCCTTTCGGAAGTACTTTGGGAGCACCCGGTGCTACCGACCTCCTTATAACCTACGTGTACAACCTTGCTTACAATACCAAGAACTACGGTCTTGCAGCAGCATATTCAGTAATAATATTCCTCTTTGTTGCGGCATTTACACTGATAACGATGAAGTTGGGAAATAAGAAAAATCCATGAAAGGAAGTGACGGAAAATGCGTAAAAAGAATAAGTTGTTCCGAAATATCGGTGTTCATGCAATTTTGATTGTTTTAGCATTGATTGTACTTATTCCGTTTGTATACATCCTTCTAATATCCTTCGGAAAAGACCTGTTGGATATTACGGGATACGGCGATATGGGTTTTTCCGTAGATAATTATGAAAAACTTTTTACCGAGACCAAATACCTTCACTGGCTGGGTAATTCGCTTCTTGTGTCTTTAGCTACCATGCTCATATCGCTTGTTATGGTGTCGGTTGCATCCAATGTATTTTCCAAGTATAAGTTTGCCGGAAGAGAAGCATTATTCCGGACAATGCTTCTCATTCAGATATTCCCGCTTACTCTTATGCTGGTCTCACTGTTTAAGATATTTGCGGCTTTGGAATTACTCAACAAACTGATAGGGTTGGTGATAATAGATTCCGTTATAGCGACAGCAGGGCTTATTCTTGTATCCAAAGGCTATTTTGATACGATTCCGTATGAAATAGACGAAGCTGCAATGATAGACGGCGCAAACAGATTTCAGGTGCTCATCCATATTACATTGCCGTTGGTAAAACCCATTCTGGGAATTGTAGCCATTCAAAGTTTTGTACTTACCTACAATGAATATGCCATAGCCAGTATGCTTATTACTTCAGGTGTGGAGAAAATGACGGTAGCGGTGGGTCTGCAAAGCCTAATATACGGTCAATTTCAGCAGAACTGGGGAATGTACTCAGCAGGCGCCGTTTTAGCCAGTCTGCCCATATTTATACTATTTTATTCCTTCCAAAGATACTTTATCAGCGGTCTTACCGAAGGAGGTGTCAAACAATGAGCGGTGTTATAAACAGATATGCGGTCTTACATATAAACAGCGGAACATATGCGTATGCTATTGATTCACATACTTTATGTATACGACTGAGAACAGCTAAAAACGACTGCAAGAGTGTCATTGTGCATTATATGAATGTGTATGATCACTCAACTAACAGAAAAAAAGAAAACATGGCAAAAATACTGCAGGATGAACATTTTGATTTATACGAAGCAAAGATAAGCCAGAAGGAGAAACACTTCAAATACTTTTTTGAACTTATCGGTGAAAAAGAGCAGGTTTTTTATACATCCGACGGTTTTATGGGCAATGAAGTGAAGAATGAAAACAGTTTCTTTTTCCCCGTTATAAACGACGATGAGATTTACAAGTTGCCTAAATGGGCTGAAGGGGCAACGGTTTATCAGATTTTTGTGGACAGATTTAACAGTTCCTGTGACAAAGGCTTTGTCAATGCGGATTGGAACGATAAACCTTTGCGCAGTCACTTTTTCGGAGGGGATTTTAAAGGTATTGAAGACAAGCTTGATTATATAAAGTCTTTAGGTATCGATATAGTATATTTAAGCCCGATTTTCAGTTCCGCTACAAATCATAAATACGACATTGAAGACTACTACTCCATTGATGAGATGTTCGGCGGAAGAAAAGAATTAAGCAATCTTATAAAAAGTATTCACAAAAAAGGCATGCGGATAGTGTTGGACTGCGTTTTCAATCACATGAGCAGCAATAACAAAATATTTCGTGATGTGCTGGAAAAAGGTCAAAACTCACAGTATAAAGACTGGTTCTATATTCATGATTATCCCGTGAGTATGGAAATATGCAATTATGATACGTTTGCAGGTTGTGTGCCGTCAATGCCAAGGATAAATACATCCAACCGTGATGCAATGGAATATCTTGTTAACTCGGCGGTGTATTGGACAAAAGAGTTGGGTGTAGACGGTTGGAGACTGGATGTTGCCGATGAAGTATCCGCAAGACTGTGGAGACACTTTCGTACGGAAATATCAAAAGTCAACAGTGAAGCATTAATAATAGGTGAAATATGGAATGATGCTTCCAAATGGATGATGGGTGACCAGATGCATACCGTGACCAACTACAAATACAGAAAATGGCTGTTGGATTTTATTCAAGGGAAAATAGATGCGGTAAGTTTCTGGAACAAGATGGCTTCAAATAAAATGCTATATAAAACCATGTCATACAACTATCTCATTAATCTTCTCGGAAGTCACGATACAAAGAGAATAACCTCGGTTGTAGGTAAAGAAAAAGCCATGCTTGCGCTGCTTATGACTCTTACTTATCAGGGAATAGGACTTATATACTACGGAGATGAAATAGGACTAATAGGTATGGAAGATCCCGATAACAGAAGAACCATGCCGTGGAGAAAAATATCCGAACATGACACAGAACAGTTCAGGCAACTGGCTTTGCTGAAAAAGCAATATCCTTCTCTTAAGTACGGTCGAATGCGACCTGTAACCGATTACCGGAACATTATATCTTTTGAAAGAATAATGCCCGACCAAACCGTGGAGGTGTATGTGAATTTTTCGGATAAAGACGTGGAGATTAAGGACAGAGTACTTCTGTTTAATTATCCGGAAATAAACAAAGTTAACACGAGCATTAATTGCATAAAGGCCCTGTCTTTTGCGATTTGCATAAAAAATCAGAAAGGTGGTTATGGAAAATGAAGAAAAACATTAGATTGCTTGCCATTATCATAGGCATATGCATTCTGTCCGTATGTTTATTCGGAGGCTGTAATAAGACCGAGAAAGTGACCGAGAAGGTATATTACCTTACAGGTAGTTTTAACGGATATAACGTTGCGGACGAAGCATACATAATGAAGAAGGTAAGCGAAGAAAGTATGCTTAAACAAAGCATGCCGGATGCTGATCTTTACTATTTTACAGTAAGTGCGGAAAGTTTGACTCCCGATTCCGTGTACGGACAGCACTACTACAAAGTGACGGCAGGTAATTGGGATGAAGCATGGGGAACCGAAGTATATGATTTGCAACCCGCAGCGGTATATTATGATGCTGACGGAAATCCGACGGGATTGGGATCCATATACATACCCGGTGATTACAAAGGAGAACTGACGGTAGTGTTTGATGCAAAAGCCAAGAAGATATATGATAACACTATGGCTAAAACCTTTGAACCCAGGATATATGGGGACTTTAACACGGCATTCGGGTTAAAAAATGATTGGGACTATTCGGAGGAAGGCTCTTTTGCCATGAAGAAAAACAGTGCCGGTAAATATGAGGCTACACTGGAAGTTCCGGCATTCAAAGGGACCGATGAAGCGGGAGCAACGATGTATGTTGTTTTAGGAGCCAAATGCTATATGGCTGTAAGTAGCGAATATGACTACATTTCCTGGGGTGCTGCGGAACAGTATATTATATCCGGAGCAGGAGCACAGAATGTGATAAAACCTGATTCTTCAGCCACTTACCATATAACTTTTGATCCTCAGTCCAAAACGATAACTGTTGTCAAAAAGTAGTAACAAAGTAACTTAAAAAGGGCAGTAATGTCCTGCCCTTTATAAGTAAACAGAAAGGACAATATGCAGATAATTGATACGCATGTGCATTTCGGCAGCATAGGCACTTTTGATTTGAAATTGGAGGATGTACTTCGGCTTATGCAAAATAACTATGTGGATATAGCTGTTATTTCCGGTATAGATAATGCCGAATTATATGATGAACATTTTGAAAGGCACAGCCTGGATGCCAACACTAAGTTGTTGGAAAAGATAAGGGGATATGACAATCTGTATATGCAGTACTGGATAAGACCCAAGTTTGAAAACATGACAGAAGAAATAGCTTCATTTATCCTTAACAATAAGGATAAAATATGCGGACTGAAAATTCATCCTTTCACATCAAGTATGTGTATAAATGATAATAGAATAAAGTCTTACCTTGAGTTTGCGGATAAAAACAAGCTTACTGTATCGGTACATACCGCAACGGGATATAATTGCGAATGCCGATATTTAGCCGAGTTATGCGGCAATTATCCGAATGCGGATTTTGTGGCTGCACATATGGATCTTATGACCGATCATACCGAAGCGGTAAAGTATGTTAATGAAATACCCAATCTGTACGGGGATGTGTCATGGATTACTTATAGCGACTACAAAAACCTTGAAGTGGATGAAGAAAAAATTGTTTTCGGAAGCGATATACCCATAAACATGGAAACCGAGTATCAATTCTACAAAGAATATTTCATCAATAAAGAAAAGGAAGTAAAACTGTTATACAATAATGCCAAAAGAATCTTTTTGGATAAGAGGAAGTTCTGATATGAGACAACCGGATTTTGACAATATCGTAAAAGTATTAAAAAGGCAGACTCCCGACAGACCTACCTTGTTTGAGTTTTATATTAACAACAAGACTTCGGAAATATTATCAGGCAGGAAAAGTCAAAGCGGATGGGATGCTTCATGGAATTATGAGATGAATATAGAAGTCATGTCCGCTGCCGGATATGACTATATAACTTTGCACGGCAGCGATTTTTCCTTTCCTCATTTTCCCAAAGGGCAGGGGTATCCCATATATGACGCGGAATCTTTTTCAGCATATAAATTCATGGACCCCGATAAAGCAAACTATAAAAGACTGGAAGAGTGCGAGAAGATACTGCCTGAAAAAATGAAAGTTATAGTGTTCGGTCCCGGCGGGATTTTAGAAAATATTGTAGAACTTGTCGGCTATGAAAACATGTGTATTATGATATATGAGGAACCTGCACTCTTTGAGAAGATACTTGATGAAGTAGGGAGCAGATTGGTCCGATATTATGAAAACTGCTTAAAATATGACTGTGTAGGTGCGGTAATGGTAAATGACGACTGGGGCTTTAAAACCGCTACCATGTTGTCACCGGAAGATTTGAGAAAATACATATTCCCGTACTACAAAAGGATAGTGGAAATGGTCCATAAGAGCGGTCGTTTAGCCATGCTGCATTCCTGCGGTAATCTTACTGAAGTGATGGATGACATAATTTATGATATGAAATTTGACGGGAAACATTCATTTGAAGACAACATTCTGCCTGTTGAAGAAGGATACAGGAAATATGCGGATAAAATAGCCATACTGGGCGGAATTGACCTGGATTTTATTGCAAGGGAATCGGTGGAAAACATTAGAGCCAGATGCGCAGCATTGATACAACTTACAGGATATAAAGGGTATGCACTGGGAACGGGAAACAGTATCCCCGACTATATACCTTTTAAAAATTTTGCAGCAATGATAGGGTGTGTTTATCCGGAATTTGAAGAACACTTTTCGCATTTGTTATAAAGTAAAGGCTGATAATATTTTTGATTAAGCGGTCTTTTCACTGTTTTTATCCAATTTGTTCAATAATATAGAAGCCGCAAAACCCGCTGCAAAGCAGACTACACTTATAACCAGACTCCACCAATTCGGGTACTCGGTAGGGATTATAAGGAGGGTGGATGCAATAACTATTCCTATTATTGTGTGATGCATTATACCGTGGTGCTTCTCGAACAGATGATTGACAAGCCTGGCAAATAAAAGAACGGTTACCGCAAGACCGGCTATCAATGGAAGTATTACCGC
>JAKJBR010000072.1:0-4297 GCA_022706885.1 Bacillota bacterium
CCTCTGCCGCACAGATTACTATTCTTCTTGCTAAAAAATTGATATCTTCACCGGCAATAAGTGCTTTTCCCAGATAAAAAAGCGCCCCGTCCGGAGAGGAGCCCCTCATGGATTTTATAAACGCACTTATATTATCATAATGGTCTTCCCCGTCTTTATCAAAACGAATAGCATTATTCTGCATACATTCTTTTAATACTTGGTTTGTGATAACAGTTTTGCCGGACTTGTCGCATTTGGTTGTAAGTACAGCCAATTCCAAAGCATTCAAAGCAATTCTTGCGTCGCCGGAACTGGAAGAAGCAAGTCTTTTCAGTGTCTCTTCGGAAATCTCTATATCATACTGTCCCAGTCCTCTTTCCTTATCATTCAAGGCATTGTTCAGAATAGTATAAATATCTTCTTTTGTAAGAGGATTCAACATAAAAATCGTGGAACGGGATAATAAAGACTTATTAACTTCAAAATACGGATTCTCCGTCGTTGCACCTATTAACACAATGGTTCCGTTTTCGATATGTGGTAATAAAGAATCCTGTTGAGCTTTATTGAATCTGTGTATCTCATCCAGAAACAGTACGGTTCGGCCGGAGGGATTTAAAAACTGATTTTTGGTGTCGGCTACTATCTGTTTAATATCCGCTATGCCGCAGGTAACGGCATTCAAAGATACAAAAGCGGATTTGGTCATGTTGGCTATTATTCTGGCAAGAGCGGTCTTCCCCGTTCCCGGAGGACCGAAGAATATAATGGAGTGGAGATTATCCGCCTCTATCATTCTTCTTAAGAGCTTCTTTTCTCCTACAATATGAACTTGTCCTACGAATTCCTCCAAAGTTCTCGGACTCATTCTGTAAGCTAACGGTTCATTTCTCATCATATAAAGGAAATCTGTTAATCAGTTCCTTGACTTTCTTAATGGCTGTTTCTTTGTAATTATCATAATCGGTCAATGTTTTGTAAATAATATGAGCAATCTCTTTCATCTCACTATCTTTCATTCCTCTGGTAGTTACCGCGGGGGTTCCTAAGCGTATGCCGCTGGTTATTGTAGGTTTCTGTGTGTCATAGGGAATTCCGTTCTTATTGCATGTTATATGTACGGTATCCAACATATTCTGAGCATCTTTACCGGTAACATTAATACTTCTGAGATCTGCCAGCACCAGATGATTATCGGTTCCTTCTGTGACGATATCTATGCCGTTTGACATTAATGCACTGCATAAAGCTTTGGAATTGGATAATGTATTTTGTTGATACAGTTTAAATTCATCGGATAAGGCTTCTTTGAAACAGACGGCTTTTGCGGCAATTATATGCATAAGGGGTCCGCCCTGAGTTCCGGGGAATATTGCACTGTCTAATGACTTTTTATGTTGCTCCTTGCAAAGTATAAGGCCGCCTCTGGGACCGCGCAGTGTCTTGTGAGTAGTCGTAGTGACAAAATCCGCATAAGGAATAGGATTCTGATGTAAACCTACCGCCACCAGACCGGCTATATGAGCCATATCCACCATAAGGTAAGCACCTATTTCGTCGGCAATTTCTTTAAACCTGGCAAAATCTATGGCTCTGGAATATGCCGAAGCCCCCGCAATAATGAGTTTGGGTTTATGCTGCCTTGCCAACCGCCTTATCTCATCATAATCCAGCATATAAGTCTCTTTGTCCACTCCGTAGGAAACTACATTAAAATAACTTCCCGATATATTTTTGGGCATACCGTGGGACAGATGTCCTCCGCAGGATAAATCCTGGCCTAAAACGGTATCACCGGGTTTAAGCGCTGCAAAAAATACCGCTAAATTGGCATTGGCTCCCGAATGAGGTTGAACATTGGCATGATCTGCACCGAAAAGTTCGCATGCATATTTTATAGCCAATGATTCCACTTTATCAACATGCTCACATCCGCCGTAGTATCTTCTGCCGGGATACCCTTCGGCATATTTGTTTGTTAAAGGCGTACCCATTGCATCCATAACAGCCTGGGACACGAAATTCTCCGATGCGATAAGTTCAATATTGTTTCTTTGTCTGCAAATCTCCGATTGAATGGCATCTGCCAATTCTCTATCTACCTTACGAATAGAATCCAGCTTGTACATAAAGTTCTCCATTTCATTTATTCAACGTAAACAATTATATCATCTTTTAATTGAGGATAATATAGCAAAAATACCTTAAGCTCTTTTTTTGTAATCTTTCGTCTCATGAGCATGTCCGGTCTGTTGAGCAGTGTGATATAAATGCTCTGAGCAAGCCGGAATTCTTCTATATTCTTATGATGTCCGGAAAGCAATATCGCTGGTACTGCCATTCCGTTATACACTTCCGGTCTGGTGTATTGATGACTTTCCAGAAGATTGTCGGTATGAGAATCCTCCAGATAACTTTCCGGTTGCGGAAGAACACCGTCAATCAACCTGCTCACACAGTCTATGAGAATCATTGCAGGTATCTCCCCTCCTGAAAGTACATAATCACCGCAAGATAGTTCTTCATCAACCAGTGAATCAACAATGCGTCTGTCTATTCCCTCGTAATGACCGCAAAGTATATTAATATTATTAATCTTCGATAACTCCATAGCACGTCTCTGCGTCAGTACTTTGCCTTTCGGTGACATATATACGGTATGAGCTTTCGGCAGGCTGTTAATTGCATCAAAAACCGGCTGACAGGTCATAAGCATACCGAAACCTCCTCCATAGGGATAGTCATCCACTTTTTTATGTTTATCTGCGGAAAAGTCGCGAATATTGACAGTATTAATTTTAATTATTCCTTTATCCTTTGCTATTCCCAGTATACCGTAATCCAGCGCTTTGAACATATCGGGAAACAGCGTGAATATATTAAATGTATTCATCATCGAGAAGACCTTTCGGAATCAAAATATCTATCCTTTTATTTACAATATCAATGTTCAGAACGACGGATTTTATAGCGGGCAGAAGTATCTGTCGCCGGTATTTACCGTCAGAGCCGTCAATATCGTAAACATCGTTGCTGCCTGTTTCAATAATGTCGGTAATTACACCTGTAAACTCATTCTCCTCAAAAACATAGCAACCGATAATATCCTCCATATAGTAAGTATCTTTGCCTAAAGGCACAGCCTGTTCTCTGGTTATGGATACATAATTACCTTTGAAGGTATCGGCGGATGTCCTGTCATTTATCGTATCAAGCTTTAATAATACCTGATTCTTTACAAATCTGACTGAAGTTACAATATATGCAATGTCTTTGATAAATACTTTATTAAGGGAATGAAAATTGGATGCATCGGCGGATACAGGTAAGACTTTTATCTCACCTTTTACGCCGTGAGGTCCCGTTATTATTCCTATATCCAATAATTTCTTCAATTAAAGTACATCCACTATTACTCTTTTTCTCTGCTTGACTGCATATGCCCTGAGGATTTTCCTTATTGCCGTTATGGTATTACCGTTTTTTCCGATAATTCTTCCTACATCATTGGAAGCTGCGGATATCTTGAAAACGGTATTGCCTTCTTTATCCTCTTCCTCGGTTATAACAACCTGATCCTTCTCATCGACAAGAGCAAAAACAATGGTTTCCAGTAATTCTTTCATTTCCTATTCCTCCGTTGCAGTATGCTTTTTAATCAGCGCTCTGACTGTTTCGGTACATTGAGCGCCTTTTGCTATCCAGGCATTGGCCTTGTCCATGTCAATTTCAAACTTGGACGGATTTGCAAGAGGATCATACATGCCTATTTCCTCAATGAATCTCCCGTCTCTGGGAAATCTGGAATCGGCTACCACTACTCTGTAAAAAGCATTCTTCTTTGTACCCATTCTTTTCAATCTGATTTTTACCATTTCTTAACCTCCGTTCATTTTTATCCAAAATAGAATCACAATCACTCAAAAGGATAATCCTTTGGGTAAATTCATTCCTTTGAATTTCTTTCCTTTCATATCGGTCATTTTTTTCATCATGAGCTTCATATCTTCGAAGCCTTTCAGTACTCTGTTTACATCGGCTACGGTTGTACCGCTGCCTGCTGCAATTCTCTTTCTTCTCTTTGCATCCAGAATTTTGGGATTTTTTCTTTCTTTGGCTGTCATTGACTGTATGACGGCTTTTGTTCTTACTATCTGTTTTTCATCCACTTTGACATTCTTAAGCGACGCCCCTCCGGGAATCATATTAATCAGATCCTGCATATTTCCCATATCTTTGAATTGCTCAAGTTGTTCTAAATAGTCCTGAAGAGTAAAGGTAGCGGTAGCCATCTTTTTTTCCAATTCAACGGCTT
>JAKJBR010000073.1:0-4117 GCA_022706885.1 Bacillota bacterium
CTTATGGAAACATTCAGGAAAGCCTTGAATTTGTTTTTTCCCACGGGGTATACCGTTATATCCAACCCGAACCGGTCAAACACCACATTCAAAAGAGACATATCAAAAATAATCTCGGCTTTTACGGGCTCTCCCTTAAACATGTTGAACATGGGTTTTGTATAAGTTACAAGATCAAACTCTTCTTTTTTATCCATATCAATCTTTTCTTTCAATATCTCTATGGACTCCATTTTATCCACTTTGAACTGGGTAACATTATATCTTTCGTAATAGCATACAAGATAATAGCACTCGTCTTCCCATATCAGGGCATACGGAGATACCTTATACTTCCCCTTTACTCCCCTGTAAACTTTATTCTTATCAATGTCATAATCAAAGTAACTGAACCGTATTTTGGCATTTTTGGATATTGCCTCGTTTATGCTGTCTATGTTGTAATAGACATTCTCATTTTTACTTTTAGCTTTACTGTATACTCCGGTATTCCTTACAAGCTCTTTCTTCTGATGTTGTGATGCCAGATTGCATAAACCGTCAATAAGCTCTTTGGTCTTCTTTTCGGTTAAAAATCTGGCAGCTACCAGAGCATCGATGATAAGCTTCAACTCCGGTATCTGAAACTCCCTTGATGCCATGTAGTATCCGTATGTTTTGGATTTTACACCTATTATGTCACATCCCAATTCATTTAATACTTTTATGTCATCATATATGCTTTTTCTTTCGGCGTTTATACCTACAGTTGCCAGCTGCCGTATTATATCGTTTACGGTCATAACATGATTTTCGTCGGTGTTTTCATACAGCATTTTGTAGATATGCAATAATTTGGCTTTCTGAACCGCTGATTTGGCCATTGTTTCTTCCCCCTTAAGCTCTTTTATATATATACTCTTCCCGTCTGTTTGATAATCTTCTGTCTTTAAGCCATGCCGGTATATCGTCTATGGATATTATATACGGCATACGATGGTGTATGGACATAAACTGCTCATATGCTTCCGTTGTAATTATCACGAATCTGTCTTCCCTGAATACCCCGGCCATGTATATAACCGAGCGGTCGGGTTTTGTGAACAGATATTTCTTTTTATCCTTATCCCATTCAAAATATCCCGTAGCGGGTATTATGCACGGCTTCATGTATTTAAACATAGTAAGTTCGTTTACGGTCTCGCCTCTTGCATTGATGACTGTTTTGTTATTGTACTTATTCACCACTCCCCATATCTTATCCATGGTACCTTGTATGGTTTCTATCTCCACAAGGTCGGAAGGAAATATTTCTCTTTCTTCCAAATTCAGAAATCTTCCGCACATCACGCTTTCCTTTCCACAAACCATTTGTCTTCTTCAAAAAATATATATGTCTCTGTACCCATTATCTTACATAAATACCGCACTCCGCAACCCCCTGCTTTGAGACTTGCCGCTTTCCTTATATCCAATACCCTGTCTACGGTATATATTCTTCCGTCTTCCCATTCTATATTAACCGGTATCATCTGTCCGTCCTTTTTAAATTTAACGGTAACATTGACATATTCTTTTACCCTTTTATCTTCTGTCATCTTTTCTCTCCCGTGTTAAAAGAAACTTTCCTCATAAGTGCTTCGGTGCTGTCGGATAAATCCCCGCAATCTCTCCCGTGAATAAGTACCGCTCTTTGTACGGCATACGGTCCGTATCGCTTTCTTATTGAATCTATGGAGTATTCCAAGTCCATTGTCTTGAAGCGCTTATTTTCCTCTTTAAATATGGATATCTGTATAGGTCCTTTGGAACTTGCAAGGTCGGTTACCCTTATGCCGAAACTGCGTACCGGCTTATTAAAATACCAGTTGGCTTTTACCAGTTTCATGGCTCTGTCGGCTATTTCCGAGGATATATTGGTGTAATCGAAAAGCTGTCCCTGTCTTTCAAACGATTCCAAATCGCAGTCCCGTATATATATCTGTACGGTTTTTCCCTTTAGTCCGTGTTCTCTAAGCCTTCTCGCAACACTTTCTGCCAATACAAAAGAAGTTATCTTTATATCCTCCGTTGAGCATAAATCCTTCGGAGGAGTGGTGCTGTTGCCTATGGATTTGATTATTGTTTCATGTTCGGTATTTTCCACCGGTGAATAATCATTGCCCATTGCGTAATCTTTAAGTATCGTTCCGCATTTTCCCAGTTTCTCACGTATAAATGCGGCATCAATGTCGGCAAGCTCCCCTATTGTATTTATATTCCAACTATTCAGTTTTCTTTTAGTGGCATATCCCACATACAGAAGTTCCCCTACATCAAGAGGCCATACCTTATCTTTGTAATTGTCTCTGTCTATAACGGTGACGGCATCGGGTTTTTTCATATCGGAACCTAATTTGGAAAAAACCTTGTTGAAACTGACACCTATAGATACGGTTATGCCCAATTCAAATTTGATATGTCTCCTTATCTTCTCGGCTATCTCGTAACCTTGATCCATTGTTCTGCCCGGAAAAGAAATATCTATCCAGGCCTCGTCCATACCGAAAGGCTGAACCTTTTCGGAATAGGAACAGTAAATCTCTCTTGCAAGATTGCCGAACCGAAGATATCTGTCATAATGCGGAGGTACCACTACAAGATTGGCGGCTTTAAGCTTTGCCTGCCACACCGCTTCTCCCGTTCTTATACCTACAGCCTTTGCCTGTTGATTTTTGGCAAGTACTATTCCGTGCCTGTTCTCCACATTGCCGCATACGGCAACCGGCAGATTTCTTATGGCAGGATTATACAGACACTCCACCGAAGCATAAAAACTGTTTAAGTCCGCATGCAAAATAATAGTTTCCATAATACCCCTACCTTCAGGCGTATTATATAATACGAACATATGTTTGTAAAGTGTTCGCTTTTAACTGTCCGATATTCTTCCCATATATTTATTCTCTCTTAATAGGAACATCCTTAAGACCGTATTTAGCTGCCGCTCTTTCAAATATCTTTATAAACCCGTTACCCAAAAGCAGTATCAGAAGAAGATTGGTACCTGCATGCAATAAATCAAGCACAAAGGAAGCGGAACAGGCAACCAGAAAAGTCTTTATTCCGGGTTCGGCAATATATCCCGACAGCACATAAAAAACATTCATTCCCCAACCGAATAAAAATCCCCATACAAAACCGTAGGCAAGTCTGAACCACATATGCTCTTTTAACGGTTTTTTCAGCACTCCCGCCAAAAAGCCCATCAGTCCCCAAAAAAGCATCTGCCATAATGTCCACGGTCCGTGTCCGAGCAACATATTGGAGACCAGAGCTGTCAAAGCACCGGTCATAAAACCGAAAGAAGGACCGAATATCATTGCCGACATTATGATTATAAAAGAAGACGGATTAACACTGGGTAAAGAGGAGAAAAGCACCCTCCCGGCTGCCGATACGGCGGTAAGTATGGCCAGCAATACTATCTTCTCGGCACTTACTTCTTTTCTTTCGAAAACATTGAATCCCATCAGCAGTATACCCATAATGGCAAGTATCAGGGCCAATGCCATACTGCTGTAAGACAGTATCAAAGAAGCAATAACAAGAACAAAGGAAATTATGAAAAAGTACCAATGTCTTTTCATACTGTTCCTCCGAATGCATTTTCCACATCCTCGTACAGCACCATATCGGTATCAATCCTGCCGAAGGCTCTGTTGACCGAGGTGGTATAATATCTGTTTTCTTTAAAAAAGTTTCTTGCATCCATGGAGTATGCTATCTCACCGTTAAACATCATTACACAGCGGTCGGCATATTTTGCGGCAAATTCCAAATCATGTGTGGCACACACTATTGTTGCTCCCGATTGTTTTAATAACCGCGATATTACGCGTTTTAAAGAAGGATCCATGCTCTTTGTCGGCTCATCCAGAAGTATAAAATCCGGCTTTCTCAACAGCATACATGCCAGCACCGCTTTCTGCTGTTCTCCCGAGGAAAGGTCATACGGATGCTTATACAGTATGTCTTTTAAGTTCAATTCCTCTACCAGGGACAGGTATAAGTCCTTGTCCATTTCCTTAAAAGACATCTGTTCATACACCGTGTCTTCGGTAAAAAACAAATTCAACTCCTGAGGCATATACTGTAT
>JAKJBR010000006.1:0-65034 GCA_022706885.1 Bacillota bacterium
CAACACTGGACGATGTTATAGGAAACCTTGATGAGCCTTTTTCCGATATGCTTCTTCGTCTTATCGACTCCAAAGGCATGACCGATGTTGAAGTTTACAAACGGGCAAATCTGGACAGAAGACTGTTCTCGAAGATAAGAAGCGGTAAGGGCTATATGCCCGGCAAGCGCACCGCTATTGCCATAGCAGTGGCTTTGGAACTGTCACTTGAAGAAACCGAGGCCTTATTGAAGCGTGCGGGTTATGCACTGTCCCATGCCGTCAAATTCGATGTTATCGTGGAGTACTTTATCATAAACGGTAAGTATGACATTTTCCAGATAAACGAGGTATTGTTTGAATATGATCAACCGCTTTTAGGAAATTAAAAATGTCGCTTCCCGGGCGACCGAGTATTTTAAAGAAGGTAGTATCATTGAATTGTAAGAACAGTTTATTAAAAAAGGAGGTCACTGAAATGAAAAAAGGATTAACTGAACTGGTATTTATTCTCGACAAAAGCGGTTCTATGAGCGGACTGGAAAGCGACACCATAGGCGGTTTCAATTCCATGCTTGCAAAACAAAAAAAAGTAGACGGAGAGTGCTTTGTTACCACTGTCTTATTCGATAACGACTATGAACTCATACACGACCGCATAGACATCAAGGCAATCGCCCCTATTACCGAAAAAGAGTATTATGTCGGAGGCTCTACGGCTCTTATTGACGCAATGGGTAAGACCATCAACAAGATTGACAATGTACAAAAAAACACAGCCGAAGAGTATCGTGCCGAAAAGGTTATGTTTGTTATCATAACGGACGGACAGGAAAACTCCAGTAAAGAGTATACTGCCGATAAGGTAAGAGCATTGGTCGAGAAACAAAAAGAGAAAAACGGATGGGAGTTTGTCTTCCTCGGAGCCAATATCGATGCAGTGGAGACAGCCGAAAGATACGGTATTTCCCGTAACAGAGCGGTAGACTATTTGTCCGACAAGAAAGGTACTGCTCTAAACTACAGAGTTATGGCGGATGCCGTGACTTCGTTCCGTAAGTCGGGAGAGGTTGACGACAGTTGCTTTGAGGAGATACGTAAGGATGTGAAAAAAAGAGGAAAGAAGAAATAAGAAAAGAATAGTTTTATAGTGTTGCTATACAGACCGATTATAACCAGTAATGTTGCGCCTATTGTATTGATATCAGACATACAATAGGCGTATGTTTAAGTAGTGAAAGGGGTGACAAGATGGCACTTAAAAGCACCAATATAAAGATTGAAGAAGATCTGAAAAAACAAGCTCAGCAGCTCTTTTCCGATTTAGGTATGGATATGACGACAGCGGTCAATATATTTTTATGTCAGGCTGTAAAGGAGCAGGCCATTCCGTTCAGAATCGGCAAACCGGCTCCTAATGCGGAAACACCGGAGGCTATGGCAGAGGTAGCTGAAATGAAAAAATTTCCCGACAGGTATAAAGGATATACCGATGTTGACGGAATGATGAAGGAGCTGCTTGAATGAAATATGCAGTTAACATACAATGAATAATGTGTAATAATAGTTATTGAGAATACTATTTTAAGAATGAGAGTTTATTATGAAAGAATTTTTATCCGGATTTATGAAAGATTTTTTGTCCAAAGTTCTGCCTTCGTCACTTATGGTTGGCATAATGTATGCAATACTTACCGCTGGCGGATATTTAAGAAATGTAAAAATTGGTGATTATGATACGCCGAAAGTTATAAGAGAAGGTAATTTAAGCATGTTTAAATCAGCAATCATTACCAATAGTATTTTACTGGGTATTTTAATAATCTTAATTTCAATTACATTGATTGCAATTTTGACGCTTATGTTTAAGAATAAAAAAATAGATTACAGAGTAAAAATCAGTATTATATTAGCCGTTTTTATCATATTTATGATCTCATATTTCTTTAGGAATACACCGTATACAGAAAATGATGTTTATGACACTATTGAAAGTAAAGCAGAAGATTACATAACCGATTTTACCAATAAAGAATATGATAAAATGGTTAAAAATTATATTCTTAACAGGAATATGAATAAATTTGTCAGCAAGAACATATATTCTCAAGCGATGGAAAGAACTATAAGAAAATATGGTCAGATAGGTAAAATAGAAGATCCTATTAAAGTATATATTAATGAAGAATATACTTTTTTGTCTTATCCTGTAATACATGGAAATGGTCAAGTAGTATATTATAATATTGCCTTTAACAGTAAAAATGAAATATCCGGTTTATTTACTACTCTTATACTCCCGGATAGAAATAATAACTGATTTGTTACCTTTAAAAACATAATATTTCTTACGTAATGTCATATATATTATATGATTAAAAAACATACACGAATTATATATTTAAGCAGTTCCAGCTTCATTTACTGCTCTTTTCCTACTATTAATAACACTTCAGCAGATTCTTCACTTATATTCAACTTTGCAGCGTCTGCCTGACTGATTCAATAGCCTTTTAATTTTCAACACCATAACGGTAGGTGCTTTCAGTATAGGCAATATATGGACTCCGGGCGGACATTTATTGATGTTTAATAAGGCAAAAGAAAACTATGACAGCAAAAGTGAAAGGGAAATATATTGACATGGAAAAGATAAAGATAGAAAAAACAGTGTCCGGTAAACACTCATTATTATACATTATGCTCTTCAAGTTCAATTATTCTGACGCTCTTTGTCAGAATATCCGTGTATTGTACTGAATAGCATTTTCCTTGTGTTTCTATATTAAAAATATGCGGATAAACACTTTTTATCCGTGCTTCCTGATTGCTGATTCTGACCCTTGGACGGTTCATAGAAACATCGATATGAATGTTCGGATCGGTGCGGTAAAGCTTGACTATTTCTGCTCTTATTCTATCTACCGTTTTCATATTAGCCTCCGTTTTTTTTAAAGTATTCGGAAATATCGGTTTTGTCGTTGTACTGCTTTCTTATGCGAACAACAATAGAACCGTCTTCCTGCTCAACCGTATCATCAATTAAATATCTTGTTTTTGAACATTCTAAAGCAGCTATATAATGCTCGAATTCTTCGCGATTGATTTTTAATGCATGCTCTTTGCTGAATCCGTATTCAGGCTTCTGGACAAAAACGAGTGTCTGAAAAATACACGCCGATTTTACTCGTTTCACGATAACACCTCCTTTTGGTACCATACATTACGGCAGAAATATGCGACCTATAATGCAGAGAGGTGATCGAGCTATAATACACGAATGATATAACGGCTGCCGTCGGAATATCAGCTAATGCACTCTCATGGTAGCTTTACTACAATGTAATTTTATCATGATTTTTTAAAAGTTTCATGCGTCAGGGACATACCTTTTGCAAAAACATTACTGTTAATATATACTTGATATGCATAAAAACATTGGAGCATAACATGAAAACGACTAAAGTGAGAATTTGCAATACGGAGTATGTGATAAAAGGCGATGAATCGGAAGAATACATCGAAAAGATAGCATTGTTTGTTGATAAAAAAATGAACTCCATAATAAGGGAGAATCCCAAGTTAAGCCTTTCTACGGCTGCCGTCTTAACCGCGGTTAATGTCTCTTACGATTACTTCAAAGAAAGAGATCAGGCTAATAAGCAGAAAGACCTTATGGACGAGTTTGAGAAAAAGTCCAAAGACCAGGTGTCGCGTGTACGATTACTGGAAGCTAAAATAGAAAAGCTTACACAAGCCAATAGCGAACTTAAAGAAACGCTTACCAAGACCGAGGAGCAGCTTAAAAAAGCTCAAAACGAATTCAGATGATAAAAGTTTACATAGAAAAAACTAGGAAAGATGCAAAGATTCCGGTTTATGCCAACAGCTTTGATGCCGGGGCGGATGTTTGTGCATGTGAAGATGCGGTTCTGGATATAAACAGCACAAGGGTGATACCGACCGGTTTGAAAGTTGCAATACCCGAAGGGTATGAGATACAAATCCGTCCCAGGAGCGGACTTTCTCTGAATACCCGATTGAGAGTGGCCAACAGCCCCGGAACTATAGACGCCGGATACAGAGATGAAATAGGGATAATAATGCATAATACCTCCGTAGTTAATGAAGGTAATTTTGATGTAACGGAAAAGCACAACCGTCAGGGTGTTTATCATATTAAAAAAGGCGACAGAATAGCACAGATAGTGCTGCAACAGATACCGAAAATAGAGTTTGTTGAAACCGATTGTGTCGCCGATATCGGGAAAGACAGAGGTGGAGGTTTTGGCTCGACAGGGGTCAGATAAAGCGGTCTATACAATAAAGCAGGATGCCGTTTCGGAGATAACGGAAAAGAAATCACGCTTCATTTCCTATGCGATAAAAACGGAGACGGAAAAAGACGCCTTAGCAGAGCTGGAAAAGATAAAGTCAAAATATCCCGATGCCACACATCATGTGTATGCCTATGTTGTAAACGACCAAGGGGTGGTTTATCACAGATATTCCGACGACAGAGAACCTTCCGGTACGGCGGGACTGCCGACATTGGATGTCCTGAAAAAAGGCAACATTGAAAATGTGCTCCTTGTAACCGTAAGATACTTCGGAGGAACACTTCTCGGAACGGGAGGACTGACAAGAACTTACGGTTTAAGTGCCAAAAAGGCCGTAAAACAGGCGGGGTTGGTAAAGAGAGTAGACTGTGCCGTTTTTACATTGACGGCAGACTATTCATCGTACGAAAAGATTAAGCGATTGTTGGATGAGTGTGTTGTAATGGATACGGAATTCGGAGAGCTTGTTACGGTGCGTTTTGCTGCGGAGGACTTGAAAGCGGAAGAACGGATTGGTAGAATGAACGAGCTGCTTAATAGCAGGTGTGTAATTGAACGAAAGAATAATATAGTTTTGGAGATATGATATGGCAGGACATTCAAAGTGGGCAAACATAAAGCACAAAAAAGAGAAAAGCGATGCTGCAAGAGGTAAAATATTTACCAAAATAGGCCGTGAGATAATGGTTGCGGTAAAAGCCGGAGGACCGGACCCCGCCAGTAATTCGCGTTTGCGCGATGTTATCGCTAAAGCGAAGGCCAATAATGTGCCTAACGATACTATAAACAAAAGCATAAAGAAAGCGGCGGGAGAGGGAGATTCGGAAAACTACGAGCAGATAACATACGAAGGATACGGACCCAACGGTGTTGCCGTCATAGTAGAGGCAATGACCGATAACCGCAACAGGACCGCTTCCGATGTGCGCCACTATTTCGACAAATTCGGAGGCAACCTCGGGACGACCGGCTGCGTATCCTACCTGTTTGACAGAAAAGGCGTGTTGATTATAGAGGAAAAGGAAAGCATTGATGCAGAACAGCTTATGACCGATGCCCTGGAGGGCGGAGCGGAGGATTTCGAGCATGAAGATGAAATGTATGAGATAATATGCGATCCTGCGGAGTTTTCTTCATTGAGAGAAGCATTGGAACAAAAAGGATATGAGTTTCTGGAAGCGGAAGTTCAGATGCTTCCGCAGACATATGTCACGGTAGAGGAAGACAAGGTTGAAAGTATGCAAAAGCTTATTGACAATCTGGAAGACCTTGACGATGTGCAGAACATATATCATAACTGGGAACAACCGGAAGAATAAAAACATAGTTGTACAACACCTGTCGGTAAGTGTATAATAGAGAACAGGTGTTTGTTTTTTTATGCAGAAAAGAATTAATGTTTCAGTCAGGGATATTGCGGACTTTTCTCTCGCATCGGGAGATATTGAAACCTATGCCGCATTCGGTTACAGGGAAGCGGCGCTGGACGGAACGCAAAATCATATACGATTTCAGAAGGATATGATAAAACAGTACGGTGAAGATTGCTTTGCAAAGGAAGTATATGTAGAAGACGTATTGGAAAATGATGTAGTGTATATGGTTATTACCGGTCGAATAGACGGTGTTCTTAAAACCGATGATTCAAATATTTTTGTATATGAAATAAAGACAACTTGCAAAGATATAAACGAGATAAAGCCAGCCGACAGACCGGAGCATCTGGGGCAGGCTCACTGTTATGCATATATGTACTGCAAAAAGAACAATATTGATGCAACAGGTATAAGGCTGGTATATATAAACAGAGAAAATCAGGACAGCATTACTTTCGAGTACCGGCTGACTTTTAAGCAATTGGAAAGTATATATTCCGAGCTTTCCAACAGATATCTTGACTGGGTAACCGGAATAACCGCATGGAAGACAATAAGAAATCAGAGTATTGAAACACTGGAATTTCCTTTTGCTTCATATAGAGCGGGTCAGAAAACACTTATGAGCGAGGTATACAACTGCATAGACGATGCCGTAAAACTTTTTGCCACCGCTCCGACCGGTATCGGAAAGACAATGGGAGTACTTTTCCCCGCAATAAAAGCATTAGGAGCGGGCCTTGTGGACAAGCTTATGTATCTGACGGCAAAGACCGTAACGGCAAAGGTGGCGGTGGATGCATATAAAAAACTGGAGAAAAACGGACTTAACTTACGAACGGTCTGTATAACCGCAAAAGATAAAGTGTGTCCCATGGATAAAAAAGACTGTGATCCGGAGAAATGTCCCAGAGCAAACCACTATTATATAAGAGCAAGGGCATGCTTGAAAGAAATACTTCATGAACAGTTTTTTGACCGCGATATAATTGCCCGGTATGCCGATGAATTCAATATCTGTCCGTTTGAGCTGAGTCTGGATGTTTCCGGTTACTGCGACCTCATAATATGCGACTACAACTATCTTTTCGATCCCAGAGTCCGGTTGCAAAGGTATTTCGATTATGAAAATGAGCAGTCTTTCTGTTTTATGGTGGATGAAGCGCATAATCTTGTGGAGCGGGGAAGGGAGATGTTTTCCTGCTCCATAGGTATAAAGCAGCTGGAGGATTTCAAAGACAGCATTAAAAAAGAATGGAAGGCACTGAGAAAAAGCGTAAATGCACTGATTAACGAAATGAAGGAGTTGCAGGCCGAACATTTTTCGACCATGAACCAAGGTTTTATTTCACAGGCAGAGTTGCCTTTGGTTCTTACGGACAGAGCCAACAGATGTGTCAATGACATTATGATGTACGACCTTTCCAAAATACCTGACGATAAGAGAGAATCTTTCTTGGAAGGTATGTTTAATATTCTGTTCTTTTCCCGTGTCGCACAAATGTATGACAGACGGTTTACCACACTGTTTACCTCCGACGGCAAAGGGCTGGATGTCAAACTGATGTGTCTGGACCCTTCCTATCTTTTGCGACAAAGCATGGATACGGGAAGATCGGCGATATTGTTCTCCGCAACGCTGGAGCCTAAAAGATATTACATGGACCTTTTGGGCGGTGACGGTAATATGGACAGTTTCCTGACATTGGATTCGCCCTTTCCGAGAGAAAACTTGAAAGTAAAACTGGTTACGGACATATCCACAAAGTATAAAGACCGGGACCTGTCCTATGAGAAAATAGCACAACTGCTGAAAAAGCAATTCTCTCAAAAGACCGGTAACTATATGGTATTTTTTCCTTCCTATGCTTACATGAGACGCGTTGTGGAGATTTTTACCGACCTCTGCCCCGATATGGATATTTTAGAACAGAAACCCTATATGGATGATGCCGAGAGAAGTTTATTTCTTGAGAGGTTCGAGAAGTTCGGTGAAAATACACTGGTAGCTTTTGCGGTAATGGGAGGACTTTTCGGAGAAGGAATAGACCTTGTGGGAGAAATGCTTTCCGGTGTGGCGATAATAGGTCCCGGACTTCCCATGCTGTGTCCGGAAAGGGAACTTATAAAGAAGTATTTTGATGACATTGATATGAACGGTTTTGACTATTCTTACACATTTCCCGGAATGAACAGGGTGCTTCAGGCTGCGGGAAGAGTAATACGAAGCGAAACCGATACCGGCTTTGTGCTGCTCATAGATTCCCGTTTCGGGACGGCAAAATACAGGTCGCTATTTCCAAAGTGGTGGAATTGTAGTAATATGTACAATAGCTTTGAAGAGGACGGTTTTTTATGCTAAAACAATACCTGTACATATTGGCAATTTCGGCGGTTCCCGTAATAGAGCAAAGAGGCGCAATTCCGTTGGGAATACTACTGTATAAATTGGATCCGGTTCTTGTTACACTTGTTTCCTATGTAGGCTCTTTGATTCCAATGTTTTTTGTAATCTACTGCTTTACTCCCATATTTAAGTGGCTGAGTACAAAAAAGATTCTTAAGTGGTTTTACGATTTTGTGGATAACAAGGTGAGGAAAGGCAAAGAAAAGGTGGAAAGATATGAAGTAATAGGACTTACCATATTTGTTGCCATACCTCTTCCCATGACCGGAGTGTGGACCGGCAGTGCCGTAGCCGCATTCATGCAGATGAACAAAAAGAAGGCTTTTATAAGTGTCAGTATAGGAGCCGCCATATCCGCTATTATCATAACTATAATATGCTATGTAGCCCCTAAGCTTTTAGGATATTGATTTTTCCATAACTAACTTATTTAACTAATCACTTTATTGGTGATATAATGACCTCTATGAAGATTGTTGAATATAAAGAAAGCGATATATCGGATTTTTTCCCGTTAAGAAAAGACATAAGCTGTAAATCGGATTACGGCAGGTTTCTTGTAATAGGCGGCTCACCCGGCATGACCGGAGCGTTGAGATTATGTGTGGATGCCTGTTACAGAAGCGGAGCGGGACTTGTGTACTATACGGCGCCCGAAAAAGACTTACTGTTATATGACCTTCTTACCGTGGAAGGTATTACCCTACCGGCAGAAGATATTCTTTCGTTTATCGGTGATAAAGACTGTATATGCATTGGATGCGGTCTGTATAACGATGAAGAAAACCTGATACTGTTAAAAAAAGTATTGGAAAACTCGAAATGCAACATAGTAGCCGATGCTGCGGCGCTGAGGATGCTTGCGGAACATAAAGAACTGTTGAAACGGCACGGCAACAGAATGACCGTGTTACCGCATCCCGGAGAAATGTTTCATCTTACGGGGTTGTCGGTAGCGGATATTCAAAAATACAGAATTAATACGGCATATAAATTTTATGAAGTGTACGGATGTATAACGGTGTTAAAAGGCAACCGGACCGTGGTTGCGGGGAATGATTCCGTGTATATTAACAATACGGGAAATCCCGGAATGGCCACCGCAGGATCGGGGGATGTTCTTGCAGGTATGGTAACGGCATACTCGGTTATGAGTAATGACATGTTCAAAAATGCCTGCATGGCGGTATATGTACACGGTCTGGCGGGAGATATGGCTGCTAAAGACTTGGGCGTGATAAGTATGATTTCATCGGATATAATAAGGTATATACCCCAAGCACACAAGGAGGTGGCATGTGGAAAAGCCTGACAGAGTGTGGGTGGAAATAAATCTGGATAACATAGCACACAACATCGCTGCGATAAGAAAAAAAACAGGTGATGTGAAGGTAGCCGCCGTGGTAAAAGCCGACGGTTACGGACACGGAGCTGTGGAGATTGCCCAGACTCTTTGCGAAAACGGCGTATATATGCTGGTGGTGGCAACTCTTGATGAAGGGATAAGTTTACGAAGAAACGGCATAACCGCTCCCATATTGGTGTTAGGCTATATATGCCCGGAAAAGATTGAGCAGGCGATAGACAATAACCTTGCGGCAACAATTACCAACTCGGATATGGCAAGGAAGTACTCTTCGGTTGCAAAAGAAGCGGGAAAAACGCTGTATGCACACATCAAGATAGATACCGGAATGCACAGGGTGGGTTTTGCATATGATGACAAGCAATCTATTCTTTCCGCACTGGCTCTTTGCAATATTCATTACAGCGGGATATTCTCACATTTTTCCACTGCCGACGAAGAAGATAAAACATATACAAATATGCAGTATGAAAGATTTAGCGGTGTTTTAGACAGTGTGAAAAAAGCGGGTTACGATATAGCTTTGAAGCACATATGTAACAGCGGAGCGATAATACTGCATCAAGACAAATATATGGACATGGTGCGACCGGGAATAATCATATACGGTCTGTATCCTTCGCAGTATTGCAAAAATCATGACATGTCGGATTTGCGGTGCGCTATGAGTTTCAAGTCCAGAATAATACAGATTAAGAAAGTGAAAAAAGGTCAGCCGATAAGTTACGGAAACAGTTATATTACCGAGAGAGACAGTATCATTGCCACCATTGCATGCGGATATGCCGACGGCTATTCCAGGGTGCTTTCACAAAAAACCCATGTGTTTATAAACAACCGAAGAGCTCCGATAGTAGGCAATATATGCATGGATATGTGTATGGCGGACATTACCGGACTGAAAGGTATATCGGTTAATGATGAGGTAGAGTTGTTCGGTCCTAATATACCGGTAGAACATCTGGCGGCAATCTGCTCCACAATAAACTACGAGTACATTTGTAAGATAGGTGCAAGAGTACCGAGAGTCTATATAAAAGAGGGCAATATGATAAAGATAAATAACTACCTTGTATAACATTGATTGACCGTTATTCAGGTAGTTATGTATAATGTAAAAAGAAATAAAACCGTATAAAGAGGAGAACAAAAGATGAGACAGGATAAAAAAACCGCGATAGCAATAATAACCGTTGCATTTATAATGAGCCTTATGTTCTGTACCACGGCACAGACTGCCGATCTTGTAATTGCAAGTGTCGAATATGTGGATGCAAAGATAGCAGAGGTAAGGGCTCTTATTCAGTCTTCGGGAACGCCGTCGGGAGGCACAACACCGGTTACCCCCGTGGATAATGCTAAAATAACCGAGCTGGAAACGGCTTTGGGCAACGCGTTAAAGGAAATGGATGCTTTAAGATCCAGAATGGATTTTCTTGATGTAACTGTCAGAGACATGTCGGATAATTACGGCATGCAGGTTCTTCATGTTTATAAAGATGATGTAATATACGCATTAGGTACTTCGGAGCTTATCTTGCGGAGCGGCAGCGCAATAGTAATAGGAAATGCAAACAACGAAGGGTTAAGCGATGCCACCACGGGAGAAAATCTCAATCCCGGGGTATCGCTGGGTAAAGATCACTTTGTGGTAATACCCAGAGGCGACGGCAGAGGTATTAAGATTACATCGGGTGAAAGTTTTATTATGTACAGAGGTTCCTTCTCATATGTACCCGCAAACTGATATCAAAAGTTATATGCCGGTAAAGATACTTTTCGGAAACAATTGCGTCTTTAACAATAAAGATATATTTAAGCAGACCGGAAAGTTTCCCTTTATTGTGACCGGAAAAAGCGGAGCCGTAAAAAGCGGCGCTTTTGATGATGTGATATCTGTTTTAAACGGCGGACCGTATATTCTTTATGACAGGGTGGAAGAGAATCCCAAGGTATCCGACATGGAAGATACCGCAATTATCAGTAAAAAATTCCGTTGCGACTATATTATTGCAATAGGCGGAGGTTCCGCTTTGGATGCGGCAAAAGCCATAGCGGTGCTGGCCGTTAATAACATGAGCGGCATGGATCTTTTCAGCAAGAAGGCGGATGCGGCTTTACCTGTAATAGCCATACCGACAACCAGCGGGACCGGAAGCGAGGTCACTCCTTATTCCATACTGACCGTGGATGAGTGGCAGACAAAAAAGAGTTTTGCCGGCGACTGCATATATCCCAAGATTGCACTGTTAGATCCGAAATATACCTTCAGTTTACCTATCGACTATACCATATCCACCGCTTTCGATGCGGTAAGTCATCTTTTCGAAAGTTACTTTTCCTTAAAGAGTAATGAAATGTCAAAAATGTATTCGCAAGAGGGCATACGTGCTTTTGCAAAAGCCATTGATGCAATAAAAAACAGGAAGTTTGATGAGCAAAGCAGATATTATCTTATGTATGCATCCATGTTGGGCGGAATAGCAATATCGCATACCGGTACCACCGCAATGCATGCAATGGGTTATTCCATGACATATTTCCACGGACTGCCGCACGGATTTGCCAATCTGTATTTTGCCGAACCTTATTTCAGGCATATGATGAAACAGGAAGAGCAAAAGACAAAAACGGTTACGGATTTAATGGGTATGACCGATTTGCAGTCAATGATAAACTTCTTTTCGGATAGCATACAAAGACCGAAACTGAACAAAGAACAGTGTGAGCGCTATGCAACGCTGGCCATGATGCAGTCCAGCATTAAATCTACACCGGGCAACCTGACAAAAGAGGATGTTGTAAATATGTTTAAAGAGGCAGGCAGGGCATGATAGTCTATTATCACATTCCCGAAGACAAAGCAAAAGACGCCATATCTTTCGGGATGAAACTTTCGGAATACGGCAATTTCCTTATAAACATCGGCAACGGACCGAAAAATGTTATCACGGCATATCTGTGTCCTGCGGATGATGTCAAAAGATATAACAGGTCGGGCTATACCTGCTTGCGTATCGATTTTCCCATGGAAAAGACATATATAATGGAGGGAGTCTATCTGGAAACGGAAAACACCGAGGCACTCAAGGCTTCTTTGACCAAAGCGGAGGAGTATAAGCTTGGAAGCTATAGAAAGCCTTTGGCTCTTATCACCACCACGGTATTTGCCGAAAGAATAAAGGTGCTGGGAAAATTCATGGATGTACCCATGGTTGTGGATGACTCGGAGGAACTTTATCTTAAAAATGCACTGCTGGAGTTGGAAGAGGGCGACAGCGGATATTATGAAAAAGCCTTATACGGATATCTTACGGTCACAAAAGAAGCGCGTATGCTTTATGAAAAGAACGGATATGTTGAATATATACTGAACAAAAGAAAATACATAGCAAGAAAGCCGGATGGCAAGTGATGTGCGATATGGAAATCATTAAACTTCCATATATAAATTCCACCAATACATATGCAAAAGATAATGCGCAGTCTTTCAGTAAGAAAATTACGGTAATACAGGCGGAAAGACAGTTGCAGGGCAGAGGACGGTTAGGCAGGGATTTCCTATCCGACAACAGCGACGGAGCATGGTTTTCCGTGGTTATCAAACCTGAAAAAGACACTATTTCTCCCCAAACGGTACTGTTGATGCCCATTCTTGCGGCAGGCGAAACGGCTGCTGCAATAGAAGATATATACAGTATAAAAGCGGGGATAAAATGGCCTAACGATATATTGATTAACGGTAAAAAGGTATGCGGGATACTGTGTGAAAGCAGTGTTGCCGACAACAATGTTCTTCTGATTGTTATAGGCATAGGCATAAATGTCAATCAAAAAGCGATGCATCCCGATATAGCGGATATTGCCACATCACTGTTTATGGAAACCGCTATCCAAGTTCCTGTCGACCTGCTGATACAAAATATATGTGGAAATATAGCCTGCTCTTATGATAAAATTAGACGCGGGAATACAGCCGGCATAATAGATAAGTGGAATGAATACTCTATAATGAATAATGCTGTCATAACCTATACGAAAGGACAATCGTTGTACAGCGCAGTTTCCAAAGGAATTGACAGGCAGGGCAGGCTGATAGCCGAACAGGACGGATTGACGATATATCTTGACTCGAGCGAGATAAGTATAAAAAGCACAAGGAGCAAATAATGGACGACAATCGGAATACCGCTTCCGCAAATGACGGCAACCGGAAGAGGTCGAACAACAATTATTACAGAAAGAAAAAGAACTATTCGGGTGAGCGAAAACAGGACAATTTGCCCGCACAGGCGACTGCAGGTGAGGAAAGAGATAACAGAAAACCTTCTCAAAATAAAGGATATAATAATTACAAACGCTATAACAGGGACAGAAGAAGAAACCGCAGCGGGGAAGAAACCGTTGATGATATAAAAAAGGATATAATGAGGATAGAAAAAGAAATCCGGCTGGAGATTGAAGAAATAAAAATGATAAGGGTGTAGAGAATGCTTTTAGCTATTGATGTGGGAAATACCAATATCGTAATGGGGGTACATAACGGGGAAAAATATACCAATGTGTGGCGCCTGACGACCAACAAAGAAAGAACCCCTGAAGAATTCGGAGTTTTCTATATGAACATGTTCAATGCAGCCGGTCTGAAACTGTCCGATGTTGATGCCATTATTCTTTCTTCGGTTGTACCGGGAATAATGTATACGCTTACCAGCAGTCTGGAAAAATACTTTAACCGGACACCCTTGCTGGTGGAACAGGGAATAAAGACCGGATTGAATATAAAGATAGACAATCCCAGAGAACTGGGGGCGGACATAATAGTAAACTTGGTCTCCGCTTATGAAACATATAAAGGTCCGGCTATAGTAATTGATTTCGGTACTGCAACCACATTCAGTTGCGTAACGGATAATTTCGAGTGTCCCGGCGTGGTAATATGCTCGGGCGTCAGTCTTACAGCCGAGGCTTTGTACAAAAGAGCGGCAAAACTGCCTAATGTAGATATAATAAAACCTGCTAAGGTTATAGGCAAAAATACTATAACCTCCATGCAGTCGGGTATAGTAAACGGCTACCTGGGGCTGATAGCGGGCATAGTGAATGATATGAAAAAAGAGCTTGCGGAAGACTATAACCAGAAGTATGAGGACATAAAGGTTATAGCCACCGGAGGTCTTTTAAGCATTATTGCCAAAAACAGCGACCAGATTGACTATATAGACGGAATGCTTACACTGAACGGGCTTAAACTGGTTTATGATAAAAACAAATCCAAGACGGAGGGAAAGGCATAATACGTTTATGGCAAAAGGAATGATTATTTCTTTCGAAGGCACCGACGGTTCCGGAAAGACCACTCAGATAAAGGCTTTGAGCCGATATCTTGAAGAAAAGGGATATATGCCGGCAATTTTACGGGAACCGGGAGGAACAAGGATAGGAGAGGAAATTCGCTCCATATTACTTAACAGCGATAATACCGAAATGGCTTCCCTGACGGAAATGCTTTTATACGCATCTTCCCGGGCACAGATGATGGAAGAAAAAGTCGAACCGTTGCTTAAAGAGGGAAAGATAGTGATACTGGACAGGTTTTTCGATTCCTCGCTTGCATACCAAGCCTATGGAAGAGACTTGAATTTCGATGCGGTACTGTCCATAAACCTTGCAGCGGTAAAGAATATAGTTCCCAAGATTACTTTCTTTATTGATATAACACCCGAGCAGTCGCTGAAGAGAAGGCAGAATGCTACCGCAACCGACCGGTTGGAAAATGAGGATATGTCTTTTCATTACAAAGTGTATGAAGGATACAAAAAGCTTTTGGAGAGATTTCCCGAAAGAATAATAAGGATTGACGGCACCAAGGAAGCAAGAGAAATAACTAACGAGATAACATCATATGTAGATAATGTTTTGAAGGAGGATATTAGATGAAGCTGATATTTGCAATAGTGAATGATGAAGATGAATTGGATGTAATGAGAGGACTGAGCCAGGAAGGTTACGGAGTCACAAAGCTGTGTTCCACCGGAGGATTCTTAAAATCGGGAAATACCACCTTGCTTATAGGAGTGGACGATGAAAAACTGGACCACGCCATTGAAATAATAAAAGCGAGATCCAAGAGCAGAAAGAAGATAGTTAATTCTTCCATGATAGGAGCATCTCAGGGTGCGGTTCTGACAGGATATCCGATAGAGATAACCATGGGCGGAGCAACGATTTTCGTAACCGATGTTGTAAAATACGTCAAGAGTTAAAATGGCGGATTTTGATGATATAAAGGGAAGAAAACCTTTAAAAAATCAAATATCAAAACTTATGTCAAAAGGCAGGATATGTCACGGGTATATATTTGAGGGTCCTGTCGGGTCGGGAAAAAAACTTATTGCGGATGCTTTTTCCCGGCTTCTTTTTTGCAAGAATCCCGATAAACTGAAAGTATGCGGCCGCTGTGAAGGCTGTTTGGGGCACAAAGAGCAGTATATACTGAAAAGTGATAAATCCATTTCCGTGGAGGATATACGCGCTCTTATCAAAGATACTCAACTTCTGCCTTTGGGCAGCGGAAATAAAATCTACATTATACATGATGCCGATACAATGACCGACCAGGCACAAAACGCTTTTTTAAAAGCACTGGAAGAGCCTCCTTCCAATGTCTATTTTCTGTTGACGGTTACCAATTCCGAACAGCTGATAGATACAATAAAATCTCGATGTGTAATTATTTATACCGGAGTCAACACCGAGAGTGAGGTTTTGGATTATCTTCAAAGCAAATATCCCGATACCGATATACAACAGATAAACTTTGCTGCAAGTTTTTCCGAGGGTTGCATAGGAAGAGCGGACACACTTATAACCGATGAAACTTTCCGGCAGACCAGAAGTGCCGCGGTAAGATATCTCAGTGAAATAAACACCGATTTAGCAGACAAAGACAAATCGACAAATATAACGGTTTTTCTGGAGGTATTGCAAAGCTTATTCCGTGACGCACTTATATTCAAAGAAACCGAGCAAACAGACAACTTGATAAATGCCGATTTTTTGGATATTATAAAAAGAACGGCGGCAAACTACAGCAGCGAAAGCCTGTTTAAGGCATGCAATTATGTGGCAAAGGCCGCACAATACATAAAAGATAATGTTTCCGCAAGCATAGCTATAGGTACCATGAATGTGGAATTAATGGAGGAATTGAATATATGATAACCGTTGTCGGAGTAAAGTTCAGACATTCGAACAAAATATACAGTTTCGCTCCGGGAGATTGGGAGCTTAATATAAATGACAAAGTAATAGTGGAGACAATCAAGGGTACGGAAATGGGAACTGTTGCATCACCGATTACTCAGGTTGAGCAATCGAATGTTGTGGCCCCTCTTAAGGAGATTATCCGAAAAGCAACACAGGAGGATCTTAACAAAGCGGAGGAGTCAAAAAGCAAAGAAAGCGAAGCCTTTGCCATCTGCGAGAAAAAGATAGCCGACCATAAGATAGCCATGAAGCTTGTCGGGGTGGAAGCAACATTTGATATGAGTAAAATACTCTTTTATTTTACAGCAGACGGAAGGGTGGACTTCAGGGAACTGGTTAAGGATCTGGCATCCACTTTTCGTACCAGAATCGAGTTAAGACAGATAGGCGTACGCGATGAAGCCAAACTCTTAGGCGGAATAGGAATATGCGGTCGGCCCTTCTGCTGTACCAGTTACTTAAACGAATTTCAGACAGTTTCCATAAAAATGGCAAAAGACCAGGCTATTTCCCTTAATCCTCTTAAGATATCGGGAGTGTGCGGAAGGCTTATGTGTTGCCTGAAATATGAACATGAAGTATATACCGACCTTATAAAAAAGACACCGGGTATAGGCGCCATAGTACAGACGGTCGACGGCAAGGGGGAAGTTATCGACGTTAGTATGCTTAAGGGCGAACTGAAGGTTAAATTGGACAAAGGCGAAGAGATAGACATAAGGCAGTACAACGCACAGGATGTAACCGTACTGAAGAAGTCCAGCAAGTATAAGGTTCTGCCCGATGAAGAAGCGGCACAGGATATTAATGAACTTACTAAGCTGGAGGATAATTGATATTTTGATAAAGATATATCAATTATTCATATGACCTTGATTTTTATATTTCACGGCTATATAATTGCTACAAGATACAAGGAGGTGTAACATGCCATACAGAATTACTGATGAATGCATCAGCTGCGGAGCTTGCGAAGCTGAATGTCCCGTAGAAGCTATTACTCAGGGAGACGACATTTATGTTATAGATCCGGAATTATGCATTTCATGCGGTGCATGTGCTGATGTATGCCCTGTAGATGCTCCGGTGGAGGAATAACAGGAGTCAAATACTGAGAACCGGCGGCCAGACCGCCCTTTTTCATTTTAAGGAAAGATAATGACAAATCACTACTATACGGACAAACAGTTAACTCATGAGGACATGTTTGAGTACAAGGCCAGAATAAATGAGGTGGAATTTCGATTTTACTCCGATTCCGGTGTATTTTCCAAAACCGGCATTGATTACGGCTCCAAGCTTCTTATTGACTCGGTTATTGCCGATATCGGGGAGCAGGAAAAAGGCCTTTCCAATGAAGAGAGACCTTCGCTTGCCGATTTAGGTTGCGGAATAGGGGTTATAGGGATAGTACTCAACAGACTGCTTAAGATAAACAATACGTATCTTTATGAGATAAACGAAAGAGCGGCCGAGTTGGCAAAAAAAAATGCCGGGCAGAACAGGTCCAAAAGAACATATGTAAATAAACTGGATATAGCAAAAGAGGATATACCGGAGAAAGTGGACATTTGTGTGACCAATCCCCCCATAAGAGCGGGTAAAGCGACGGTGTTTGCTTTTTATGAAAAAGCATATAAAATGCTTAACGAAAACGGTATCTTTTACTGTGTTATTCAGAAGAAACAAGGGCTGGACAGCACAAAAAAGAAACTTACCGAGCTATTTTCCAATCTTGAAACTGTTAACAGAAGTGCCGGATATCATATTCTTAAATGCATTAAAGATAAAAACTGATATAATCTTAATATATATACGGAGGTACACATTAAAGTATATGCCTTAGTCGGTCCGAGCGGAACCGGCAAAAGTCATAAATCCACGCTGCTTGCTTCGGATATGGGTATCACCCATATAATTGACGACGGCTTATTGATAAGTGAAAACCGGGTCATAGCCGGAAAAAGCGCCAAGAAGGAAGCTACCAAAATAGCTTCCATAAAGCGTGCCATTTTTGACGATAACGATCATCGCAAGGAGGTTATAAAAGCGATAAGAGCAGGTAAAGTGGACTCTTTACTGATTTTAGGAACATCGGATAAGATGGTCAACGAGATAGCACAGAGACTGGAAGTGTCACCTATACAGAAAATAATAAGAATTACCGATATATCCGACGAAGAAGAAATTGCCGCCGCGACCAGAAGCCGTCAGGAGAAGGGAAAACACGTAATACCCGTTCCCACTTTTGAGATAAAGAAGGATTTTGCCGGGTATCTTTTAGACCCGTTGTATATTTTCCGAAGAAGAGACAAGACAAGGTATGAGCCGGACGGTACCAAGACCATAGTAAGACCCACATTTTCCTACTTGGGAGGATACACAATATCCAACAACACTTTATTTCAGATTGCAAGTTACGGATGTACCGAAATAAACGGCTATGAGGGCATGACCCGCTTTCGTGTCATAAACCGACCGGAAGGGATATCTCTGGAAGTAAATATAACGGTAAATGTGGATTATGATATACCGGAAACTTTGCGACAGGTACAGCAGAAAATATATGATGTGCTGGATTTTACCACCGCTTTGAATATGATAAGAATTGATGTGACAGCCAAGAATATCATGATAAACGGGGAAGTATATCCATAGTCAGGTACGCAGTTTACTTGACAATACATATGTTATGCATTAAACTGTCGATATATTTTGATTTATGGAGCGTGAAAATCCTTAATGGATAGTGACAGTATATACCGAAGTATCGCCTTAATCGGCCTCATCGTCGTTGGGGGTCTGTTGGCGGGTATGGAAACGGCATATTCATCCTGTAATAAGATACGGATGAAGTATAATGCGGAAAACGGCGATGTTAAATCTCAAAGAGTACTGAAGATATTAGAGCAATCCGATAAATATATTTCTACTATTCTTATACTGTTAAACATAATACATATAACCGCAGCTTCAATAGCTACGGTTATTGCGGTGCGCTATCTGGGCGAGATAGGTTCATTGGTGTCAACAATTGTCCTTACCATCATCATATTTACATTCAGCGAAGTAATCCCCAAAAGCATAGCTAAAGACAATGCCGATGCCTATGCAAGAACCTTTGCTCCGTTGTTGAAATTTCTTATCGTAATATTAACCCCCGTTTCCTATGTGCTTTCCGCAGTGGGAAGGCTGGTAAGAAAACTGATGGGAAATGCACCCAAAGAACCTACAATGACGGAAGAAGAACTTCAGAGCATGATAGAAACAATTGAGGAAGAAGGTGTAATTGAGGCGGATAAGAGCGAACTTATCCAGTCGGCAATAGACTTTCTGGACACTACCGCTGCGGATATTCTTACACCCAGAGTGGACATAGTCGCTGTGGATATAGACTGGAGTAAAGAGAAAATAGACAGTATCGTTATAAAAGAAAAATTCTCCAGATTGCCGGTTTATGAAAATACCATAGATAACATTATAGGAGTTCTGCATACAAGAAAGTATCTGAAAGGTATACTGAACAATACCGCTGTTGATGTGGCATCGGTAATGGATGAACCGATATTCGTGCATCAGAGCCTGTTGGTTAATACACTTTTTGAAATGATGAGTGCAAGAAGAGTTCATATGGTAATTGTAACCGACGATTACGGCGGAACCGCAGGTCTGATTACAATGGAAGATATAATGGAAGAGCTTGTAGGTGATATATACGACGAAGACGATATAGTGGAAGAAGAGTTTGTGTATCTGGATGACGGAGTATTGGAAGTAGTCGGTGAGTTGCGTATGGATGAACTGCTGGACGAACTGGATATTCCGTATAATGATGATGATATAGAACATAAAACCGTTTCCGCCTGGACAATGGAACATCTTCAGAATATTCCCGAAGCGGGCGATTTCTTTGAAGATATGGGACTATCGGTATCCATCAAAGAGTTGGACGGTATGAGAATAGAAAAGCTGCTTGTAAAGGTAATGGAAAAAGAAGAATCTTCAGATACGGAAGAAGAGAACGACAGGAAGAAGAAAGAGGAGGTAAATCAGTAATGGATTGGCTTATTTATCTCGGAATAATCATCCTTATTATGCTTTCCTTCTTTTTCTCCGGCACGGAGATGGCATTTTCATCACTTAACATAGGAAGAATCCGGTTGGAAGCGGAAGGCGGGGACAAAAAAAAGAAAAAAACCTATGAGTTGGCTAAGAACTTCTCCTCGGTACTTTATACGGTATTGGTAGGTAACAACTTAGTTAATATAGCCATTTCTTCTTTGACCACCCTTATTGCTTTAAGGATTATTGAGCAAACAAATACAAGTCTTCCCGTTCAGACCATAACGGTTATAGTTACCACCATAGTAATCCTTATATTCGGTGAAATAACACCCAAGATGGTTGCAAACGACAATCCCAACAAATTTGCCGTGAATGTTACCTGGCTGCTTAAGGTATTTATATTCATCTTCAAACCCATAGTGTTTACGGTTACCAAAATGACGGAAAAGCTTTCCGTGATATGGAAACCTAAAAAAGAAGAACCTACGGTTACCGAAGACGAGTTGTTAAGTATAGTGGAGACAATAGAAGAAGAGGGCGGGTTTACCGAAAAAGAAAGCGACCTTATACGGTCGGCAATAGAGTTTTCCGATGACAGAGCATTTGAGATTCTTACCCCGAGGGTGGATGTATTTGCCATAGATATAAATGATGAGCCCGAGGATATAATACGGGCGGTAGTGGATGAGGAATATTCCAGAGTACCGGTTTTTGAAGGTACTATAGATAATATAATAGGTATATTAAGTACAAAGAAGTTGCTGAAAGCAGCCGTGAAAAAGGGAGCACAGTTTGATATCCGCTCCATGATACGTGAACCTTTATACATATATAAGTCCATGGACATATCCTCCGTTATGGAAGAGTTCAAGGCAAAAAGAGCACATATGGCTGTTGTTGTCGATGAATTCGGAGGTACTATGGGCATAGTCACTCTGGAGGATGTTCTGGAACAGCTGGTCGGGGATATATGGGATGAAACCGACGACATGAGTGAGGACACGGTGGAAACGGCGGAAGGAACCTATGAGGTTGTCGGGGACATGTTGCTGGATGATTTTCTGGAAATGATAGATTTTGATGAAGAATTGGAATCGGAATCCACCACGGTCGGCGGTTTTGTGACCGAGAGGCTGGGAAGACTTCCCTTAGAAAATGACAGGGTGGAGTTTGACGGTCATGTAATAACCGTACTGGAAATGGCAAACTTGAGAGTGGAAAGAATAAAAGTGGAGATGAGAAAAGATGCTGACTGATAATATAAAGTGGTTAGGGCATGCCGCCTTCAGGGTGGACGGCAGCAAAACGATATATTTTGATCCGTTCAGAATAGATGAAGGCAAAAAAGCAGATATCATATTGGTTTCCCACAAACACCATGACCATTGTTCCAAAGAGGATATATTAAAGATATTGAAACCGGATACTTTGATTGTTACCGATGCGGACAGTGCGGAAATTTTACAACTGGATAATATGATAATAGTGAAACCGTATGACAGTATTTCCGTAGAAGGAATAGAGATACAGGCATTACCGGCATATAACATTACAAAACCCCATCACCCCAAGGAAAACGGATGGCTGGGTTTTCTGGTTAATATTGACGGTAAAACAATATACCACGCAGGCGATACCGACTGTATAGAGGAAATGCGGGATATTACGACCGATGTCGCACTTATCCCTATATATCCCGATAACAAATATGTCATGACTCCCGATGAAGCGGCACAGGCCACATATTACATAAACACAAAAGTTGCGGTTCCCATGCATTTCGGAGTGTTGGGCGGTTCAAAGGGCGATGCTTTAACGGTTGCTAAAAAAGGTAATCCCGAAATACAGGTAGTTATTTTGGAAAGTCAAAAAAACAGCTTTTAGCCTTTTATTTTATACCCTGTAAGGATATAATCATATATACAGAAGCAACAGATTGAGGTTATTATAACAGGCAAAATGAGAGAGCAACACTTCCTACCTGAAAGTACTCGGGATAAAGCATTTATGGAAAAGAAAAGGAAAAGAAGGCAGGCATTTAAGGAAAAGGCGGCGATTATTCTGCTTACCGTGCTTTATCTTGTAATATCTTTAACCAATCTCGGAAACACAAAGGCGCCGGTCAACGGATGGACACCGCAAAAAGCCGGGTCGGTCGTGTATGTTGATTTTGAAAAGCAGGAAACAATTGAGAGAATAACATATCTTTGCGGTCTGGGTGATACCTGGTATAACGTGACGGCACTGGACTTATACTATAAGGATGCATCGGGATATTATGTTCATTTCGTCACCCTGGAAAGAAGAGCCAGCACATTTCTCAAGTGGCTTTATACGGATTTGGAACAACCCGTTACCACCGATTGTGTAAAGGTTGTTTCCGGCATTTATCAGGACAAGGAAGAAGACTACATCAAAGGGACAAGGGGAGAAATCATGGAGGTATGTTTCTTTGCTTCAGGTAAAGATACTCCTATTCCCATAAGTTCGGTCAGACCGACCGATCCGCATAAAGACGAAAAATCCGTCAACCTGTTTGACGAACAGGACCTGTATGTTTATGAGCCTTCATATATGAACAGCACCTATTTCGACGAGATATATTTTCCCAGAACGGCATATGAGTTTTTAATAAAAAACCAAACAATTTATGAAAATACGCATCCTCACTTAGGTAAGATTATAATCATGTGGTCCTATAAAATGTTCGGGGTAAATCCTTTCGGGTACAGAGCTATGGGAGCAATAGCGGGAGCACTTATGATACCGGTTATGTATGCTCTGGGAAAGAAGTTATTTAAGAACCATTACTTTGCTATGATAGGGGCAACGCTTTTAGCGTTTGAATGTATGCATTTCGTGCAGACAAGACTGGGAACGGTGGACAGCTATCTGGTTCTTTTTATAATGCTTACCTTCTATTTTATGGCATGTTATGTGGATATGGATTTGCGGAAAACAAGCTACTTCAAAACGCTTGTGCCTTTATTCTTCTCCGGTATTTTCTTCGGATGTGCCATATCGGTCAAATGGATAGGATTTTATGCGGGAGCGGGAATTGCGTTTCTGTTCTTCGTTAAGATATTTTCACAATGGAAATCTTTCGGATACGGACGCATTGTATACGGAGGCAAAGCACTTGCCGCAAGAAACAGTCTGCTTACCTGCTTCTTCTGTCTGATTTTCTTTATCGCTATACCGGCCCTTATATATTCACTGTCATATATTCCTATCTTTCAGATACAGTCGGCCGCTATCGACAATGAAAAGTTTACAATAATGGAAATGGCGGATAACATAATTGCCAGCCAGAAGCACATGTTTGAATACCATAAGGGAGTGACACAGGACCATCCTTTCAAATCCGCCTGGTACACATGGCCCATCATGTACAAGCCGGTTTATTACTACTCGGCTCCCGTAAAAGCCGAAGGGCAGTGGGGCACAATAGTGGCAATAGGCAATCCCTTGATATGGTGGACCGGTCTTGCGGCGCTTATAGGGACGGCGATAGTGTCGTTAAGAAAGCAAGACAGAAGAGGACTGTTCATATTTGCAGGCTATCTTTCCATACTGTTGCCGTGGGCCGTGGCACCCAGAAGCATTACCTTCCTGTATCATTATTTCGGATGTGTGCCTTTTATGATTCTGGCAATTGTGTATATGGCCTCATACTTTATGGAGGACAATCCCAAAGTGAAAAAATATATTAATGCATATGTAATATTGGCTATCCTTATCTTTGCGGCTTTTTATCCCGCAATGGCCGGGATAAAAGTCAGCGTCGATTATATCGAGCTTTTAAGATGGCTTCCCAGCTGGTGGTTTTAAATGAGAGAATTATATGATGTGTCGGCTTCGGAACATAATCCGAAATGGGAGAATATGATTTGCCGTAAAGAGCATATCGGCAGGAAAGAGCAGGATATACGCTCGGAGTTTTACCGGGACTATACCAGGATAATAAACAGCAGAGCTTACAGAAGACTTAAGCAAAAGACGCAGGTGTTTTTTGCAACGAGGAATGACCATGTCTGCACCAGAATGGAGCATGTGAATAATGTGTTATCCATCAGTTACGGTGCCGCAAAATATCTCGGACTTAATGAAGAACTTGTCATGGCGATTGCCGTAGGTCATGATCTGGGACACTCGCCTTTCGGTCACAGCGGGGAAAGAATTATAGACAGGATAACAAAAGAATATCTGAAGACGGATTTTTGGCATGAGAAAAACAGTTTAAGGGTTATTGATTACAGCGAAACCATTCAGAATGCATGGGGACAGGAAGAAAATCTCAACCTGACTTATGCGGTGAGGGACGGAATAGTTACACATTGCGGCGAAATAGAAAGAAAACAGCTGGTACCGCGGACGGAATATTTAGAACTTGAGAATATTAAAAACGCTTCTGCGGTTTCACCGTATACTTATGAAGGCTGTCTTGTAAAGGCAGCGGATATAATTGCATATCTGGGCAGAGATATTGAGGATGCTTTAAGGTTGAGAATACTTAATTCACAGGATATTTCCCGTCTTGACGAAATACTGAAGCAGTACAAAAAAGCCGATGAAGCCATGAACAACAGCACCATAATAAACAGCCTTGTGACCGATTTGTGCTTTACCAGTAAAAAAGAACACGGCATCTGTTTTTCCGATGAAGGATTCATGATACTTAAAAAAATTAAGGCATTCAATTATGAGTATATTTACAAAAACAAACGGTTGAGAAAGTATGAGGAATATGCCGAACTTATTATCCAATCGCTGTTTGATGTGCTGATGTCCTTTTACAAAGAGGAGGATACCCTCGAATACATAAAAACCGAGTATTCAACTATTTATCCGGAACTGGCATCTTCTTTTTCCGACCGGCTGAAAAAGTATTCAATCATGGAAAACCGACCGGAGAATCTTAAAAACAAAATGCTTTATAATCTTTCAAGTAAGGAAGATTACATCATAGCGGTTATAGACTATATATCTTCCATGACCGACATGTATGCAAAAAAACTGTTTGATGAGATAACATCATTCTAAAGAAACTGTTTGATGAAATACATAATTTACTACATATTGATTAGAGGGAACAGGAAACAATGGAAATAAAAGAACAAGTCGGAAAAAGGAAAACAGGTATAATTTTATCGGCTGTTATTGTAGCGGCAATCGCAGCGCTTTTAATATTCAGTAAAGTCAGCATCACCGTCGGAGAACAAGCTATAACAGTAAAAGCCGGTCTGGAGCGGTCAGTTATAGCTTATGAGGACATAGTTAAAGTGGAGAAAGTAAGTTCCATAACGGTGGGAAAAAGAATAATGGGTGCCGACCTCATAAAAATATACAGCGGGACATTCAAAAATGAGCAATACGGCAGATACAGACTGTATATATACAAGGATGTAAGCAACTATATAGTTGTGGAACATAAAGAAGGATTTGCGGTGTTCAATTCAGATACAGCAGAGCGGACCGACAGCCTGTATGAAGACATATTGGAAAAATTAAAAAGATAAGTAAGTAAACAGAATCAGGAATAGTAAATAGTAAAGAGGATAACAGATAATACTTGAATTTATTTCTCACAGTTGTAAAATAAAGCCATTATGTAAAGGGGATGGCTTTTTTTGAACGGTTTATACAAAATAGCGGACTCGCACACACATATATATCCCGATAAAATAGCGATGAAGGCATCAAAGAGCATCGGAGACTTCTACGGTATTCCTATGTTCTACAACGGAACGGTGAAGGAACTCCTGGAAAACGGAAGCGGAATAAATATTAAGAAGTATCTTGTCTGCTCGGTGTCCACCACCCCGCAACAGGTTATGAGTATAAATGACTTCATAATCTCACAGTGTCTGGAGCATGAAGAATTTGTAGGACTTGCTGCCATGCACCAGGATTTTAATGATGTGGAAAAAGAGCTGGAGCGGGTAGCGGAGCAGGGACTTAAGGGTATAAAAATGCACCATGATTTTCAGAAAGTATATTCGGATGATGAAAGATTCTTTCGAACATACAAAAAAGCCGAAGAGGCGGGCATGGTATGTCTTTTACATGCGGGCGACGACAGGTATGACTATACAAGGCCCAAGCGAATAATATCGGTAATGGAGAAATTCCCGAATCTGAAATGTATAGCGGCGCATTTCGGGGGATACAAATGCTGGGAAGAGGCATACAAAACATATAAAGGGACGGATAATCTGTATTTTGATACATCCTCCAGTCTGTATTCACTGAAACCCGATGAAGCGCGGGATATAATAAGGGAATTCGGAAGTGACAGATTTTTATTCGGTACCGATTATCCCATGTGGGACGCAAAAACCGAACTGGAAAGGTTTTTATCTCTTAATCTTACCGAGCGGGAAAACAGCAGTATTCTTTATGATAATTTTATAAATCTCTTCAACCTATGAAAACATCTGCAATATACGGAAGATGATCGGATGCCGTGGTTAACGGAACAACAATGTCATTTACCTTGATGTCATGTGATACGAATATATAGTCGATTTTTCTGTCCGGTATATCGGAAGGAAATGTGAAATATTTCTTGTTACTTATAGCAGCGGTATCTTTCAGTATACCCGATATGCTCTTCAATTGTTCTTCATGCGGTTCCAGGTTCAGATCTCCCATGAAAACAAGAGATTTCCGGTGTTGCCTGAAGATGGGTATAAGTAAATCCAATGCGTTTTTCCTCTCACCTTCAGCCAGGCCGAAATGGGTAACTATAACATGTAAGTCTTTACCTATATCAATTACCGAATCTATGAAGGAACGCTGTTCATAATATACATCCTCATCAAGAACCGCAGGCTGGTCCACAAGAACGGTATGAACGGTTTTAACAGGGTATCTGGAAAACAATGCATTACCCTGAAAACCTTCTTTTATCGCTCCCGCTTTCCCGTAGTACATATATTCATAGTTAAGAAGTTTATTTATCTCTTCGGCCTGTTTTACAAATCCGGAAAACCGGATATTGTAATGGACTTCATTAAGAGCCAGAATGTCGGGTGCATACTCCTTTATAACCTCCGCACTTTGGGCTAAGTCTCTTTTTCTGTTTTCTCCGTAGCTCATTCCCGAACAGATATTGTATGTCATCAACCTTATATCCATAATACCTTACACAAACGGCATTGACCGTATGTATTCCTCCTTATTCCATTATATACAAAAATACATATGTATTAAATCAAATTAAACGGTAAATACATAAAGGTTTGATGTTGTAGCTTACCGTTAATAATGATACAATTATCGGTATACAAGGAGGGAAATTATGTCTCTGCCCATTGCTTTACAGCTATATTCAGTCAGACAGGACTTGGATAAAGATTTCGAACAGGTAATAAAAAAAGTAAAAGAGTACGGATATGACGGCGTGGAACTTGCATCGTTGCACGGTAAAGAGCCCGAATATGTTAAAAAGCTTCTTTCGGATACCGGTTTAACTCCCATATCCGCTCATATTCCGTTGGATTCGATGTTGAAAAATCCGGATAAAGTGTTTAGTTTGTATTTTGATATGGGGTGTAAATATGTTGCCGTTCCCTATCTTCCTGAAGAGAGAAGACCGGGAAAACCTCTATTTGACAAGACTTTGGAACAGATGGAACAGTTGGGTAAAAAAGCCAAAGAAGCGGGATTACAGCTTCTTTATCACAACCATGATTTTGAGTTTGTCAAAATAGGAGACAGGTTGGGTCTGGATGTCATATACGAAACAATACCTGCAGATTTATTACAGACTCAGATTGATACATGCTGGGTAAAAGTAGCAGGACAGGATCCGGCGGAGTATATAAGGAAGTACAAAGGAAGAGCTCCGGTTGTGCATCTTAAGGATTTCTACAAGCAAGAAACGGACAAAGATATTAAGATGTATGAATTGATAGGTATCAAAGGAAAAGACCATAAGCCTTCCGACAAAAAGGCTTTCGGATTTATGCCTTTGGGATTCGGACAACAGGATATACCTGAAATACTGGAAGCTTCGAAAGAAGCCGGTGCAAGCTGGGTAGTGGTGGAGCAGGATGAGCCTCAAGAAGGCAGAACGGCATTGGAATGTGCAAGATTAAGTATTAAATATTTAAAAAACCTGATTTGGTAAAAAAGGAGGGAAATATGTCAGAGGATATTCTAAACAAATTCAAGAAGATACACGAGGAAAAAAAGAGTACCGATACCGGTAAGGTGCTTAAAATAGGTATCATAGGTACCGGTTGGATAGCGGAACCTCATGTCAATGCGTACTTAAAATGCCCCGATGCAAAGATAGTGGCATGTGCCGACTTGATAGACGGAAAAGCCGCGGCTTTCTGTAAGAAAATGGGGTTAGAAGATGTGCGTCTGTACAGAAGTCACAAAGAACTTCTGGATAATGAAGAGTTGGATGCGGTAAGTGTTTGCACATATAACTGTACTCATGCGGAATGTGCAATATATGCTCTGGAAAAAGGTGTGCATGTACTCTTGGAGAAGCCCATGTGTGTAACGCTGGATGAAGCGGTTGCAATAGTAAGGGCGGAAAAAGCATCGGGTAAAGTTCTCTCAATAGGTTTTCAGCCGAGATTTGACGAGAACATGAAGATGATTAAAAAGATAGTGCAGAACGGAGAACTGGGCGATGTCTACTACATTCAGACAGGCGGCGGCAGAAGAAGAGGAATACCCACTCCTTTCGGTACCACCTTCATACAGAAAGATACCGGCGGAATAGGAGCTTTGGGAGATATAGGGTGCTATTCTTTGGATATGGTATTGAATGCCGTAGGTTATCCGAAACCGCTTACCGTTTCGGGATATAAGTCGGACTTCTTCGGAAAACGACCGAGCTATTATCCCAAACATCCGGAATATGCAAAGGTTTTCGGAGTGGACGATTTTGCAGCTGCATTTATCCGATTGGAAGGAGGTATTGTATTGGACTTCCGTATTTCCTGGGCAATGAACATGGACACATCGGGAGACACATTGATTTTAGGTACAAAAGCCGGATTGAGAATTCCTTCAACCGAATGCTGGAACGGTACGGTCGGCGGTCCCATGACGCTGTATCATGAAATAAGCGGCAAGCAGGTGGAGACCGTAATACCGGTACTAAAGACCGATTTCAATCTTTTTGATATGAAGATAAGGACCTTCTTGGATGCAGTAAAAGAAGGAACTCCGTCTCCGATACCTTCCAGCCAGATACTGTATAACCAGGCTATAATAGACGGAATCAATAAATCCGCCGAACTGGGAAGGGAAATTGAAATTAAGATACCTAAGATTTAATAACAAAACGTTTAAGTTCAGTCCAAAGGCGCCAAAAGGCGCCTTTGTGTCGTATGATGTTTTATGAATTTTATTGATTAACAGTATTTGATTGGATATTATATTTAACAGCGGAGTATGGAAATCATGAGATACAAGATAGAGAAACGGGAAAGAGAATATTTAAGAGATTATGCCAAGAAGCAGTTGGAGATTTCCAAGTTGCCGGTAATGAGCGAGCGGGTTAAACGTTGGTACAATCATAACGAAAACAGAAAAGGTAAGCCTATGATAGTGATAGAGCTTAACTCGTTTAAAAATGATGTCCGGTCTCCTTTAAAAACACAGTCGGATTTTGCCAGAAGAATAGAATCCGCTATTCAGAGCAACCTGCTGGTTCATGAACTTCTCGATGATGACCAAGTTTGTCCGGATTTTCTTTCCTTCAATTGGGATATAACATACAAAGAGTTCGGAGTGGATATACCGGTTATAAAATCCAAAGATGCTTCAGGCAGAGAGATAGGTTTTGAATATATACACCCGATAACCGATCTGGAGCGGGATTTTCCCATACTCAAACCTTTTACTTTTTCGGTAGACAGAGAAAATTCGTTAAGAAGGCTGCAAGCCGCCGAGGATATATTGGGAGATATACTCAATGTAGAACTGGAAAACACTTTTCACCAATGGAATCATATGATTACCTATAAAGTTATAAAACTTATGGGAATGGAAAACTGGATGATAGCCATGTTCGAAACACCGGATACGGTGCATAAGCTTATGGATTATATAACTTCCAATCTGCTTGCATACCAACAATGGATGGAGGATGAAGGATTGCTTACCATGAATAACAGTAATCACTATACCGGAGCGGGAAGCAGGGGATTTACTCATGAGTTAAAGAAACCCGCTGACGGTCGTGTACGATTAAAAGACTTATGGATAAATGTTAATTCACAGGAATCTACCGGAATATCTCCCGATACATACAGGGAGTTTGTGTATCCGTATATAGACCGAATAGCAAGAGAGTTCGGAATGGTATATTACGGATGTTGTGAGGCCGTACATTCTCTTTGGGATGTTTGTCTGAAGGATTTATCCAATTTACGCAAAGTATCGGTTTCTCCGTGGTGTGATGAAGAGTTTATGGGTGAAAGATTAAGAGGGACAAATATCATTTACTCCAGAAAACCTTCACCTCATTTTCTGGGAGTGGGATATGATTTTGATGACGATGAGTATAAAAAGTATATGCAAAACACTTTAAAGGCGGCAAAAGGTTGTAATTTAGAGATAATATTCAGGGATGTATATACTTTAGGCGGTAACCCTTCCAAAGCCAAAAGAGCCGTAAGAATCTTACGGGAATTGATAGAAGAATACTGGGAATAACACTATTCTTTTTTAATTGTTATAGTTTTCCTGAAAGGGGCTTCCGCTGTCAAAAAAACGGTGAAAGAGTTTTTGTCGGTCGGCAGAACCTTATTCATACATATTTTTGAATATTCATCACCGGTAAAATCGCTTTCCACCGTAAGAGCATTGGGAATGTATCTGACCGAAGGCAAATAAGTGAATTTGCCGTTCTTTACATGAAGATTCTTTCCCGTTCTTGCTCGGAGTGAATAACCGTCACCTTGCAAAAATCCTTCTTTGTCAAACATAAGAACCGCCGCACAGGGATACGGCTGATCGGCTTTTGTCTCTACGGATATTGTTGCTTTGTCGGGTTGGAATACGCAGTCCAATATAACTTCGGTTTTGTCATCGTTTCCGTACAGTCTGTATCCTGCGTGCGTTTTTTCAATTCTGTCAAATTCCATATACTTATCCGACAAAAACATCATATATATACCTAAGAATCTGTACATATATTTTACGGGCATAACATTCTTTGCAAGAACCGTCATGGAGGTATCGCCGTCTCTCATGCGGGCTATGTCGGAATAGGGAAAGAAGGCGTCATAATGAGTATAATCAAATGGCAAAATGGCAACCTCCCCGTCAAAAAACTCAGAATATTCCATATTCCGTATGATATGTGCCGTGAAGCAATAATAGCCCAGCTCACCTGTGTCAATAGGATTGTTGCTGCACATATCGAATATCACTTTGGCCATATATGCAAATTGAGGATTTCTGTCTATGTGGGCCATTACCATATAGCCTTCAAAAAGAGTAAAAGGATAGATTCTGGTTCCGACATCCTGTCTGGAGGAATTAAGGGTATATAAGGTTCCGTCCGGCTCGATATATTTCATAGACATATACAGATTACGTCTTACATGCTCCAAAAATTCCGGCCTGTTCAACTCACGGGCCAATATGATAAGCGACTCGTTATTTGTCAGGTTATATATCGATATGGACCGCTCTGCATATTCGCCGTATTCATCACAGTCAATTCCTTCATCAAGATACTTATTTATTTCACTCATCAGCTCCGGCATATCCAATATATTCATTACCATTGCAAGACCGCTGGCAACAACCCATCTGTGGTTGGGGGTGTGGAATCCTTTACCTACCATTCCGTCTGCCGATTTTGTCAGATAATTTATTATAGTGTTGTAGACTTTCACTTCCAAAGCGGAAGGTGACGATTTTTTTTGCATGTAGTTTTTAAGCATACGAAAAGCCGGTACGATTGTCCTTACGGAAAATGCAACGGATGTAGGGTCATGCGGATTGGTGGCTGTAAGATCCATCGTATTATCCGGATGCATATGTTTCAGCCCGTGCTTCAAACCTATTAAAGCACGCTGTAAGAGCAGTTGGTTTTTATAGAACCGGGATAGCGGATGGCAGTATCTGGTAATATAGGTTGCGGCTACCAGTATAGATCGTGTAGGTTCATTGTATCCCGCCGTACGATCCGGTACATTTCCGTAATACACGGAATCGGGATCGGTACATTGCGCATTCAGCTGGTTTTCTATAATATCATCGGAACGTCTTATTCTTTCTTTAATCAGTTCTTTCATATTCTGTCACCTCTTATCCTGACGGTATGTACTGACGGCGTCATACCCGTAAAATAAACGGTAAAGGAGTTTTCTATCGGCGGATTGCTGCCTCTCAGACCTTCACTGCCGATGGATAATTCATTAAATGCCGGACCTGCCGTTATACGGTCATGCCCTGCGGTATAAGTGAAACTGCCTTGCTGAAGCTGAATAAAATCATTGCCTGCAGCCTGTGTGGAAGCATAGTCGCAATCAAACAAACCGTGTTTTTCGAATATAAGGTCCAGCTTGGTTGCTAAACCGTCCGTTCCCTTAATTGATATGGTTATATCCGCTCCGTTATCCAGAAACTTTATATCGGCCTGCATATCTATATGTTGCAGATTGGTCATTGTTCTGTCGACTTTATTGACATCCTGACCTATAATCGCAGGAACCGATCGGTCTTCCAGCGGCAGCCAATACCCCCAATCCCTTATATACCTCAACCTCAATCCGGTATCGGTTTCTTCCAGCACATCACTTCTGAAACGCCCTCTCGGCCCGAAGTATGTGGTATTGAACCGGAGACGCACCTTTAAATCTCCGCACTGCATGGTGTAGAAAGTATCCTGTTCTTTGGACACTGTCTGGGATATATACGTACCGGTTCCGTGACGATAAACATTATCGCCGACAAACCCGTTAAATGCGGATAAGGCCTTGCTTTTTGTTGTTTTATGTAAAATGATGCTGAAAAGCTTTTTGTTTAACAAAGTAAAAACAGGCAGTAAAAGTACATTGTCACTGCTTTTCGGACAACCGTTTTCATCAATTAAATCAAATACATAGGAAAGAACATTGCAGAGCCTCTCATTGTTGTCTGTAAAAGCCAGATACAGCAAAGAATCGATATAGTCCCAAAGATAAACAGTTGCACTTCTTTTATCGAGATTATTCTTTTCTTCTTTCAAGTCTATTACGGTATTGTCCGGCTCCGTAAGTTTAAGCACCGATGTCATAACATTCAATGCCTTTTTTAAGTATTGTTTGTCTTTGGTTTCGTTGTGTATGTCGCAAAGTGCCTGCAAATATTGAACGGAAAAATATTCTTCATCCCGCACCCTTTCTTTCATTTCTTTGACGCATTGCTTCAGGTTGTTATCTTCCATATCTCTTGCGCAGTGAATCAGTGCCGCATATTTGAAAACGGTATCTTCTTTCAAACTTTGTATCAGCGGTTTAGCACCCTCTATATAATCTAAAGCTGCTCTCTGTAAGTCTTTGCCTATATGTGTATCGTGGGTAAACAATTCTTTCGTATATTTCTCTGCCAATCTGTATACATACGATGCATGTATGACTGACATACAAAAAGATACAGGTTCGTACATGCCTTTATTGACAAGTGCAATTGCATTGTTAAGATATTCCGAAGCTGCTTTTAACAGTGATGCCGACCGGTAATTTCTTGAAAAAGGATTAAAACAAACACTTGTTATAATCAATGTTTTTCTGATGGATATTGCCGAAGGAGCAATGTATTCTTTATTGTAAGGATCGGATTTTTCCGTTGTAAAAACAGTTATTGACGAGACATATCTGTCGGTAAGATCGGTTATTTTATCGATATATTCATCCATAGGTTACTCACTTTCAAGGTGATTATAGCACAAGCGATTTATTCGTCAACATCAAAGGGATGTGCCAACTCTAAAGGAAAATTTTGCATATATTTCGGCATGTCCGCATCTTAATAACTTATAATAGTAAAAGAGCATATAACTTTATCAAAAATTCATTTGTATGATTATAGTTGTTAATATATAATAAAATCAAACGGAGGTAATAATAATGGGATGGATGATACTTGGTTATGTTGTATTAGGAGTTATACTGCTTGTAGCAGTGTATTTTATCGCTACGTATAACGCATTTATACGCTTAAGGAACAAATATGAGGAAGCATTTGCCGCAATCGATGTGTTCTGTAAAAAGCGGTATGATTTGATACCCAATCTTATTGAAACAATAAAAGGATATGCAAAGCATGAAGAACAGACTTTTATCAAAGTAGTGGAAGCCAGAGCAAAAGCAATGCAAAGTAAAACCGTTGCCGAATCACAGGCAAATGAGACGGCACTGGAAGGTGCCCTTAAAAGTCTTTTCGCACTGGCGGAGAGCTATCCGGATTTAAAAGCCAATCAGGGGTTTTTGGATTTGCAGGCACAGTTGACCACTATTGAAGGAGAGCTTGCAGGTTCCAGAAGATATTACAATGCAATTGTACAGTCTTTCAATACAAAGACACAGACAATCCCCAGTTCCTTTGTGGCAAGTATATGCAGATTTGAAAAACAGCCTTACTATGAAGTTGCAGAGGAAGCACGCGAAAACGTAAAAGTGAGCTTTTAAGAGGTATGAAAAAAACAGGTTTTTATAGAAGTATAGTGTCAATAGCGCTGTCAGTTTTACTGATATGCGCTTTTTTACCGGTTTTTGCGTATGATGTGAACGGATACCATATTTCCGATTATGACATTGCAATAGATGTAGGTGAAGACAATGTAATGTACATAACGGAGAATATTGCTGCTGTTTTTACCGAAAGCGGCAAGCACGGTATAATACGTACAATTCCCACCGTTTTCGGAAATCAGAGAGTTTTTATCGACGACATATATGTTGATAAAACCTATGTAGTGAGTACTGAAGCGGATTATGTTTCCATACGTATAGGTGATGCCGACAAAACCGTTAAAGGTGAGGTTAAATACAAAATAACTTATCGTTACGATTACGGTGATGACCAACAAGATGCTTACGATAAGATTTACCATAACATATTGGGAACCGACTGGGACTGTGATATTTATAAAGTCACATTCACTGTAAACATGCCCAAATCGTTTGATAAAGAGAAAATAAGCATTACATACGGGGACAGGTACAGTGATAATAAATATACGGGATATACCGTTTCGGGAAACAGCATAAAAGGACAACTGACCGACCTGTCCGCTTACCAGGGAATTACTCTGGCTTTGGAGCTTCCCGAAGGATATTTTGTAAACGAACGTCCCGTAACGGTGTATGACAGGCACGGATATCATATCTCGCATTATGAAACCGTTATAGATGTAGGTGAAAACAATGTCATGCATATAACGGAAAATATTACAGCTGATTTTACCGCCTACGGCAAGCACGGTATAATACGTACTCTTCCCACCATTTTCGAAGGCAAGAGAGTTTATGTAGACAACATATATGTGGACAAGACATATGTAGTGGAGCATGCAAGAGAATATGTTTCCATTCGGATAGGCGACGCCGATAAAATTGTCGAGGGCGAGGTTAAATACAAAATATCCTATGATTACGACTACGGCGACGACTTGGAAGAAGCATACGACAAGATTTACCATAATATACTGGGAAGAGACTGGGACTGCGATGTTTATCTGGTTACTTTCACGGTGAATATGCCTAAACCGTTTGACAAAGAGAAAATAAGTATTACATACGGGGATTGGTATAGTGACACAAGGTATACCGGATATACCGTAACGGGTAATACCATAAAAGGACAACTGTCCGGTCTGTATTCCTATCAATCGGTTACACTTGCACTGGAACTTCCTGAAGGATATTTTGTAAACGAACGTCCTGCAGCGGGTGTAAGGATTCCGGTCATAGCGATAGTAGCTCCGGTATCCGTACTGATTCTGGTACTCATAATATTGGGCTGGACAAAAAAAGGAAGAGACCAACAGATTATCTCCGTACCGCAGTTTTATCCCATTGAAGGACAGTCTCCTGCGGAAGTGGGCTATATAATCGACGGAGTTATCAATAACAAAGATATTACCTCTTTATTGTTCTACTGGGCGGACAAGGGGTATCTGGAGATAACGGAAAAGCGTTGGAGCTATGAGTTTACAAGACTGACCGTGCCGGTATTTGAAAATGACTATGAGCGGTATATGTTCAACAAACTGTTTGAATACGGAGACGGTGACACGGTTACCACTGACGATTTGAAGGATAATTTCTATTCCGCCGTTCCGAATATAAAGAGCAAATTGAAACAGGTTTTCAAAGGGAGAAAAGAACTGGTTTCCAAAGATTCATTAAAAGCCCGCATGGAATATTTTATGTTGGCTTTGGTGCCTTTTGCGGTATTTCTGGCAGTGCTGTTTCTGGAGTTCTTTGATATGGGGTTTTTAATAGCGTTTATACTGATTTACGGAGGTTTTTATGCAACCCTCGGTTTCATGTATGTTAATGCGGAAAATAAATGGAATATAATCGGTAAATTCAGAAAATTACTGTATGCGGTAGCGGTGGTAATCATGTTGATTTTAACAACCGTAATCGGTCATGCGATAATTACCGACGGGTACTATTACTTTAATATCAGGACATATTCGATAGCATACTTCATTGTCGCTTTTGTAACCGCAATATCGCTGGCATATTGTGCTGCGATGAAGAAACGTTCGGAATACGGACAGTATGTTCTGGAGTACAATCTGGGATTCAAGGACTTTATAGCCAATGCCGAAATGGACAAGTTAAAAACGCTTATTGATGAGGATCCGAAATACTTTTACAATATACTGCCTTATGCAATAGTATTGGGTCTGGAAAGAAAATGGGGCAGGAAGTTTGAAAACATAATTACGCAACCGCCCGATTGGTATCACGGATCCAGTATGAGGGCATTTTCCACGATGCATATGTTATCCGGAATGAACAGCTGTCTTGCCCGGACGACATCATCCATGGTTCAGGCACCCAGCTCCAGCAGCGGAGGCGGATTCTCATCGGGAGGATTTTCCGGAGGAGGCGGCGGTGGCGGTGGCGGTTCCAGCTGGTAATAAGTAGTTGATTTAACATATGGAAGGAGTATGAGAAATGACAAAGAAAAACAACGTTGAAAGACTGAAAGGCACTTTGCCTAAAGTCGGCATAAGACCTGCAATTGACGGAAGAAGAAGAGGCGTCAGAGAAGAACTGGAGCCTGTTGTGATGGGAATGGCTTATTCCGCAGCGGAATTCATTTCACAGAATCTGAAGTATCCCAACGGAATGCCCGTTGAATGTGTTGTAGCCGATACCTGCATAGGAAATGTGGCGGAAGCTGCGGCATGTGCGGAGAAATTCGCAAGAGAAGGTGTAGGACTTACACTGACGGTTACACGTTGCTGGTGTTACGGAAGCGAAACAATGGATATGGACCCGTATATGCCCAAAGCGGTCTGGGGTTTTAACGGAACCGAAAGACCGGGAGCCGTATACCTTGCAGCGGTTTTAGCTGCTCACAGCCAGAAGGGACTGCCCGCATTTGGAATATACGGAAAAGATGTACAGGATGCCAATGATACCGAGATACCCGAAGATGTACGGGAAAAATTGCTTAATTTCGTAAGAGCGGGACTTGCCGTAGCCTATATGAGAGGTAAATCCTATGTCAGTTTGGGAAATGTTTCAATGGGAATAGCCGGATCTATTGCCAATCCCGAATTCTATCAGAAGTATCTGGGTATAAGAAACGAGTATCTGGATATGTCGGAGTTTATCCGCAGGATGAACGAGGGGATATATAATAAGAAAGAATTTAAGACCGCTTTAGAGTGGACAAGAAAGAACTGCAAGGAAGGCAAAGACTATAACAAGGTGCCCAACTCCCGTCAGAAGAAAGACAAAGAGTGGGAAACCTGCGTTAAAATGGCTATGATTGCAAAAGACATTATGACCGGAAGCGACTATCTCACAAAGAAAGGATTTGAAGAAGAAGGTTGCGGAAAGAATGCAATTTTAGCGGGATTCCAGGGCCAGAGACAATGGACCGATTTTATGCCCAACGGAGACTTTATGGAAGCCATACTGAACTCCTCATTTGACTGGACCGGAATACGTCAACCATATTTGGTGGCAACCGAGAATGACGGACTTAACGGAACGGCAATGCTTTTCGGACATCTCCTGACAGCAGGTACCGCACAGATATTTGCCGATGTCAGAACCTACTGGAGTCCCGATGCTGTAAAGAGAGTAACGGGTTATACGCTTAAAGGACATGCCAAGAACGGTATTATCCACCTTATAAACTCCGGAGCGGCAGCTTTGGACGGCACCGGCAGATGTGAAAAGAACGGCGAACCTGCAATGAAACCTTTCTATGAAATAACCGAAGAAGAAGCGCAAGCCTGTCTGGACCACACCACATGGGGACCGGCAAGCTTAGGATATTTCAGAGGAGGCGGTTTCTCTTCCACATTCTTAACAAGAGGCGGAATGCCCGTTACCATGACAAGAATGAATCTGGTGGACGGATTAGGACCGGTATTCCAGATTGCCGAAGGCTGGACGGTGGATATCGATCCCAAAGCGCATAACATACTTAACTTAAGAACCGACCCGACATGGCCTACAACATATTTCGCACCGCGTCTCACAGGCGAAGGGGCTTTCACCAGCGTATATGATGTTATGGCTAAATGGGGAGCAAACCACGGAGTGCTGACATACGGACATGTGGGAGACCGCTTTATCACATTATGTTCCATGTTGAGAATACCGGTGAATATGCATAACGTTGAGGAGCATAAGATATACAGACCCAGCGCATGGTCTTCCTTCGGAACAAACGATTTAGAAGGTGCCGACTACAGAGCATGTAAGAACTTCGGACCTCTGTATAAGTAAAAGACACATAAATAGGAACTTTTGACATATACATTAATGAATATTAAGGTATAATTTAGTATGCATATATGGAGGGAAAGTACTATGGCTTTGACTGAAAAAGAAATATCCGTTTTGCAGGAAACGGCAAAGAAATATATGGAATATGCAAATCTTCCGGTCCAAAAAGAAAAGATAGAACTTTGGAAGGCATTGAACAGAGGGAAAATGCAACGACCCATGGTTGTAATGGACCAATTTCCCTGGAATGAGCTTAACAATGAAGGCGAACTGGATTTGTTTGTGGAGGATCCCGTTTTCCGAAGAGTAGAGCGCTATTTGAAAAGGGAAATATATAAGTATAAGCATTTTCCCGTGGATATGGTTTTAGACCCGTTTATACGGGTTCCCAAAGCCATAGACAATACCGGTTTCGGTATAAAAGTGGAAGAAGAAACGCTGTATGCATCGGGCAATGTCAGTTCCCATGTTTTTAAAAACCAACTGGAGACAAAGGAAGATGCTGAAAAGATTAAAGACATGATAATAACCCATGACGAGAAAGAGACCGAAAGAAGATTTGAAACGGCATCGGAAATATTCAAAGGAATTGCTCCGGTAATGATGGAAGGCAGAACCTGTCATCTGGGTGTATGGGATAATCTCACGCAGTTCATGGGAGTGGAGAATATATATTTCGATTTAGTAGACGAGCCGGATAAGCTTCATCTGTTTATGGAGAGAATGACCACTTCGGTTATAAAGGGAGTTGAGCAGACAAACAGGCTTAAGATATATGATACAAACGCAAATACCTGCCATTGCTCCTATGTGTATACGGATGAATTGCTGCCTGACAGCGGAATGGGTAAAGAAAGCATTACGCAAAACGGTTGGGCATTCGGTCTTGCGCAGCTGTTCTCTTCGGTATCACCGGCAGTGACCGAAGAGTTCGAGATTCCCTATGTAACAAGGATGGCAAAATACTTCGGTATGATATACTACGGATGCTGTGACCGATTGGATGACAGGCTGGAGATGGTACTGACAATACCCAACTTAATGAAAGTATCCTGCAGTCCCTGGTCGGACAGAGATGCATTTGCCGAAAAGATAGGCAAAAAAGTGGTAATGAGCAACAAGCCCACTCCGGCATTTGTAGCCACAACCACAATGGATGAAGAGGAGATAAGGAAAGATCTTCAGTGGACGGTAGATGCGGCAAGAAAGAACAATGTAAATCTGGAAATGATACTGAAGGATATATCCACGGTGAAATGTCAACCGGAAAGACTGACAAGGTGGGCTGACATAGCAATGGATGTGGTAAATAACTACTAAAGATTGTCCCGGTAGTATAATGGATAAAACGGGGGATTCCGGTTCCTCAGATGCGGGTTCGATTCCTGTTCGGGACGCCATAAAAGAAACGTCTATCGCCTAAAAGACGTTTCTTCTTGTGTTTTAGGCAATCATCGGACTGTTTTGGAGTGAAAAATGGTCATAAAATTTTGCAAATGTATGCTAAATGCTTGCAAGCTGCAAAAATTTGTGACATACTACAACCAGATAAACATAAGGAGGTTTTTCCAATGGCAAATACAGCTACCGTATATGCAAGAATTGATCCCGAACTCAAATCGGATGTCGATTCCATTCTTAATAAGCTTGGAGTAACTCCGTCCGCACTTATCCAAATGCTCTATAGCCAAATCAAACTGACAGAAAGCATTCCGTTTGAGATTAAAATTCCGGCTAAGATTCCGCTTTCACTCGGAAGCATGTCTGTTGAACGGTTGAACACTGAACTTCAGAAAGGAGTTGACTCGGTGAAAGCCGGTCGTGTACACTCTGCGGATGAGGTTGACGGAATACTGAATAAGGAGTTCGGTATCTGATAGTGAAGTATTCTGTAAACTATTCCGATGAAGCACTGGACGATCTTCGGGATATTTATAGCTATATATCCGAATCTCTTATGGAACCGACCATTGCTGCCGGACAGGTTAACCGTATCCGTACTGAAATTAAAGCACTTGACAGACTGCCGTTTCGTCACAGTGTTGTTGATTGGGAACCATGGCATACAATGGAAATGCGTCACTTTCCGGTAGACAACTTCGTTGTTTTTTATCTGGTGGAAGATAAAAGCGTAAATGTTGTTCGCATTTTTTACGGCAGACGGGATATTGAATCAATTATAAAGAATTCCAAATAGGTTATCTGTCTTTCATATCGCAGTGCAACTTCGTTTGATAGGAGTCACGATTACGGTTCATTATCGTCCACATCAAAAAGAGATATGCAAACCTGAAGATTCACTATATTAAAAAGACTTATATCCTATCGGTATATCGGAAATACGAACACCGCTCGGAAATGTAGTTCAAGTTTATGATGTAGAAAGAAGCATTTGCGACATCGTTCTTGATAGAGAAAAAGCCGATACACAGTTTTTGTCGGTACACTTTCCGTATATTTCAAAGGAAAAAACAAAGATTTAAGAAAACTTATAAATTACGGCAGACAATTCGGAATCGAAGAAGAGATACGGCGTTATGTGGCGTTCTTTAAATCCGTTCTTGCACAAGTGTAGTGCCAAGTTTTCTTAATATTAGCACAACGCAATCTTTGTAATGAAAGTTTTCACTTACGGTAAACTATCGTGTATAATTGTATCAGCAAAACAACGACGGATGTGTTGATATGAGAAAAACAAATATAGTAAAAGCCTTTATTATCATTGCTCTCGTATTACTTATTATTGTATATACTCCCGCTGTCCTCTGGTGGACAGGCAAGGTTTCTTTACCTGTCTTTTTTACATACATGCGTACAGTTATTCATGTCGGTCTTCTCGTCGCATGGGCTATGTCGGTTTACTATCGCATTATTCATAAACAGGTTAGGAGATACCTTATTTCCATAGGCGGTCTGATGATTTTTTGGTTATTAATTAAAACACTGAAATACTATTTCGTATATGATGTAGATTCGACCCGTATGCTTTGGTATGCCTACTATATTCCGCTGCTTCTCATTCCCACTATGGGTGTTTTGGTTGCGTTGTCGCTTGGTAAGCCGGAAGATTATCGTCTTCCGAAGTGGACGAACTATTTTTTTATCTGTGCTGTGATTTTGGTTTTATTGGTGCTCACAAACGATTTTCACAATTTGGTTTTTATTTTTCCGAAAGGAGAGACGGGGTCAGACAAAAATGCTGCATTCAACATAATATTTTTGGTCGTTATGGCGTGGGTGAATCTTGTAGGCACAGTCGCTATTATTCTCATTATTCTCAAGTGTCGCATTCCTAAAAGTCGGGCTGTCTTATGGTTACCGTTGGTTTCACTGTCGCTCACCATCCTATACGGGATTTTATATTTGATAAAATGGGCACCTGTCAGAGTGTTTCTCAACGACCCGACAGTGACAATATGTATGCTCTTTATTGTTGTACTGGAAAGTTGTATCAAGTCCGGCCTTATACAGGCCAATACACTTTACGGTAAGTTGTTTTATGCGTCTTCCATAGGAATGCAGATTACGGATAGTAATTTTGATGTTCTTTACACTTCGGAAAGTGCAAAGAGTTTTAACATAAAGACTCTGAAAGCTGCTGCCGAAAAACCCGTCATTCCGAGTATGAGAGAAGGGTTACGTCTTTCCGGAGCACCGATAAAGAGAGGATATGTATTCTGGCAGGAAGATGTGAGTGAACTGCTCGGCGTGTTGGAGGAGCTTGCGGGAACGGCGGAAGAGTTGGAAAGTTACGGTGAGATTATTCGGGATGAAAACCGACAAAAGGAACGACGCAAAAAATTGGAAGAACGAAAAAGACTTTTTGTGAGTATGTGTGAACAAATATCTCCACAGGTAGAGTTGCTGACAAGGTATGTGGAAGAATTGGAGGCGACAGAGAACGAAGAAACGGCCAAATTGATTTTAAGCAGGATTTCGGTAATCGGTGCATATATGAAGCGACGCAGCAACCTTATCTTTTTAGCCGAGCAACCCTGTTCCTGTGCGACAGAGGAATTGCGTCTATGCCTGAACGAGTCGATGGCAAGCCTCAGGTTTTACGGTGTGGAATGTGCCTGCTTTTTTGATGAACTGATAGATTTTGACTTAACGGTTGCAACTCTTTTCTATGACTTTTTTGAAGTTGCGGTGGAGATGGCTCTGAATAATCTTTCACAAATGGTGGCGTCTTTTAATTACAAGAACAGCAATGTCGGTTTCTCGATTATGCTCTGTACGGACAGCGACATGAGCCTTATAACAAAAAAGTTTCCGGACGCCTCCGTAGAGAAAGAGGACGGCATATGGTATTGTATGCTGGCTGCCGGGAAAGGAGAGGCTTTCACATGAAGTACAATATAAAGGGTCGCTCCATCAAGGAAAGTTTTGACAATTTACCTTCAGGCGTATGCTTTGCCGACAGCAAAGGTATGATTGTATTGTGTAACAGACAAATGCACAGATTATGTTGCATATTGCTCGGAACAGGTTTGCAACACATTTTTGAGCTCAGAGAGGCATTACAAACACCTACGGATACCGTTACACATGTTGAGGGAACAAATGATACTTTTCGTTTCCCCGACGGTCGGATATGGGAGTTTAGGGAAAGTACGGTTACCGTTGTCGGCGGCAAAACATATACGCAGATACAGGCACTTTCTTTGACCGAACTGTATGCCAAAAAAACAGAGCTGGAGCAAAAAAATCGCGAATTGGAAGAAGTGAATAAGCGGGCAAGGAAGCTTTATGCGGAGTTGGACAATACCGTTAGAGAGGAAGAAGCTTTTGCAATCAAAATGCGTATTCATAGCGATATAGGTTTACGGTTGCTTGCCACACATAAGGTGCTCCGTGAAGGCGGACTTACCGAACTTAAGGAAGCCGGGAAAATATGGAGAAGCACCCTTAATGTTTTCGGTATAGCCGATGCGGTGGCAAGTGATTATACAAATATAGAGAAAAAAACCTCAAGCAGGTCGGAGGAAATGCTCCATAACCTTATTAATTCCGCCGCAGGGATAGGCTTAAAAATCATTCTTGACGGTAATTTACCTGAGGACCGGGAACAAAGTTACCTTATTACTACCGCTATGAGGGAATGTGCCACCAATACGGTACGTCATGCCGGCGGTAATGAAATGAAAGTAAGGATATTTGAAGTAAAAAGCACACTTGTTGTATGGATTGAAAATAACGGAAAGCCGCCCGAGAGGAAAGTTGTAGAGGGCGGAGGTTTGTCCGATTTAAGAAAGCGTATAGAAAAGGCGGGCGGTACTATGAGAATAAAGAGCAGTCCTACATACAGATTGACAGTGATTTTGCCCGGAAAGGAGAAATAATCCATGGTTAATGTACTTATTGTGGAAGATAAAATAATGCCTCGCGATTGCATGGAAGGCTATATCAAAAGCAGTGACCGCTATAGTCTTGTAGCCTCTATAACCAATGCGGGAATGGCGGAAATGACATGCATGTGTTATCCTGTCGACCTTATACTTATGGATGTTTGTACCGAGAACAACGAAAGCGGCATTAAGGCCTGTTCCGTTATAAAGCGATACTTTCCCGATATTAAAGTTATTATAGTGACTTCCATGGCCGATTCAAGCTTTATAACCAAAGCAAGGGAAGCAAATGCGGACAGTTTTTGGTATAAGGAAGTAAGTGAAAATGAATTATTGGATATTATGGATCGTACAATGAGCGGCGAATCGGTATGGCCGGATAAAGTACCCGAAGTACAGATCGGCAAAGCAAGCTCCTGCGAGTTTACTCAACGAGAGATGGAGGTACTTCGACTGATTGTAAGAGGTCTGACCGATGCCGCTATTGCGGAGGAGTTGTATATAAGTATAACCACAGTACGTACACATATAAGGGAGTTGCTCAAAAAATCAGGCTATAGCAACCGTGTAAGGCTTGCCTGTGATGTGATAAACAAAGATTTGATTGTCGAAGGATTTTAGAAAATATATTATATCTATTCCGCACCGTTTTTCCGTACTACGGCTTCTTTTGTTGCAAAAATCATCATTTATGACGATATGTTTTTTATGCCCTTTTCCCTATAATTTAAAGTGACAAGGTGCTGTATATCACCTACTTAAGAAAAGGAAGGTGGCAGGGTGCGTCAAATTATTTTGAGCATGAAAGACTATATCTTTGCAGATGCTGTCGCACAGGCATTGCTGAATGAAAAGGGCAGTGATTTTGCCGTGCAAAAAACAAAAAGTCCGGAAGAAATACAAAAGTATTGCAAGATTACTTCTCCATATGCTCTGCTCATGGAAGTGACGGGATATCCGCCTTTTGCACTGTCGGAAAGGCTTGCTTTACGGGAGCAAGTAAAGAAACAAAATCCGAACTGCAAGATTGTTATTCTTGTGGACGAGAACTCGGAGAAAGAGATTGCAGCGCAGGTAAGACAGGCAAAAAAGGACGGTCTTATAGACCAGTTTATCTACGGTTCCACAAGTGCAAGCTACCTTGTGGCGATGATGGACACCTTGTAGACAACAAAAAGGAAAATACATATATGAAGGAGAAAGCGAAATGAAAGTAAAAAGGAAATTATTATCTGTTTTTTTGGTAATATCCATGTTGGCAGGGATTCTGCCCTTAACCGCTCTGCCGGTATATGCGGCCAATCCGCCGGCGACAGATGTATCAGTATATACTACGGAAGGTAATCAAACTCTCGACTCCATGTATCCGTACCTGGTTAACGGGAAGAAGGCAAAAACGGGTACTTTGGGAAGTGGCGGATGTACCGCCTATTTTGACCATACTACCGGTATCTTGACACTGCAGAATCATAGCGGAGGTAATATAGTGAAAGGTTCTTTAGGGGGTAAAAAGGATTTGACCGTTAAGTTGGTCGGTACTAATGCTCTTACATCCGCTTTGCAAAACATATCGGGCGGGGACCTCATAATCACGGCAGAGGATACCGCCACTCTTTCGATTACTAACAACACAGACACTAACGGTGTTATAACAGGCATAAGTACCGATATTACGGGAGTTAACGCCGGACCCGGAAGTATAACAATTAGAGGAAAAGCAAATATATCCATATACGTAGAAAACATAAGTACAGGTGTAGAATCCGGGGTCCGAGGTATCTTTGCTAAACAGGATATATCTATCCTTGATAATGCATCGGTGAATATTGAATGTATAGGCAAAGGGACGGGTTCCTACCCGGTATCAGGAATTCAAAGTACAAATAAAAGTGTAACATTCAACACAACGGGAAAAGTAAATATCGACTGTTCGGATGCACAGAACAAAAATCCATATGCTATTAACAATATGCTAGCAAATATTTTAACCTCTGTCGATGAACTTACTCTAAAATGGACGAACGGAGGTCGTGGATATAGTTTAGTTGATGGTGGTATGTCATATGATGTCACATCTTTTACCCGCAACATCAAAGAAGCTACACCAACCCAGCCCGGAATAGAGGTCTTCAAGAAAGGAACACCTCTTACTTTAACGATAGAAAACGGCAAAAACAATTTCGGCAAAAAGGAAGGGCAATTTACCCACGGAGAAACAGTAAATGTTACGGCCAATTCCATTACCGGTCTGACATTTAAAAAGTGGGTAGCCACAGCCGGTATAATCGGATGTGCCACAGATTCTTCCACCACTTTAACCATGCCCGATGAGAATGTAACGCTTACGGCAATATATGATGTTTTTGCCGTACAACCTAAATCCGCCTATGTAAGCGCTACATCGAGAAAAGTCACTTTTTCTTTAAAGGCAACTCCTACTACTTATGCTCCCCGTTTAGTTACCGAATCCGGAGATTATAACGACATAGTCGGGGAGACAACTTTCGGTCATGATGGCGCATTAAACTATTCAGAAGTTATTCGTTGTATTGGAATATTCGATGTTCCGAACGGCAATTACCGTATTGCCGCCAAATTTGACGATGTATGGTATTATAGCGATGTTTTCACGGTAGATTATAGTACCCATAGCATAACCGTTGACGGAGATGCGGTTGAGACTACCGACTACACAATAACGGGTGTAAGTGACTTCAGTTCTATACCGGACGGTACAAACCTGACAATCAATGCAGTTAATGATATTAATGTTGACGGAGAGAATGTAGTCGCCGGCAGCTCAAAGACTATAGTTATCAATTCGTCCTATACCATAACCATTAATAAAAAGGTGAGCAATAGTGCACCTACGGTAGTTGTAGGAAAGGAAACGCAAACCGGAAATGCAACTCCGAAGGCAAGTAGCGGTATTCCTGCAGCGATTGCGTATGAGGCGGATATGTCGGGATGGTTTAATGATGCTGACGGTGACGCTTTGACTTACTCGGTAGTATCGGCAAGGGAAGGCACAAATGATGTTTCCGCTCATGTGAGTGTTGCGGGAAAGCACATCACCTATACACCTGCTGCCGCACAAGCGGGTAAAAATGTAATTATAAAGATAAAAGCAAATGACGGACTTGCAGACAGTACGGATAATGTAACAATAACCGTAACTGTAGAGGAAGTGCCTGCAGATGCGAAGATATATAAGGTAACTGTTGCCGGAGATGCTGCCGAGACTACCGACTACACAATATCGGGAGCAACCGACTTGAATGCGGTGCCGGACGGAACGAATCTGACAATCTATGCGGTTAATAACATTACCGTTAACGGTGAAATTGTGACTTGCGGAAACTCCAAAAATATAACTATCAATTCAGCTCAAACAATAACCATTAACAAAAAGGTGGGCAATAGTGCACCTACGGTAGTTGCAGGAAAGGAAGCACAAACCGGAAATGCAACACCTGAGGCTAACTGCGGTCATCCTGAAGCAGTAATGTATGAGGCGGATATGTCGGGATGGTTTAATGATGTTGACGGTGATGTATTGACTTACTCGGTAGTATCTGCAACGGAAGGCACAAATGATGTTTCCGCTCATGTGAGTGTTGCAGGAAAGCACATCACCTATATACCTGCTGCCGCACAAGCGGGTAAAAATGTAATTATAAAGATAAAAGCAAATGACGGACTTGCAGACAGTACAGGTGATGTAACAATTACAGTGAGTGTAGCGGCGGTTCCGGCGGATACAACCTACAAAGTAACCATATACGGAAATGCCGTTATAACAACCGACTATACGGTATCGGTAGCCGACTTGAATGCGGTACCGCACGGAACTGATTTAATAATCTATGCGGTTAATGATATTACCGTTAGTGGCGAGGATGTGGCGGCAGGCGGCTCTAAGACTATAGCATCAATCGTTTCACCCTGTGGCATTGAAGTTAAAAAGAAAAATAACGCACCTACGGTAGTTGCAGGAAAGGAAACGCAAACCGGAAATGCAACACCTGAGGCTAACTGCGGTCATCCTGAAGCAGTAAGGTATGAGGCGGATATGTCGGGATGGTTTAATGATGTTGACGGTGACACTTTGACTTACTCGGTAGTATCTGCAACGGAAGGCACAAATGATGTTTCCGCTCATGTGAGTGTTGCGGGAAAGCACATCACCTATACACCTGCTGCCGCACAAGCGGGTAAAAATGTAATTATAAAGATAAAAGCAAATGACGGACTTGCAGACAGTACAGGTAATGTAACAATTACAGTGAGTGTAGCGGCAGTACCGGCGGATACAACTTATGTGGTAACCGTTAACGGAGATGCAGTTATAACAACCGACTATACGGTATCGATAGCCGACTTGAATGCGGTACCGCACGGAACTGATTTGATAATCTATGCGGTTAATGATATTACCGTTGACGGTGCGGTTGTGGTTGCAGGTGGCTCTAAGACAATAGCATCAATCATTTCACCCTACAATATAACCGTTAACAAAAAGACCGGTAATAACGCACCCACGGTAGTTGTCGGAAAGGAAACGCAAACCGGAAATGCAACACCTAAGGCTAACTGCGGTCATCCTGAAGCAGTAAGGTATGAGGCGGATATGTCGGGATGGTTTAATGATGTTGACGGTGATGTATTGACTTACTCGTTAGTATCTGCAACGGAAGGTACAAATGATGTTTCCGGTGATGTATATATTTTAGGAGCAGATATCCGCTATACTCCTGCTGCGACACAGGCCGGCAAGGATGTGATTATCGTAGTTAAAGCAAATGACGGATCTGCAGACAGTACAGGTAATGTAACAATTACAGTGAGTGTAGCGGCGGTTCCTGCGGATACAACCTATAAAGTAACCATGTACGGAGATGCCGTTATAACAACCGACTATACGGTATCGGTAGCCGACTTGAATGCGGTACCGCACGGAACTAATCTGACAATCAATGCAGTTAACAATATTATCGTTGACGGCGAGAGTGTAGCGGCAGGCGGCTCAAAAGTTATTACAATCAATTCATCTCAAACAATAACGGTTAACAAGGTAGCTATACCCAAACACACGGTAACCTATGATGTAGACGGCGGCAGTTTAGCAGCGCCTACTCAGGACGATGTGGCGGAAGGTGCTACTTTTGCAGTTGCTTCATATGCAGGTACAAAAGCCGGATTTACATTCGGAGGCTGGAACGACGGTAGCAGTGATTATGTGGCCGGTGCCGTTTACACAATGGGAACGCTAAACGTAACCTTGACGGCGGTATGGAATGTAGCGTCGATAGCCGTAACCGGAGTAAAATTGGATTCTTCAACATTAACTTTAACGGCAGGCGGTTCAGCCGGAACATTAACTGCAACGGTATTACCTATGGATGCCGCAAACAAGAACATAACATGGGCATCAAGTGATACTTCGACAGCAACCGTATCAAACGGTGTAGTAACTCCTGTAGCAGCGGGAACGGCGACTATTACCGTTACAACGGAAGACGGCGGTAAAACAGCTACTTGTACGGTAAAAGTAGTTCCTGCAAAACCTACGGGACTTGTTGCAATAAAACCTACTACGGCAGGCGGTACCGACGGTATGATTACCGGCACAAGTGCAATTATGGAATATGCAAACAATGTTTCCTTTACAGGTGCCGTTAATTGTATCGGTACAAAGATTACGAACCTTTCGGCAGGAACATATTATGTAAGAGTAAAGGCAACCGTAGCACACGATGCCGGAGAGGCGACCACGGTTGTAGTTCCCGCATTTGTTGCTATTGAGGAAGAGGACGAGGACATTTATATTCCCGTTACCGCTTCCACTATTCCGGCAAATAACGGTGCGGTCAACATAGGATATATTGAATCCGAAGGTGTGGTATCATTGGATTTAACCGACGATAAGATAGAGGAGATTATTAAGAAGAGCAGTAAAGGGAATGTGGACTTTAATGTTTCCGGAATTGAAAATGCTACATCGGTTGAAATACCCAAAGAGGCATTTGCAGCATTCGGTAAAGCGGATATGTCTGTAACTGTAAAACTGCCCGACGGAAGCATTACTCTTGATAAAGAAGCCGTTGATTCGGTTTCCGAACAGGCTGAAGGAGATTCGGTAAATATTGAACTATCAGTAATTGAAGCTAAAGAGTTGAACCATCTTCAGGAGCAATCGGTAAAAGCGGACGATATAGTTGTTGATATCAACATTAGCGACGGAAAAGGCAATTTGATTAAGACCTTTGACGGAGAACTGACAATACAGATTCCTTACAAGGGAACTTTACCGGTAACGGTCTGGTACTTAAATAATGCCGGTCAGTTGGAGAAAATAGAAGCAACTTACAAAGAAGGAATCGTTACGTTCAAACTCAATCACCTTTCAGTATATGTACTGGGACAAGATAAAGACAGAACAAAAGATTGGGATAATCCTTTTACCGATGTAAATGAAAAGGATTGGTACTATGATTCAGTGAAGTTCGCACATATGAACAAACTGATGTACGGTGTTGGCTACAAGCAGTTTGACCCCCACGGTTCTATACCTCGCGGACTGTTGCTTACCGTACTGCATCGTTTGGAGAAAACGCCCGAACCGAAAGGATATGGCGCATTCAAAGATGTAGCGGCAAACAAATATTACAGTAAAGCTGTCAACTGGGCTGCCGAGAATAATATTGTAACCGGTTACGGAGACGGAAACTTTGGCCCCAATGACCTTATTACAAGAGAACATTTGGCATTAATCCTTATGAACTATGCCAAGTACAAAGGTTTTGACACATCAAAAAAGGCGGATTTAGAAATATTTGCCGACTCAAAGAGTATTTCCATTTGGGCAAAAGAGGCTATGGCATGGGTTGTTGCCGAAGATATCTATGTAGGTGACCAAGCCAATCTGAATCCTGCCGGTAACGCCACACGTTGCCAAGTAGCGGCAATATTCAAGCGTTTCATTGAAAACGTAGAGTAAAGAGGCAGTATGCAGTTATGCATTAATACAATTCAATAGTTTAACAATCGGTACCATGCTTTCCTTGAAGGTATGGTACCTTTTATTGTGTACCTGGCATGGCACAGTTCTAACGGGTGAAAGTCCCTTTACAGGTATCTATCGCCAAGTGTAGTGAACCACAAGCTGGAAGAAGTAATGCCGGGGTGAAAGCCGGTCGTGTACACTCTGCGGATGAGGTTGACGGAATACTGAATAAGGAGTTCGGTATCTGATGGAGAAGTATTCTGTAAACTACTCCGATGTAATAAACTCTACTTATTATTTCTAAGCAATTCGACATTTAGCACTTTACAGATTCGCTTTAATTATGCATAATCTAAAGCGAAAGTGTAGGAAGATATGATAGCGTTAAAAGAGTACTTTAAAGAAAATCCTGTCATTACGAATAGGGATGCCGATAATATCGGGATAGGAAGACATGTTCTATCCGATTTGGCAAGTCAAGGAAAAATTGAAAGAATAAGACCGGGAGTATATCAAAAATCCGGTGAGATTTTAGATGATTTTGTTCTGATATCGTCCAATAGAGATAGAGTTGTTTTTTCACACCAATCAGCCCTATATTTACATGATTTATCTGATCGTGTTCCGAACATCTTTAATATATCCGTACCTCAAGGATACAATGCAAGCCACATCAAAAAGGGATATGCAAACCTGAAGATTCACTATATTAAAAAAGACTTATATCCTATCGGTATATCTGAAATACGAACACCGCTCGGAAATGTAGTTCAAGTTTATGATGTAGAAAGAAGCATTTGCGACATCATAGTTGATAGGGAAAAAATCGATGCGCAGATTTTTGTCGGTGCACTTTCCTCATATTTCAAAGGAAAAAACAAGGATTTAAGAAAACTTATAAAATACGGCAGACAATTCGGGATCGAAGAAGAGATACGGCGTTATGTGGCGTTCTTTCGTGATTAACATAGAGAGTATAAAAGGGAAAATAAGAAACTTATATTATAAGAACGGCTACACACAGAGAAAGTTTGAATAAACAAAAAGAGATTGAAAAAATATTACGGGATATAGAAAACGATGACGTTTTGTCTTATAAGATAACGAAATCCGCCTTGCTTAAGCGTTGTGTCAATTATCTTGATATTAACGTAACGTAATCGATTGTTTTAATTGCATATTAAGACAACTTTATATGTGTTATAATTATCCTATCGTCAGGAGGGAAAATGATTAAGCAGATAGAATCAAAGGAACTGGAGTTTGCTATATTTTGCATAGAAAACACAGCTGTGCATCTTGGCATTAAAGGGAGTGTTCTGTACAAGAAGCTTACCGAGGAAAGCGACATTCTTTATGATTACATAATACCGCTGTATGATGCTCTTCATACTCAGAGTAAAGAATATATCGTGGATGATATCTTGAGGGTTATGGAGAAGAGAGGTATTGCGGCATGAAACTATATCACGCTTCAAATGTAGAGGTTTCAAAACCTGACTTGGTTCATTCCAGAAAGAACCTTGACTTCGGTGTCGGTTTCTATACTACACCGATTTATGAACAAGCTCTAAGTTGGGCAAACAGGTTTCGAAAGACTGAAGGTTATGCAGTTATTTCAGAGTATGTCTTTGACAAAACAGCTTATCAAACTTTAAGTATACTTAAATTTGACGCCTATTCGGAAGATTGGCTGAATTTTATAATAAGCTGTCGTACAGGAAAAGACAACACAACTTATGATATCGTAATTGGCGGAATAGCAAATGATAAGGTTTTTAACACAATTGAGCTTTATCTTGACAATCTGATTGATAGAAAAGAAGCAATTAAGCGACTTAAGTACGAAAGGCCTAATTCCCAATATTGTTTCAGGACGGAAAAAGCACTTGCTTATTTAAGTTTTGAAAGGAGCAACTGTTTATGAAGGCTCACCCTATTTTGCTACAAAAGAAATATGCAAGGATTGTGGAACAGTTTGCAAAAAAACAGGGTATAGAAATTAGCACTGCTCTTGATTTTTTCTACGGTTCCATGGTGTATGTTTTGATGAGCGAAGGAATATCGGATTTTCACTGCATGTCGGATACATATATAGTTGATGAACTTATTATTGAGTATTCAAAAGCTTTGAAAAAGAATCAATTAGATAAGTGATACGGGAATTTTCCAAATTTTCTCTTTAACAGGACTTAATGTATTTGTATGACATATCACTCCGTAATAGGGGATACGAAAATCTTCTTGAGCTAAAACGGAGAAATTCTTTTCTGCATGAGAGGGATTATCGCTTAATTTAATTTCAAACGGATACAGTTTTCCTCCCATTTCAATGAGTAAATCTATTTCTCTTTGGTTACTGTCGCGGTAATAATACATTTGCGGGCTTATGCCGTTATGTCGATAAGACTTGTATATTTCCGAAACTATCCAACTTTCAAAAAGATTTCCTTTTAGCGGATTCATATCAAAAGCCTCGACTGTCCTGATAGAACACAGGTAAGCAGCCAGTCCGACATCACAGAAATGAATTTTGGGCCGTTTAATGATTCTCTTTCCCAAATTTCGGCTATATGCAGGCAGCTCGATTACCAGACCGCTTGTTAAGAGAACATCCAGCCACCTTCTCACCGTACTGCTGTCAACACCTAAATCTTTTCCGATACTTGCCAAGTTTAATTCCTGTGCGGTACATATTGCAAGCAACGTCATAAAATGCAGGAACTGACCGGTATCCAAAACATTGGTAATTTCTCTCACGTCACGTGCGATATAACTGTCAATGTATGACTGATAGTAACCTGCAACATCAATATTCTTTTGGAAAAGAACTCTTGGCATGGAACCTTGTATAATAGTTTTTGCAACAGAAAAAGACAAGATATCTTCCCGCATCATGTCGGACAAATCACGGGGAAAAGGATTATGCTCCTGCTCTTTGTATTCTTTTACGGAAAATCCGTCTAATTGCAAAATTCTGACTCTTCCCGCCAACGACTCCTGCACCCCGCGCATCAGAGGATAAACTTGCGAGCCGGTAAGCCAAAAGAGATTGTTCTCATTACGGGCATCTATAATCATTTTTATATACGGAAAAAGTTCGGGAGCATATTGAATCTCATCAATCAGAAGAGGAGTTTTAAAGCGTTCGAAAAACAATTCGGGATTGAATCGTGCCAGGTTTCTCAAAGCTGGATCATCAAGACTTACATATGTCCTTTCGTCTTCTTTCAAATGCAGCAAAAGCGTGCTTTTACCTACTTGTCTTGGCCCCGTAAGCAAAAGTGCAGGATAATATTGTGTTTGCTGTTTAAAATACTCTTCAATTTGACGTCTGCGATAAGTAATCATTTTGATATACCTCTCTATAATTAAGATTATTATACTAAACATATTCATGAAAATCAAGGATTCAATCCCTGAAAAACGGGGATGCAATCCTTGAAAAGCATAAATTCCTGTTAAAGACAGGAACTTTATCCAAACATAAGTGAGGTATTTTTTGCGTAAATTTGTGCGGCAAATTGCTAAAACCCTCTTGATATATTTGAGCATTAATGGTACTATACTCCAAGAACTTTAAGTGCGGTGCAGAGATACCCACAAGGTGTTTATAAAGAACAGGTTTGTCTATCCTTGTATGCATTGCGCAACAGGGATTTTTTTTAGATAAGGAGGGGGACGTGGAGTTTAAAGCCACTTTGATGGATGAAGATGCGGTAAGAAGAGCACTTATTCGTATTTCGCATGAGATACTGGAAGATAACAAAGGTCCGGAAGGTATCTGTCTTGTAGGCATTAAAACAAGGGGAATCCCTCTATCGGAAAGAATTGCAAAGAATATTGAAAACATTTCCTCGGTTAAAGTTGCGACAGGTATATTGGATATTACCCTTTATCGTGATGATTTATCCAAATATTCCGAAGATCCTATACTCAATGCGACAGATATACAATTTGAAATAAAAGGGAAAAACGTCATCCTCGTAGATGACGTTATTTTTACCGGTCGCACCGCACGTGCCGCAATGGATGCTGTTTTTGCTATAGGCAGAGCGGCTAAAATTAAATTGGCTGTGCTTATTGACAGGGGGCACAGAGAGTTGCCTATAAGACCGGATTTTGTGGGAAAGAATGTTCCTACGGCCAAGGACGAGATGATAGCAGTAAAATTGTCGGAAACCGACGGGATAACAGGCGTATGCCTTTATCATATATAAAAGTAGCGGAAATAAATCAGGAGGAGAAAAAAACTATGGGAAAAACAAAAAATGAAGGCTTCACATTAAAGACGGCTATACTGAGTTTTCAGCATATGTTCGCAATGTTCGGAGCAACAATACTCGTACCTATCTTGACGGGAATGAGTATATCGGTAGCACTGCTTTCGGCGGGATTGGCAACAATAGCATTCTACTTTATAGCTAAGAAGAAAGTTCCGGTATTTTTGGGGAGCAGTTTTGCATTTCTTCCGGCTCTTATATCCGGAATGCAGGGTGCCGGTGAGATAGGATCGGATACATGGAACAGAGCAATGGGAAAAGTAAGCGTTGCCGTAATGCTGGCAGGTCTTGTTTACGTCATAATTGCTCTTTTCTTGAAGAGAATAGGCGTTGACAGGATAAGGAAATTATTCCCGCCGATAGTGGTAGGTCCCGTTATAGTGGTTATAGGTATGATTCTTGCACCCAAGATGTTCTATAACAACATTATAGGGCAGGCTATTTGGACCGGAGTTCCCGCCTGGAAGCACTGGACGGCAGCCGGTATCACCGCTTTGACAATTCTTCTTGTAAGTGCGGTTGCAAAACCCAAGAGCTTTTTGAAGGTAATACCTATACTTATGGGCTTTGTTGTCGGATATATCTATTCACTCATAATCGGTCTTGTGGATTATTCCAATGTCGACTGGAGCCAGATTATCATATTCCAGGATATGGGAAAAACATTCGGTTTCTATAAGTACCTGACTTTTGACTGGGGGGTAATACTTTCTCTTGTACCTATTGCTGTAGTAACTTTTATGGAGCATCTGGGTGATATTGCGGCCAGCAGTACGGTATGCGGCAAAGACTTCATGAAAGATCCGGGAGTGCACAGAACATTGATGGGAGACGGAGTGGGAACAATGATAGCCGGAGTCCTCGGAGGACCTCCGAACACTACATACGGTGAAAATACGGCGGTACTTGCTATTACAAAGAATTATGAGCCCAAGAATTTGTTCTATGCAGGTATAATGGCTGTAATATTCGGTTCGATAACCATATTCGGAACGGCTGTAGGAACTATTCCTTCAGCGGTAATAGGCGGAGCATCCATAGTGTTGTTCGGAATGATTTCCGCAGCAGGCTTGAGAGCATTGGTAGACGGCAAAGTGGACTTTTCCGATACCAAGAATATTCTGGTAGTTTCGGTAATACTTTCAATAGGTCTCGGACTTGGCGCAATGAGTCTTGCAGGCGATGTTACCGGTGATCCGATATATAAGATAATGATAGGAACAGTGGAAATTTCTCCTCTGGCAATAGCAACATTTGCAGGTATTATACTTAACCTGGTAATTCCTTCCGACAACAGGGAAGAGAAGAAATAAGTGTAAATTACGGCTGCCCTCAAAAAAGGGGGCAGCCTGCTTAAAAGGAGGACATGATGCTTTTAAAGAATGCTTATATATACAAAGACGGAAGTTTTCATGCCTCCGATTTATTCATTATTGACGATAAGCGGTGGATAGCAGGTAAAAATCTTTCCGCTGTTAAAACGGATAAGGTTATTGATTTGCAAGGAAAATATATTATTCCGGGGTTGGTGGATGTTCATGTGCATCTGAGACAGCCGGGATTTGAGTTTAAAGAGACAATACTGACAGGATCAAAAAGCGGGGCGGCGGGAGGATTTACGTCGATATGTGCTATGCCCAATGTGGTGCCGGCACCGGACAGTATTGATAATTTCCGAAGAATTCGGAAGATTATAGACAGCGATGCATGTATCAATGTATATCAGTACGGTTGTATAACTAAAAAAAGAGAAGGTATGGAATTGGCGGATATCGGTAAGTTGACCGGGTATGTAATAGGTTTTTCCGATGACGGAAACCCCGTTTCAAGTGAATCGGTTATGGCGGCAATGCTGGAACAGGCATCATTGCATGACTGCCTGATAGCCGCCCACTGCGAGGACTTGTCTTATGAAGATCCTGCAAAGAGAGAGTATATGCATATAGAAAGGGATATCGGGTTGTTGAGGAAGACGGGTATATCCTGCAGATATCATGTATGCCATGTGTCAAGAAAAGAAAGTGTTGAACTTATCCGGCAGGCAAAAAAAGAAGGAATAAATATTACATGTGAGACGGCTCCTCACTACCTTATCTTTACAAAAGAAGATGTTAAGTCGGAAAACTATATCATGAATCCGCCTTTGGGAAATAAAGAAGACAGGGAAGCTCTGTTGCAGGCTGTCTGTGACGGAACGATAGATATTATCGCCACCGACCATGCTCCTCATACAAAGGAAGACAAAGCAGCGGGTGCCATGGGAGTTATAGGTATGGAAACCGCTTTTAGCAGTATGTATACGTATTTGGTGGCTGCAGGTCGTGTTTCATTGGAACGACTGGTGGAGTTTATGTCCGTTAATCCCGCCCGTATATTCGGGATACCGCAATACTCCGATTTTACGGTACTGGATTTGGATAAAGAATATATAGTTAATGCCAATGAGTTTTTTTCAATGGGAAGAAATACTCCCTTTGAAGGCATGAGAATGAAGGGCAGAGTTATTAAAACAATATGTAAAGGGAAGATAGTATGGGAATATACACAATAGAAAGCATAAGGCAGCTTACATATGATACTTACGAAATGACATTAAGCGGTGATATGTCTTGGATAAAAGCACCCGGACAGTTCGTGAATATAAAGATTGACGGATTCTTTTTAAGAAGACCGCTGTCGGTATGCGATATTGATGACAGATATATGACCCTCATATTCAAGGTTGCAGGACAAGGCACCAAGGCGCTTTCCATGATGAAAGCTTCTTCGCAGCTGGATATATTATGCGGTTTGGGTAACGGGTATGATGTTAATGTGAGTATGTACGAACCTTTATTGATAGGGGGAGGTTGCGGAGTACCGCCGCTATATTATCTTGCAAAGACTCTTAAAAACAAAGGCATTACACCATGCGTTATTTTAGGCTTCAATAAAAAGGAAGATGTTTTTTATGAGGATGAGTTTAAGGCTTTAGGATGTAATGTATGTGTCTGCACCGTGGACGGAAGTTACGGATATATCGGACTTGTAACAGATATTATGGATATGTTTGATTACGACTATACTTTCTCCTGCGGACCGGAAGGTATGTTAAAAGCAATATATGACAAAAGTATTGTATCGGGACAGTTTTCTTTTGAAGAAAGAATGGGTTGCGGTTTCGGAGCATGCATGGGATGCACTTGTAAGACAAAATACGGGTACAAGAGAATATGCAAGGACGGACCGGTTTTATTCAAAGAGGAGATATCATGGTGAACTTATCTGTTAATTTAAGCGGACTTACATTATCCAATCCTATCATACCGGCAAGCGGATGTTTCGGATACGGAAAAGAATTCGCAGAATATTATGATATCAACATATTAGGTTCTTTTTGTATAAAGGGCACAACAAAAGAGCCGAGATTCGGAAACGAGACCCCCAGAATTGCAGAATCCTGCAGCGGAATGCTTAACAGTGTGGGGTTGCAGAATCCGGGAATAGAGCATGTCGTGCAGCAGGAACTTAAAGAAATAAGGGCGTATTACTCCAAACCGGTGATTGCCAACATTTCGGGGTTTTCCGTAGAGGAATATGAGTACTGCGTAAGATGTTTAAGAGGAATAGACAATGTCGGACTTATAGAGGTGAATATAAGTTGTCCCAATGTCGAGCAGGGAGGGATGAGTTTCGGAACCGATCCGGAAATGGCTGCAAAAGTGACAAAGGCCGTGGTGAAGGTTGCCGATAAACCGGTGTATGTTAAGTTAACACCCAATGTTACCGATATTACGGAAATAGCCAAGGCATGCGAATCGGAGGGAGCGTCGGGAATATGTGCAATCAATACCCTTTCGGCAATGAGGATAGACATTAGAAAACAAAAGCCCGTGCTTGCTAATATAACGGGAGGGTTGTCGGGACCTGCGGTGTTTCCGGTGGCACTGCGTATGGTTTATCAATTATATAAAGAGATTAAAATACCGATAATTGGTATTGGCGGAATAAGCAAGGTTGAGGATGTTATAGAGATGATGATGGCGGGAGCGACTGCGGTGCAGATAGGTTCTTTGAATCTTGTCGACCCGTATATATGTAAGACAATAATCAATCAGTTGCCCGGTATGCTGGAGCAACTGGGTATTGATGATATAAATAAGATAGTAGGAGCAGCTCACAGATGAAAAAGGATGTAATTGTTGCATGTGATTTTCCGTCAAGAAGCGAAGTAATGGAATTTTTGCAACTGTTCGGAAAGAGAAAACCTTTCGTAAAGATAGGGATGGAACTGTTCTATTCTGAAGGGCCGGAAATAGTGAGGGAAATAAAGAAAAGAGGGTATAAAATATTTTTAGACCTCAAACTTCATGATATTCCCAATACCGTGGAGAGAGCCATGAGAAGCTTATCGATGCTGGATATAGACATGGTCAATCTGCATACAGCCGGTACGATAAAGATGATGCAGGCGGCGTTGAGAGGTCTTGTAAGACCGGACGGAACCCGACCGATATTGATAGGAGTAACCCAGCTTACTTCCACCGATGAAAAAGAGCTTAAAGAACAGTTGCTTGTCAACGGAGCAATGGACGATGTGGTAATAGCTTACGCCAAGCTGGGAGTTGCTGCCGGAATAGACGGAGTGGTCTGTTCACCTTTGGAAGCAGGTAAAGTAAAGAAAGAATGCGGTGAAACATTTTTAACGGTGACACCGGGAATCCGGTTCAAAGACAGCAAGAAAGATGATCAGGCACGCATAACCACACCTTATGAAGCTTCCAGGATGGGATGCGACTATATTGTAGTCGGTAGACCCGTAACGCAGGCAACCGATCCGGTGGGAGCATATGAAAGATGCATACGGGAATTTGTTTACGGAAAGGAAAGCGAATGAAAAGAGCAATAGCGGAACATTTACTTAATATCAAAGCGGTGTTTTTAAGCCCGGATAAACCTTTTGTCTGGGCAAGCGGAATTAAAAGTCCCATATACTGTGATAACAGAATTACGTTATCCGATCATTTTGTCAGGGAAGATATTGAAAGAGGTCTTGCCGAGATAATAAAAAGCAATTACCCGCGATGTGAAGCGGTTATGGGAACCAGTACGGCGGGTATTGCTCATGCAGCCATTACCGCTCATATATTGAAACTTCCCATGGGTTATGTGCGTTCAGCGCCAAAAGACCACGGAAGAGGAAACCGAATTGAAGGAAAGCTGCTTCCCGGACAGAAAGTTGTGGTTATCGAAGACCTCATATCCACTGCCGGAAGTGTTATCGATACGGTAGAGACTTTAAGAGAAGAGGGAGCGGAGGTCCTGGGTATAGCAAGCATATTTACATACGGTATGGAAAAAGGGCTTCAAAGACTTAAGGAAGCGAATGTCACCAATATATCGTTGACGGATTTTGATACGATAATTGATGTCGCATGTGAAAAGGGATTTATAAAGTCGGAAGACAAGGAAAGGTTATCGGCATTCAGGAACAATCCTGCCGATGAGGGATGGATAAAGTAAAGGAGACTTTGGTATGAAGCATTTGATGGATATAAACGATCTTACATTATCACAGATAGACCAACTTATTGCTACGGCAAACGACATTATAGCCGATAAGGATAAGTATAAGGATGTCTGTAAGGGTAAAAAACTGGCGACATTGTTTTTTGAACCCAGCACAAGGACCAGGCTGAGTTTTGAAGCGGCTATGATTGAACTGGGAGGTAGCATATTGGGATTTTCCGAGGCACAAAGCTCTTCGGCGGCAAAAGGAGAAAGTGTTACCGATACCGTGCAGACCGTAGGTTGTTATGCCGACATAATTGCCATGAGACACCCTAAGGAGGGAGCTCCTTTGGCGGCTTCAAAAAGGACCACGGTTCCCATAATAAATGCGGGAGACGGCGGTCACAGCCATCCCACTCAGACGCTGGCGGATATTCTGACAATACATCGGGAAAAGGGAAGACTGTCAAATATGACGGTGGGAGTTTGCGGAGATCTGAAGTTCGGCAGAACCGTACATTCTCTTATCAATGCTCTTTCCAGATACCAAGGTAATAAGTATGTCTGCATATCACCTACAGAATTGGTTATACCGGATTATGTAAAAGCAAACATATTGGAGAAGAATAAAATTGAATATATAGAAACGACGGATATGGAAGAATATATGCCGTCGTTGGATATATTGTATATGACAAGAGTGCAGAGGGAGAGATTCTTTAACGAAGCCGATTATGTACGCTTAAAAGACAGCTATATTCTGACTCCGGACAAATTAAAGAGTGCAAAACCCGATTTAAGCATAATGCATCCGCTACCGAGAGTGAACGAGATTTCGGTTAAAGTAGATGATGACCCGAGAGCATGCTACTTTAAACAGGTGGTGAACGGCAAGTATATGCGTATGGCACTTATACTTATGCTTTTGGGAATAGAGGTAAAGTGAGGGATAATATGAAAATAGACAGCATTGTAAACGGAATAGTTTTAGACCACATAGCAGCGGGCAACAGTTTGAGGATATATAAGTTTCTGAATTTAGACGACCTGGAATGCTCCGTTGCGGTTATACGAAACTGCAGAAGCAAAAAGTACGGCAAAAAGGATGTTATCAAGATAGACTCCATTATCGACATGAATCTGGATGTCTTAGGATATATAGATCCCAATATTACCGTCAACATAATAAGGGACGGGAAAATTGCAGAGAAGAAACATCTGGAACTTCCTGAAAGACTGGTCAATGTTATCAAGTGCCATAATCCTAGATGTATTACCTCAATAGAGCAGGAAGTAGACCATATTTTTAAACTTACCGACAGAGAGAACATAATATACAGATGTGCATATTGTGAAACCAAGTCGGATAAGGAAGAGATTTGGTAACTGTAGCAGTAAGTGAAAGGACAAAACCTTTTGATTATACAAGGTAAAGAAATAACAGGACTGTTTTTGGCCCCTATGGCGGGAATAACCGATGCGCCTTTCCGGACAATATGCATTGAACATGGAGCAGCGCTTACATATACCGAAATGATAAGTGCCAAAGGTCTTATGTATAATAATGAAAAAACAAAGAAACTGTTGAGTAAGACGCATCCGTCCGAGCCGCTTGCGGTGCAGATATTCGGGTCGGAAACCGAACCTATGAAGCATGCGACCGAATATATCTGTTCGTTGAATCCCGTATTGATAGATATAAACATGGGCTGTCCCGTATCAAAGGTGGTAAAGAACGGAGAGGGCAGCGCTTTGATGAAAGATATAAACAAGGCATATGAAACAGCAAAAGCCGTCGTGAATGCATCGAGTGTTCCGGTCAGTGTCAAGTTTCGCTCGGGATATGATAAGCAAAATCTTAATTACATGGAATTCGGTAAAGCCATGCAGGCTGCCGGTGTTGCATGTTTAACACTGCATCCCAGAACACGGGATATGTTCTATTCCGGTAAAGCCGATTGGAACCATATAGTGCAATTAAGGGAAGCGGTTGATATTCCCGTTATAGCCAACGGGGATGTTTTCAGTAAGCAAGATATTGAGGATATAAGGGAATATGCCGGCTGTTGTGATGTGATGATAGCAAGGGGAAGTTTGGGCAATCCGTGGATATTTTCAAACGGTACTCCCACATTGGAGCAAAGGATGCAGGTATTCAGGCGTCATATGGATTTACAGATTGACTACAGCGGTGAAAAAAACGCAATAAAAGAAATGCGTAAACACGGCGCATGGTATTTCAAGGGTCTTAAAAACAGTGCGAAACTGAGAGATCTGCTCTTTAAAGCAGAGACAAAAAGCGATATTATTAACTATATAGAAACAATTTTAGAGATAGAAAATGCTTAATTATCGAGAATAATCAAGATTGGGCGAGCGATATCGAGATATCGTAAGATATTTCCCTTTATTTTCCCCTAAAGGTCAGATAAAGTCAAAAAGAATACTTGAAACATATCGAAAGTATGATATAATGTATATAGGTCAAAGAAAGTCAAAGTTAAATGGAGGTGACAAGAATGTTAGACTTAATTAGAAATAGAAGAAACGATTACAGAGTATTGGATTTGATGAACGACTTTTTCAGCACCGATGTGATGACCAGTGTTCAGGGATTTAAAGTGGATATTTCAGAGAAGGACAAGGAATATATTCTTGAAGCGGAACTTCCCGGATTCGACAAGAAAGATATATCGGTAGAATTGAAAAACAACTATCTTACAATCTCTGCCAGAAGGGATTATGAGAAAGAAGAAAAGGAAAAGGATTTTATCAGAAGAGAGAGAAGTTACGGTGAATTTTCCAGAAGCTTCTATGCAAAAGGAATTAAGCAGGAAGACATCAAGGCGAAATACAAGGACGGTGTTCTTGTTGTAAGTCTTCCCAAGAAAGAGAAGGAAGAAGAGGTTTCTACTTCTATTGAAATCAAGTAACTTAAAGGTTTGACAAATAGGTGAAATTATCCGGCCTTGCCGGATTTTTTCACGTTAAGATTACCTCAAAACGACGCTGAGGAGTAAAATAAAAAAACCTGTTGACAGCATAAAAGGGCTATGCTAATATTTAGGAGCTGTCCAAAAATTGATAACATTTGTGTTGACACGCATATGTTTAAAATGATAAGATAGCAGGGCGCTCTCTGAAAAAGGGCG
>JAKJBR010000023.1:0-17494 GCA_022706885.1 Bacillota bacterium
TAAGTCTTTGCTGTACTCCGAATCTGTGCTGTTCGTCGGTTATACACAAAGCGAGATTATGGAATATTACATCTTCCTGTAATATAGCATGTGTTCCTATCACAAGGTGGACTTTTCCGTTTTCAATCCTATTTAAAATATCTTCCCTTTCCTTTTTCCTTAACTGACCTGTAAGTAACACTATATTCAATCCGAATTTGCTCAACAGTTCAACAGCGGTTCTATAATGCTGCAGGGCAAGTATTTCGGTAGGAGCCATAAAAGCACTCTGATAACCGTTCCGATATGCACACATTACGGCGTACAAAGCGACAACCGTCTTGCCGCTTCCCACATCGCCTTGCAGTAATCTGTGCATGGGATATCCGCTTTTTAAATCGGAAGCTATATCTTTCATAGACTGCAGTTGAGCATCGGTGGGAGTAAAAGGAAGAGACCGTACAAATTCCCGTGCTATATCAAATTTGGATATGTTTATAGGGGATTTATCTTTTCCTATATTGCTTTTTAAAGATACCAATGCCAGTTGCATTAAGAAGAACTCTTCAAAAACCAGTCGCCTTCTGGCTGCGAAGAAATCAACCGACGATGCGGGAAAATGAATATTTCTTACCGCAAATTCCTTATCGCATAGACTATATCTTTCTTTCAAATATTCGGGAAAGTAATCTTTTAACAACACATGAGAATAATCCATAGCCGATTTAACGGCTTTTCTTATCTCGTATTGATTTATCTTAGCATTCTTGGAATATATCGGCTGAATTATGAAAAAGTCTTTTTCATTGTAGGAAAAATCGGGATTGTAAATATTGTAGAAAAAACCCTTTTTTTCTACTTTTTCGTAAAGATAAATCATTTTGTTCTCTTTTAAAACATTCTTAAGATAAGGTTGGTTAAACCATGTAATGGTAATCTGTCCGGTTTGATCTTTAAACTCCGCGGTGACAATATGTAATCTTCTGCCGTAAGGCAATTGTTTGGAAGTGATATTGTATAAAATACCCTTTAAAGAGAAATATTCCCCTTCCCTTATATCGCTTATATGTGAAATACCGGTCTTGTCGACATAGGTTCTCGGATAATACTCCAGCAAATCATTCGTGTTGTATATGCCCAGAGTATTCAGCTTTTCAATTATTTTCGGTCCGATACCCTTAAGGGCTGCCAATTCATTCATCATTCCGTTCCAGTTTTTCGATTATTTTGTTTAATACAACGGAACAGGAATCATAAAAAACATAATCCGCTTTAGAATCACGGGGAGTGCTTGTCTTGTTTAATATACATAGGCAATTCTTGGTATAAAAGTCAATAAAGGAAGCTGCGGGATATACCGATAAACTTGTCCCTGCAACAATCAATACATCCGCATCTATTATGGCTTGTATGGACTGCTCTATTATAACCTGATCCAGTTGTTCTTCGTACAATACCACATCGGGTTTTACCAATGAATTACACTCATCGCATCTGACTGTTTTACCTCTTTTGGCTATTATATAGTCCAGATTGAAAAACTTATGGCACTTGATACAATTATTCCTGCTGATACTTCCGTGCAATTCGTAAACCTTACCGTTACCGGCGATATTGTGCAAATCGTCAATATTCTGTGTAACAACGGACACATCATAGTTCATGTCCTTAAACTTAGTTATACCGTAATGAAAATCATTGGGCTTTGCTTCAGGATGCACAATCTTGTCATGATAGAAGCGATAAAACACATCGGGATTATGATAGAAAAAACTGTGACTTATAATAACCTCGGGAGTATAGCCGTCATATTTGCTTAAGTAAAGTCCTTTGGTGCTTCGAAAATCCGGTATACCGCTTTCTGTCGACACACCCGCACCGGTGAAAAAAACTATACTCTTTGCCTTTTTAATTTCCTTAACCAAATTATCAATCATCACAACACCTCAATAAAATACTCCAACATGTCCGTCTTCTTGGCAGTTAACTTACGTATACCTATCTTGTTCTCCAGCTTTTTATCAATAAAATTGCAATCAGGTAAAGCGGACCACGGTTCGATGCACACATAATTTGTGTAAAAAGGGCGGGTCCATATACCCAGATAATCAAAATCTTCAAATCGTACTTTTACTTTTCTGCTCGAAGTAGAGCATTCCAGAACAACTTCCCTGTTGCTTAATTTTGAACAATCCAGAATAAGGGCATCATTTTTAAAAATCTCAGGCTTAAGATACAGTTTCCTATCGGAAAGATTTATCTCTTCTGTCTGCTTATTAATCATAATATTCTTATCGGTTGTGTAATTATATATAATATTGTCTGAGAACTTAATGTAGTAATCGTCCATTATTTTATTCTTTTCAAATGTCAGATTATACCCTTCATGTCCCCCGACTTCATAATACATCACCTTATACCCGTTATTAATTATCATGTATTGCTTCTTGATTATGTTATCCATCAGTTCGTAGGAAACTATAAAGTCGAAATCAAACGGATATACGGCATAAGTATCGGGAGTGCCGGTAATCCTCAACGATACATAATTCTCATTGCTCTCCACAATCTCAAAAAGCGAATGTCTGGCAAATCCGTGTATCTTTACTTTAAACAGTCTGTTATCATACTCATATTCCTCATCTTTCAGTCTTCCTATAAAAGGAAACAGATTGGGAGCCTGACCTTTCCAGATATCGGGATTTCCCTGCCATAGATATTCATATCCGTCTTTAATAACGGAAACTATTTCCGCTCCTAACGGATTGATAATAACGGTTAAATGTCTGTTTTTAAGTTTAATCATATTTGCCTCACAGATAATATTATATCACAACCGTTATTGATGTTTCAGTAACTATATGATATATTGAAGCAGTTAGGAGGATGACATGAAAAACAAAATTGATATAAAATTTCTTTCAATAAGCGATGTCAAGGAATTTGCGGATATAGTCTCCGCTTTTGATTACGATATCGATCTGGTTTCCGGCAGATATGTTGTGGATGCCAAATCCATTATGGGTATATTCAGTTTAGACCTAAGTAAACCCATATCACTGGTTGCACATACCGATGATATTAAGCCGTTAACAGATGCTATAAAGAGATTTTGTTAAAAACAAACGGGTTACCCCGTTTTTTTTTGCAGAAAATTTGTTTTCCGTTATACATATAATCCTATTTTTAAATTAATCTCATAAAAATTAATTATTCTGCAAACGCATTGGCAGCAATGCCGAAAGCAACAGATAAATTCAAAGAATCAATCTCATTATTATGTGCAATATATATGGTGTCCCCGTAATTATGAAAGATATCGGGAAGTCCTGAGCCCTCATTGCCGAAAACGAGGGAAAACGGGATTTGTTGCGGCCTTTCCTTTATGTCCTTTAAATTGATTTTTCCATCCAGCATGAATAAATATATATGATGATTTGAAAATTCCTGCATATACTGTTCAAACGAATTATAATACGAGAATCGAACATGGAAAAATGCACCCATTGAGGAGCGGATTGTCTTCGGATCATATATATCCACACCGGGTCTTATAATGACATAATCCTTGAATCCGAATCCTAACCCTGTACGTATAATTGTACCCAAGTTACCGGAGTCAGAGGGGTTCACTAAAACAACATGCGGCTTTAAAGGTTCTACATCCGCATCATATTTGTCAAAAACACCTATTACGTAAACATTCTCTTTGGTTGACAAACAATTAAATTTTTTCTGGCTGATTTCATAAGGCAATTTCGCATCTTCACAAATATTAAAAATATTATGTGTATCATCCTTTACCATATAATTCGGGTGAACATATATTTTCCGTATAATGCTTCTTTTGTGTCTGATCAATTCAATTGTAGGGGCCATTCCTAATGTATAGGAATATGTAGCATCATTTTTATATCGCTTAATCTCCATATAATTCACTCCGCAATTTAAAATAATAAATAGAGTTTTTTACATCAAACTTCACTTTTCGATTCTATCAAATGCTTTGAGAGTTTTTACACGTTTTACCGCAGTATATCCTATCCAACTTCTTGTGGCGGATTGTGCAGCTTCCGTATCGGTTCCCCAACTGAAATTCAACGGCCAGTATCCGTCAGTTGTCAATGTATTCTCCCAATAATCGAGATTAACTTCAATTCCCTTAGCAAGCAGATTGTACCAATAAGAATCAGGTGAATCAACGGAATCCAACGGTTGTGCCACGTACCTTGCCCATTCATCTTTATTAAAACTGACGCTCTTTACCACACGTAAATTCATTTTTTCAATTACTTCCGGAGTTATTAACGGAGATTTCATATCCAGCAACACGATAAATAATCTTTGCAAACTGTGTGTATCAAACCAATCAAAAGACTGGTCTTCAAATATAAATTCAATACATCGCTTTGCTATTCTTTCGCCAAGTAAACGCTGTGAATGTGTGCCGAAAAGCAAGGCAGAAGCCGCCACGGCGTTAGGAAAGGGTTTAAATACCGATTTAGTAGAATAATCCCACCACGGTGCATGAGGATAATCATCTAAAGATTTCGGTACACGTTCCCAAACAGCAGATGTGTTTTTAGCGGTACTTTCAAACCAATTCAACAGGTTCCTTGCCCACTTAGCATCTAAACTCAACCCGAAGTCCTGAGACAGGATAATTGCTTCAGCTGAAGCAACTGCCGAAGATTCCGGTGTGCAAATATCCGGTTCAAAGCAGTTACCGAACCCGCCGTCAATATTTTGATATTTGAGCATTTCAACAATCAGACTTTCCTTGGTACCCTTATAAAATATCAAGTTCCATTTTGCAATCTCAAGCGGTCTGGCATTGGCGAACAACCACTTTTCAATTTGATGTAACTGTTTCTTTGTAATCATTCCATTATTCCTTCAAAGTTTTTGTATTTTGATTCCATACGTTATATCACCTATTCTATCATTTTCCCTTGTTCAATTTTTATTGCGTTATCTGCCAATTTAAGCGTCGATTCACGATGCGCAATAATCAATATTGTTTTTCCTGATTTCGATTGTTTTATAATATAGCCGAAAATATTAGCTTCATTACTTAAGTCTATGGCACTGGTTGCTTCATCTAATATAACAAAATTTGAATTTTTCAATACTGCTCTTGCTATAGCAATTCTTTGTTTTTCACCACCTGAGAAATTATGACCATGTTCTTCTATCATAGTCTGATAGCCGTTTGATTTATTGATAATAAAGTCATGAGCACCGGCAAATTTTGCAGCTTCAATTACTTCATCCATCGTCGCATTTTCATTTCCGCATCTTATATTCATTTCAACCGAATCATAAAAAAGGTAGGTATCCTGCGAAACATAAGTATAAAAATCGCGAATTGTCATAGTATCCAGTTCTTCATATTTTATCTCTCCGATTTTAATGGAACCTAAATTAATAGGATACAATTTAAGGAGTAATTTAACTAATGTTGATTTACCTCCACCCGATGGTCCGTAAATGACAGTTATTTGACCTTTAGGTATGGTACAACTTACATTATTCAAGGCATCGGAATCTTCGGTCTCATATCTGAAAGTTACATGATCAAGATAAACCGTATCGTTAGTTATTGATTCATTATCGTTGGTTAAAACCACAATTTCAGGTTCTTGATTCCAAAGCTCCGATGCTCGTTTAAAGTTTACGATTTGTCCGTTAATTGATCCGAAAAAGCCTTTTAAGTTATCAATCATATAGGATATTCCGTCTTGTAATATGAGAAAGGACATAACCGAACCCAAATCCACAATTTTGGCAAAATATAATACAATACCTATACTTAAAACTATCAGTAAATTTAAAGCTTCAAAAACTATATTGACCGAGTTTAGAACAATATTTATTTTATTAATCTTAATATTTACATCAATAGCTTCATCAATGACATTATTATATTTTCTATTCATGAATTTACCGAGAGATGCCATTTTTATAAAACTCAATGCTTTTACAATATCAAAAAACAGTTGATTCTGTTTGCTAAATGCCTTCTGTGCGATTTCAGTGTTTATTTCTATCTTCTTGGATATTTCGGCAATTACATAGGTCTCAAATACACCGAGGAATATAACTAATATTGCCAATTGCCAGCAAAGGAAAGTCATCAATATAATAGAACCGACCCCGTAAAATATTCCTAATAATAACCGAAATAAAGTGCCGGAATATATACCGGCAAGTGATTCAACATCACCACGCAAACGAGAAATGATATCTCCTGAATGATTTTTTTCATAATATGCATGAGGGTATCTAATCAATCTGTCAATTGAATATTCACGAATATTCTTTGTAAAAATACGCATGCTTTTCTCTTTAAAATAATTTGCTATCGGATTTATAATTAAGAGCATAATCAATATTGCCGCAGCTAATATATAAACATATGTCATATAACCTGCATCATTATACTCAACCGAATTAACGAGGTACTTTTGCATTAAGCTCAACAGTAATTGAATACACGGAAACATTAGTCCTTCTAAGAGCATTCCGAGTGTGTAACTCATTTTCGGAAAAGGTATAATTCTAAGAGGTGTGAGGGTTGTTTTTAAATATTTTTTCATAAGCTTCTTACCTCAACACATTCATAAAATTGATTATAAAACTCACCTTTTTTATCGGTTAACTCATTTATTGAGCCTTTTTCAATTACCGTACCTTCTCTGATAAAGTATATTTCATCACAATTTCTGAGCGTTTTTATGTTATGAGAAATGATAATAGCAGCAATATTCTTAAATTTTATAATATTCTCAATCTCTCTTAAAACCTGTTCTTCTGTTTCCGGATCCAAAGAAGCGGTCGGTTCATCGAAAATATAGATTGAAGCATTTCTTAAAAATGCTCGTGCAATAGAAAGTCTTTGACGCTGTCCTCCTGAAAGATTATCTCCATCCTCTGATAATACAGTATCATATCCGTCTTTTAAACTATCAATAAAAGTTTGTAACCCTGCCATTTGTATAGCATTTTCGACTTCCTCTTTTGTAGCATCAAGATTACCAAATCGGACATTCTCGTAAATTGTACCGGGTAATATATAAGTTTCCTGCGACACATAGGCTATTTTTGACCTTAATTGCTCAAGATTCCAATCTTTGATATCATGATCAAAGATTGATATACTTCCTTGTTCAACTTCATATAATCCACATATCAGATGTACTATGGTTGTTTTACCGGCACCGCTGCTACCTACAATTCCTATACATTTTCCTTTATCAAGTTGAAGTTCAAAATCTTTAAGAACTTTACTATCCGAATCATAGCCGAAGTGTACATTATCAAATTTGATAATTGTGTCTTTATTTAGAACAAAATCATTGCCGGAGTATCTTTCCGATTCAATATTCATAACTTCATCTACACGTTTCATGGAATGATATGAATTCTTAATGGACTTGACTGCACCGAAGAGTGAAATTGTAGGTGAGCAAATAGTTGGTATAAGCTGACTATATGCAAATAATAATGAAACAGTTATCTCCCCTTTAGTAATCAAAAATGCACCATATATTAAGGCAATAATGCTGGGCAAATAAGTAACAGATAAGATAAGTGCCAGTGTTATTGCATCGTTTTTCCCATATGCATTTCCTTCTTTTAAAAACTTAAATGTAACTGCTCTGATTTTTTTCAATTTATAGGATTGCATATTATAGGCCTTAATAGTCTCTTCGCCATGTATAATATCGTAAATTTCTTCCGTATAATCACTGTTTATTTTTTGTAACCTTTTATATATCTGACTGGAACAATCGGACATGAGATTTAACAGATAGGCTAAAATCGGTAGAGGTAAAAATACGAGCAAACTCAATTTCCAGTTATAGATAAGTAAATATATAAACCCGCCTACTGCCATAAACGGACTTAAAATAAAATTAGAAAAAACCTGACTGATAAAACCTAAAGCGTTTGGTATGTCAGAGTTATTCCTTGTGTTCAAATCGCCACTCGACCATTTTTTTATTTCACCAATTTTAGCATTCAATACCTTTTTAATAAATGCGTCTTTTAAGTCTTTATTCATGGTAAGTGATGTTTTTTTTGAGTAATGTCCATATAAGAAATTTTGAATAAGACGTACTAATGTTACAGTAATAAACAAAAATAGAATTTTAACTAAGAGCATTTTATCTCGCGAGAGTACTGCATCGATGCTTCTTTGAACAAAGTTAACTTGAACAAGGTTTAGACAGGTAGAAATAACAATTAAAAATAATAAAAATAATAATTGAAACTTATATTTCCTGATATAGGGTTTAGACCAATTGATGCAAAAACGAATATATTTTTCCTTCTTCATTTGTTCAGTCCCCCAAAAAACTTACAGATTAATATTAAGATACTTACTTACTCCTTTCAATAAGTTTCTTAACCGTATTGGTGATATATGTATGTTCCGTAAGCTCTATCATTCCTCTGTCCATAGCAGCACTTAATCTTTTATCAAAAGGTATCCTGTCCAGAACCGGAATACTCAGTTTATTTGTATCCGTATCACCGAAAAGCTCAATTTTATTATTACATTTATCGCATACCGCATAACTGAAATTCTGTACGGCTCCCAAAACCGAAATATGCATCATATCAGCCATTTTAATTGCTTTTTCCACTATCATGGATACAAGATCCTGCGGTGTTGTAACTATTATGGCTTGGTCTACAGGTATGGACTGGAATACCGTAAGAGCGGTATCTGCCGTTCCGGGGGGCATATCTATGAGCAGATAATCCAATTCTCCCCATACAACATCGGTATAAAATTGTTTAAGCACACCGGAAATAACCGGACCCCTCCACAAAACAGGATCTGTCGTATTTTCCAAAAGCAGGTTTATACTTATTATTTTTGTACCGAAATTGGTCTTTGCGGGAAATATTCCCGCCTCATTGCCCCTTATATGTTCGCTTAAGTTGAAAGCTTTAGGTATTGAAGGACCGGTAATGTCCGCATCCAGAATGCCCACCTTATACCCCGCTCTGGTAAGTTCCACAGCCAGAAGGCTTGTTACCATGCTTTTTCCTACTCCTCCTTTACCGCTTAAAACGGCGACAACATTTTTAATCTGAGAAAAATCATTGGTTTGTTCTTTTTGTATTCTGCTCTCGCAATCATTCTGACTGCAGTCAGAGCAGTTGTGATTACATTGTGTCATATTTGCTCCTTCTATCTTTCGTAATATATTCCGTTATCCGGAACCTTACCGCCTACCGAAGCGGGGTTGTTATTGTAAAGAAATTTAAAAAATGCGTTTAAGCTGTCTTTTGCATCCGCAGCATCGATATAGACAATGTTGCAATTGGGTATTGCACTTTCCGCTACCTTTTCGTTATCCAGAATACCCGATGATACTATGAGAGGAGCGGCATTGTACGGCTGCTCTAAAACCCAATCTATAGACTCTTCATATAACTCAAGGAAAGTATCCACTTCCTCCTTATATTCCTCTATAAAAGATTTCTGTGCCACCAGGCAGCCCATTGACAACGTTATATCCGGTGCACTTTTAACCCATTCATCATTCAGATTTATCGCATGATTAATGGAAACATCTTTATTCAAAACGGTGGAAACAAACGGTTCCGGAAGCATGACAATGTCCGCTTCCCCCGAAAGAAGCAATGTGGCGACTTCGCTGTGTTCCGCTTTATACACTATTTCAATATCCGTTTCCGGATTAATGCCGTTTTCGGATAATATAAAGTTCAGGACATATTGCGGTAACGAACCTTGTCCGCTTGTAACAAGGGTTTTACCTTTCAGATCTTTTACACTCTTTATATTGCCCGTTTTATCCAAGATATGCAGTACACCTAATGTGTGAACCGCCAATATCTGTATTTCTCCTTCCGTCTTGTTGTACAGAACCGCTGCAAGGTTTGTAGGAACGGCAGCTATGGTTATGCTTTTATCCAGTAATCCCGCAACAACCGTGTCGGGTGAAGTCATTATCTTAAATTTTGTGTTTACATAATCGGAAAGAGATATTATATCGTTCATCACTTTGACCATTCCTATACCGGTAGGTCCTTTCAGTGCTACTATATTTGCCGTTACCGGTTTTACCGGTCTGTGTGTCTCATATACTTTTCTGCATCCGGTTAAAGATAAAAACGTTAATACTATCAGTAAAATACATAAAATTCTTCTGTTTTTCATATTTCAAACTCTCCTTAAAGTATAAGTCCGCCTTTTATTATAACTCCAATTGCCGCTATTACAACAAAGATGATTTAAATTGTTCCAAATCAATAATATTTATCCCCAGAGCCTGAGCTTTTGTCAGTTTGCTTCCCGGCTTATCTCCTACAAGAACATAATCGGTCTTTTTGGAAACGCTTTCGGTAACATTACCTCCGTTGGAAGTAATAATACTTCTCAACTGATCTCTGGTATATTCTTCAAAGGAGCCTGTTATAACATATGTCTTTCCGATGAGTTTGTCGCTGAGCTTCTGTGTATTGTTGTAGCTAAGAGATTGCATATTAACACCCTGAGCTTCCAATCGGTTTATGAGGTTAACGGCTTTTTCGTCTTTAAAGTAATCCGCTATACTGTTTGCCATTACCTCTCCGAATGTATCTATGGATGTAAAATCCGTTACTCGGGCTGCCATAATACTCTGCATGTCGGGGAAATTTTCCGCAAGCAATGAGGATGCTTTCTGACCTATATACAGAATCCCTATACCGAAGATAAGTCTGTCAATATTATTGCTCTTAGATTTCTCTATAGCCGAAAGCAGTTTATTTACGCTTTTCTCTCCGAATCCTTCAATTTTCAGCAGTTGTTCCCTCTTATTATGCAAATCATATATGTCCGCAATATCCTTTAACAATGATAAATCCATGAACTTTTCCACAGTTGCAGTACTTAATCCCTCGATATCCATTGCATCTTTGGAACAAAAATGTTCCAGACGCCTGGAAATCTGACCTATACAGTTTATGTTGGTGCATCTGTATGCCGCCTGATCTTTCACTCTTTGAACATCGGAATTACAGAACGGACAATTTTCAGGCATTTTGAACCTGATTTCCTTCCCTGTCCTTTTATCTTTTAAAACTCTGACAACCTCCGGTATGATATCACCGGCTTTCTGAATTATTACATGGTCGTTAATTCTTATGTCATTGGTATCGATAAAATCCATGTTATGCAATGTTGCTCTGCTTATTGTACTGCCCGATACAAAAACCGGATCGAATTCGGCATTGGGAGTCAGTACCCCCGTTTTTCCTATCTGTACAAATATGTCCTTGACCACGGTTTCCTTCTGTTCGGGAGGATATTTATATGCAATAGCCCATCTGGGTGCCTTAGCGGTGGAGCCTAAAACTTCCCTGTCCGCAATATTATTCAGTTTGATTACTGCACCGTCTATATCGTATTTGTAGGAAAATCGCTTATCATGTATTTCCTCTATACCGGAAATAATGTCTTTCATATCACCCGATACTCTTATAACATCATTTACGACAAAACCTGCATCTTTCAGAAAATTCAATGTCTGAACATGGGTATCGAAAAGTGCTCCCTGTATACTTTGCAGATTGAATACGAATATCTTCAGATTTCTTTTGGCCGTTATTTTTGAATCCAACTGCCTTAGTGAACCCGCAGCGGCGTTTCTCGGATTTGCGAACGGTTTCTCACCGTTCTCTTCCGCAACTTCATTTATCTTAGCAAAACTATCCTTATCCATATATACTTCTCCGCGAACTACAAGATAAGGTATTAATTCTCTTGTATGTAACTTCAAAGGTATGTTATGAACGGTTTTCAGATTCTCCGTTATATCTTCCCCGAATATTCCGTCTCCTCTGGTAGCACCTCTTACAAATATATTGTCCGCATACTCCAAAGTAACCGAAAGACCGTCAATCTTTTTCTCCAACACATACTCAGGTTTAATACTTTCTTTTAATATTCTTTCATGGAAAGCATACAATTCTTCATAAGAAAACGCGTTGGACAAACTCTCCAACGGAACCGTATGTTTTACTTTTGCAAATTCCTTAAGAGGTTTTCCCCCGACTCTTTGTGTCGGCGATTCAACCGATCTGTATTCGGGATATTGCTGTTCAAGAGCGATAAGCTCATTCATCAGCATATCATACTCATAGTCGGATATCTCGGGTGCATCCAATTCATAATATCTTCTGTTGTGATAATTCAATATTTTTACCAGTTCATCAATTCTGTTTTTCATGTATATATTTTATCATATTTAAGTGGATAATAATTGATATTTTCAGTATAATGTGTTATAAATATTCAGTAATTCATTTGGAGGTGGATACTTTGGCAAATAAAAAATCAGCGGAAAAAAGAGTTAGTGTCTCAATGAAGAAAAGATTGGTTAATTCGGCAAAAAAATCTTCTACCAGAAAACAGTTAAGAGATGCCAGACTGGCAATAGAAAATGACTCACCGGATAAAAAGCAACTTATCATGGAAGCAATGAAAGCTGTTGATAAAGCGGCTTCCGACGGTATAATACACAGAAATAAAGCTGCCAGACATAAATCTAAATTATCGGTTCATCTTAAATAATCCTTTAAGAAATAAATCTGTCTTAATTTAATATAAATCCGAACGGAGTCCGTTCGGATTGTGTTTTATATACTTCTGCATAAATGATGTACTACCGGTTACAGCTTATATAGCCTGTCTCATCCATCCTTTGTTTTTCTTATCCAGCGGTTCTCTTCCTAAAATCTCTCTTGCAGTTTTAACATAGTATCTGTACAACTCCAGTGAGGAACCGTTGGGTATTCTGTGATCCAGACCGAAAACAATACCGCCTTTTAACATTGAAGGTTGCATCTTATACTCCAACTCCCTTAATACCGCAAGTTTACTGTCTCTTAAAATGAACTTATCTATACCGCCTTTAAGTGATAACCTTGTACCGTATTTTGCGTGTACTTTTACTATATCCATTCCCGCAGCAGGTTCCATGGGATACATCTGATTCAATCCGCAATTCAGAAAAGCATCTATGACGGAATTCATGTTGCCGTCGGAGTCCTGAACGAATATTGTACACCCGTTATTTTTGTAAGCATCCCATATTTTAAGGTAATAAGGCTGTAAGAATTCTTCTATATGCAAAGGCCCTATAAGCGAACCGGATTTTCCCGCCATATCCTCATGAATGTGTAAATGATCGACAATTAAGTGCTTGGAAAGTCTCTCGCAACATTTAATAGCGGTATCCGCCGCGGTATTGAGAATATCTTCTATCAGTTCCGGTTGTTCATAGTAGGCATAACAGAGTTCCTCTTCTCCCATCAATTGTCTGGGTAAATCGAATCCGCCCGGAACTTCCGCCCGCACCATAACACCTTGTTTTTGCTGTTCTTTAGCCTTTTCTACCTGGTTATAATCTATCCTTTCTTCCCTGAACTGATACAGATGCTTCAATTTTAACCAGTCATCCATATTTTTAACGGGATAATCCATTGGTAGCGGTATGGTTGCGGCTCCTTTCATCAATTTCATTTTTCTTCCCAAAGCATCGATAGTGATAATATGTTCCTTTGTTTCTTCTATTACTCTTTCTTCAGGCCCGTCGAATATATCGCAATTTGCACCGCAATTAACATACGGAACATAGTCCCAGTCAAATGCCGTCATATTTATTTCATCTTCGGTAGCGCCCTGTTCAATCCATTCCTCTTCCAGACCTATAAGCGGTCCGAACAGTTCTACAAACATAGGCCTTTTATTCTCTTTAAACGTTACATAATCCAAATATTCTTTTCTGTCCCAACGCATATTTTTACCTCAACCTCCGGTATTATAACATAATATTAAGAATTTACTATTGTTGACATCAATGTTACCATTGCCGAATCCTGACCGAGTTTTCCCGTCTTGAAATCATGATCGGCTTCCGATATGGCATATATAATATTCTTTAATTGTTCTGTACTGAACTCTTTGGAATTCTGAATGGCTTTTCTCACTCGAAAATCGTTTGAGGATGTAATATTATTAACTTTAATCGTGTACATTTCATAGAAAGTATTGAAAAGAATAGCGGTAAAATACGGTAAAGCATATTTTAAAGATACCATATCGTAATAGACATCCAGTGCCGCAGATAAATCTCTCTTACAAAGATTATTGGTAAGTTCATATCCTTTTACATCGGTAATACCGGTGCATAACAATTTTATCGTTTCCGCGGTTACTTCATTGGAGGGCTGAATATATAGCAGAATCTTATCTATACTTAATGTCACAAAGGAAAGATTAAGACCGGAATATTCCAGAAAAAGATTGAGATTTTCCGAAGATATGTTCTTCCCCTCTTTTCTGAAAGCGGAATATACAAATCTCTTAATGTCCTCAGAAGTTCCTTTGGTTATCTCGTAAGCACTGTTTTTGGAATTATAGTGCTTAAAGCCTGACAGTCTTTTATTGATGTCGTTTTCAATGAAGAATAAGTAGACACCTTCGGTAACATAATCGCTAAGACTGATAATTTTATCACTGAATTCCTCTTTGTTGAAAAATCCGGTATTCCTGCAGGTTATGAATTTATTGTTACCGCTGAAGGAATAAGTGGCACATTCATTAATGATATCCTCTATTTTTGAAGTATCATCAAACTTTACATTGTCATATTCCGCTTGCGTGTATCGGATAATTGCTGTTTTTAAAGCATTTACCACCGATTGCTTAAGATACTCGTCGTCACCGTAAAACAGATACACCTGTTTAAAAATGTTGCCCGATATTTCATTTTTAATATCTTCGTATTTCACACATAGATTTTAACACATTTCATCTGTATTTAAACAGATAGTATTTTCTGTTTATAAGGTATACGGTAACCGATCCGTTAATATCCGTTCGCAAAGTATTTATACCTTTTTCCGTAAGTGTATCCAGAGTTTTTCTTCCCGGATGACCGTACCTGTTATGTTTTCCGACCGATATAACCGCTATTTTCGGAGATATATAATCAATTATTTCCGAATTTATAGCCTTATCATCTCCGTGATGGGGCATCTTAATTATGTCACATTTTAAAAATATATCTGAAGGTATCTTTTTTATGTCCGCATCTCCGGTAAAAAGAAAACTGCCGGCTTTTGTATACAGATTAAAAACTACCGAACCGTCATTTGCATTTGTATAAACGATATCAGTATCGGGGTTTAGTACTTTGATACACACTCCTTCGGTTCTTATCTCATCACCTCTTCTGAGCATGCCGTAATATGTATCCGGATAATTCATGCTCAATTGGTCAGATAGTTTAATATTGTCCTTATGATTTGAATATGGAAGATAAACATTATCCACCGAGAAGTTATCCAAAACATCTTCAATTGCACCGCAATGATCGGAATCGGAATGTGTAAGTATAATCATATCTATTTTATGTCCTGTACGATATGCAACAGCGGATAAATCTATATATTCGCCTGTATCAATCATTATGTTATATCCGTTTGACAAGGTTATAACGGCGCAATCACCCTGCCCTACATCCATAAAAACGACTTTCGGAGTATTATTTATACAAAGAGTTATTACGCATAATAGCGTTGCAACACTGATAACGATATATTTATTTATCCTGCTTTTTACAGGTTTATACTTTATAAACAGATATGTACATAAAATAACGATAAAAAACACATCGGGTATATGTTTAACATAGAGCTTTGAATAAGGTAAATTGCCGACATATTCGGCAAAATTAATAAGAATATTAGCCAACAGATTGAATACGGGGCACATTATCCGGGGAAATAATATAGCGGTCCAAAGCGATAAAAATAACGGGGTTATGAGTATAAAGATTATAAGATTGGAAAAGAGAGAGTATGGATATATACAGTGAAACAACCTGTATGATATAAACACCGTCAAAGGTTGAACGGATAATAAAAGACTGATAGCGGATAGTACTTTTAGAATAACTGCTTTCAACTTTGTCTTCCTTATTCTTCTGTAATAGTCTTCCAATACAATATGTTTCTTCAGCACCTTTTCCTGCAGGGTTTTCTTTAATTTATCAATCTGTAATACAAAAAATGAACGGATTTTTCTGCTGAACAATGCTATTGATACCACACAGCAGTAGGACATAATAAAGCCGTAATCGTAAACAGATAAAGGATTTATCAAAATAATGATTATTGAAGAGAGACATATAGGCAAATACCTGTTGGAGTCGAAATAGAACATATTGGAGAAGAATAATGTAACAATACATAATGCCGCTCTGATTGCACTTATTCTTAAACCTGTAAATACAAGTAAAAATAATACTGCAAATATTGTGAATATCATAGAGAATCTGTTGTTCTTTGATAACAAAGTTAACAGATAATAAAACGGAATGATTAATATGTTGAAGTGGGTGCCGGATATGCTTAAGATGTGCGATAATCCGCTTTTTTGGAATGTACTTGTTGTGTTTCTGTCCAGATAAGTGCATGAACCGGCTATAAGTGCTGCAACAATTCCTCTTTTATCTTCATTTAGATGCTTCATTACCCTTTCTACCGCTTTTTCTCTTATGTTCCCTATAAACCCGATAAACGGTTTACTACCTATCTTTGATATATTTCCCCTGTTTACGTATATATCCGCCGATATATTCTTTGAATAACAGTATTTTTGATAATCAAACTGTCCTTTATTACCTGCACTTTCCGGCTTATACAACATTCCCGACAGTTCAATAATATCCCCTATCCTTATACCATCATCCTTCATAGTGACAAAATAGTTAAAACCGTTATTGCATTTCAATATAACTTTAAACTTATTCACTTGATCCTTTACTATTTCCGTTACATACCCCGTCAATCGAACTTCTTTCCGGTTTTCGTTTGAATAGTCACTTTCTATATTCATAAACAAAAGACGTGAATAGAAGAAAAATACGGTAAATGCAATTACAAAGAATGAAAGAAGCAAAACCTTAACAATCTTTGCTACGGATTTATCTTTAGTATAAATAAAAAGAACGGTAACGGAAATCAACCCTGAAATCAATAAAACCGTAATATTAAAGTTTGTACTCAATATTATTGCCGTTATTGAATATAGCGTTAACAAAGGAATAAAGGATTTTTTTATTACCATTGTTATACGATATTTTATTTAACTGTATTAATGAATAAACAAAATCAAAAAGTTAAAATAAGCACAGGAAACCGTCATATTATTTCTTTTCAGTGAGCTTATCTATTTCCTTATTTACTCTTTCTCTAAGATTGATAATATATTCGATATCTTCAGGGAATTTACTGAAGGATATTTTTCCGTTACTCTCAATAATCTTCATCACATGTTCATAGGAAGTCAGTGACTCCAGCTTTAAGAATGCTCTCAAATCCTGTAATGCTTCATTAAATACTACAAGTCTTAAGGATTTAAGCGGTTTTTGGTCATGCCCCGGATATACCGAATATGCATCTCCCGCAGGAGCGAAGAAAT
>JAKJBR010000024.1:0-17466 GCA_022706885.1 Bacillota bacterium
TACAAACGGAGGATATGTTGCGGCACCCGCTCAGGAAATACAGGAAGATGTCCCGTATGAGAATATAACCGCGTTGATTGATGTACTGAGATATTACGGTGCATAGCCTTAAAATCTGCTTGAGTGCAAAGTTAAATTCCAGTATAAAAGAAACTCTCAAAAAAATGGATTTTAGTAATACAGTTGATTAAAATACCGATATTCATGGCAGTTTACTATATGATGACGGCAAGAATTTTCTGTCTTTTACTTGAAATGTTGTCTACAAGGCTATATACTCAATCATAGAAGGGTGCAAAAAGAGCGCACAAATGCGAGCGACCTTTAGCAGACATTTTTTATGAAGACTAAATGACACTTGTTGGAGTGCTATGAACTTGTTTGCCGGCAGTCGCTATGAAGCTTTACTTTTTAAGTAAGTACGGCTTCAAAATTACTTCGTCTTTTGGTATTTCGTGGATACCAAAATCAGTAAATGCGCCCAGTAGTTCCGGGCAGAAGAAGCGAAGAAGTTCAAAAGGTGACTTTCCTCGAGTCTTCTCCCTTGGAACGGAATTCAAATGAGAGAGCACGAGATTGAGATCATCTTGTCCCAAGAGCCCGAGCTCTCTAAGTCCTATTTCTTTAGGCAGGATGTAACGCCACTCAGTGTGGCGTTTTTCCAGAGTTCCTTTTTGTCCTGCAGCCTGAGGGTCGCAATAGAATACACGTGTACGTATTAATCCGTCAGAATCTTTTTCTATACCTTCTGCATCGGAAAATTCAGTACCTCGATCACATAGTGAAACTTGGATATGTTGCATGAACAAATCTTTGCCGATAATGTCTTCCAAAAGGTTTATGCCTTTTACCATATTCTCTGCGGTTCTTTCCTCATGGAAAAAGCCGAAAGAGAAATCGTAATCCAGGAAATGAAAAGTCTGAATGAATGGACCTTCAATTCGATTGTAGATGGTATCCATCTGGACGATACTTAAATCAGGCTCTTCACTGATGTATTGTAGATAATCAGTGTATAACCGTCCTTTTAAGTGCTTTTTATCTTCTCTTTTCTTGTATGTAACGGTTTCCTGTTTTGGTTGTTTGCGTTTTACCTTTTGTCTGAGATCCATATTAATGATATTCCAAGGACTAAAAACTCCTTGTGCAATGTAGTTGTAGAGCGTCTTTTCAGAAATCCCTATATTCGGATACATGTGTACAATATGGTATGGAGACAAACCTTTTTTAATAGCAGGTACAACGATACTTGCTAATCTGTCGACATCATCTTTGTCCAAATCTAACCCTTTTCTTGCGCCTACAAGAACTTCCTTGTAATTAGCTTGTGCTTTATACGCTTCATATCTGTATTTGCTAAAACGACAATTAGCATATGTGGGACATCCGTTACAAGCACCCGGAGATCTGTCTCGTCTTGGGCAATAGAATGGTCGATAGTCCGGACAATCTTTGTGACACAGTCTACCATGCTTACATTTTTTATACACTGCACATTCTAATGGAAGTGCACAAGGATAGGTTAGTGTACGATGTTGGGCAATTTCTTTGCCAATAGTTGAGTTATCCTTACCAAGTGTTTTTGCTATAGCTGTTTTAGTGGAACCTGATTCAATGCCTTTTTCGATAATTTTTCTTTCTTCTAATGTTAAATGCTTATTTATGTTAGTAGCAGTCATTTTAGACCTCCTCTCTTGTGACTGCCGGCTTGATAATTGTATAACAGAAAAGTCCGGAAATCTTCCGTAAGATTAAAATCCAGTGCCGCTCCTCTATACTGGAATTTAAATTTGCACTCAAGGAGCCTTAAAATCTTATCATCAACCTGTAAGTTATCATTGCATTATTGTGAATTAATTGGTAGAATAACTCGTGATGAATTTTATTGGAGGATTAATATGAAGTCAGCCGGAGTTGTAAGAAAAATAGATGAGTTGGGAAGAATCGTAGTTCCTATAGAATTACGAAAATCCCTTAATATAGGTAAGAGAGAGGCTGTGGAAATATCCATGGAAGATGATTGCATACTTATAAGGAAATTTGAACCGGGATGTTGCTTCTGCGGATCTACCGATGCTCTTGAGGTATATCACGGCAATAAAGTATGCAATAAATGTATTAAAGATTTGTCATCTGCTACCGAATAATATTGAATAAACGTCATTTCTTGACATATTAAACAAAACGGCAACTTTTCGCATGGCATCTTTGCGGGAAAGGCCGTTTTTTATAAGTTCCTCATATTTCTCGGCTATATCCCGTTCGGAATGAGGGCAAGGGTTTTCTGTTTCATTGTTTGTATCGGTATTACCCTCGAAAACTATTACATACTCCCCTTTCGGCGGGTTTTGCTCCAAGTATTTTGCTATACCGTCCAGACTGTCCACAACAATTGTCTCATATATCTTGGTTATCTCTTTTACCAGCGATACTCTTCTGTCACCGCCCATAACCTGTCTTGCGACATCTATTGTTTTAATAAGTTTATGAGGTGCTTCGTATACTATGCAAGTACGCAATTCCTCACGAATCTTCTCGAAAAACCGTTTCTTTTCCGATATCTTTACCGGAGGAAAACCTTCGAAACAAAAAGAAGAAGTATCAAAAGGCGATATCATCAGGGCACTGATTGCGGCATTGGGTCCAGGTATGACCGTTACCTTCTGGTTGTGCCGGTGCATAAGTTTTACAAGCTCGTTACCAGGATCGGATATTGCGGGACAACCGGCATCGGAAACCAGACAGACATCCATCCCGTTAATCACATCGTTAAGTATACTCTGTCCGCTTGACTCCATATTATGCTGATGGTAACTTACGAGTTTCTTCTTGATACCCAAGGCATTCAGCAGACGCAAAGTGTGTCTTGTATCCTCCGATGCGATATAGTCGCAATTGGAAAGAGTTTCTATTGCCCTTTTGGATATGTCGGAAAGGTTGCCTATAGGTGTAGCAACAAGATAAAGCACTGTTAATTCCTCCCGTACAATATGTTAAGTTCTTCGGTATAACTGCCGTCCGGTTTATGTATTATAAACGGAGGCTCCACGCTTATTGACGGATTCATGTCTTTTAATCCCTGTATCAGCACCAGAATAGCGGGCGATTTGACATTTGCATGCACAAATCTTATTGTTTTAGGCTCAATTGCATAAGTTTTCATCAATAACAATATTTCGTCCAACCTTTGGGGTCTGTGAACCATTGTAAAGACACCTTTGGTCTTCAGAAGATACTTTGTAGCCTTCAGTATGTCCTCTAAGGTGCACAGTATCTCATGCCGTGCATATGCCATCGTGTCGGCTGTACTAATTATACCCGTTCCCGTCTTGAGATAAGGAGGATTTGTCACGACATGATCAAAACTGCCGGCCTTGAAGTACTCCCTGATATTACGTATATCGCCGTTTATAACGGTTATCTTATCCTCAAGATTGTTCAGTTGAATATTTCTTACGGCAAGATCATATGTATCCTTCTGTATTTCTATGCCCGTAATATGTTCCGGCTTATACTTACCGTACAGAAGAAGAGGAATTACACCGTTTCCAGTACCGAGGTCGATAACACTCGATGTGCTTCTAACATTGGCAAATGAAGACAGCAAAACAGCGTCGGTTCCAAAGCAGAACTGTTTTTTGTTCTGTATAAGTTTTAAACCCTCCAGCTGAAGATCATCCAGCCTTTCATCTTCATGTAACATATGTATATATTATACATTTCGGAAAGTGCTTTATACAAATAAAACTTTCATTTTTTGTCGATATCTGATGATATCCTGACATATATTAAAAAAAGTTGTTATTGAACCTTCAGAAACAGTTTGTTTCTGTTAATGGATATCTCTTCAATTTCGGTATTTGTATACTTTTCCAGGGCTTTGAGCAGAAGTCTGGGATGAAGATTGCCTTTTGCGCCGGCTTTACATAACACCGTAAATCTGTTTTCATCGTAGTAATCTATTTTGTAAAGATGAGGTAATATATCTACAAGACCCTTTTTATTGGATTTCTCCACTTCAATACTGTCCAAAGAAATGAGTTTATCCAGTGATTTTTTCAAGTTTTTACTGCTGTTGACTCTGAATCCGTAGATGGCCGACCCCACATCCTCCATCAAAGTGGATTTCTCTACATCGTAAGCTTCCAGTAAAACAAATCCGTCCGGCAGTGCTTTCGAAAACTTATTCAAAGCATACTGACATTCGTATTCGGTATTAAACCATATATCTGCATATTCACTGTCTGAGGATACACCGACCGGCAAAGGTAATGCAAAAACCATTCTGATACTCGGGTTGAATCCTTTTGTGTAATATACATCCAATTCCGCTCTTCTGAGAGCACGCGAAAAAGCATTGATCATATCAACATGTGCTATATATTTGACTTTCTCGGTTTTTCTGAATTTAAATCTTATTATCTTCAAAACATACTCCGCATCTGTATTTTGCAATCCCGCAGTTATTACACTGCTCTTTGCAATTTTCGGTTGTTTCTTCCCTCAATGCCTTTTGATATTCGTTTTTAAGGAAACTCTTTTTTATACCTATGTCAATAAAGTCCCACGGCAACTCCTCATCTAACGCAATCTGTTTGGATGCACACCCGTAAATATCCAAAGAGCATTCCTTAAATGCCTGTTCCCATTTTTCCATATCGAATAACTCGTTCCAGGAATCGAATTTGCATCCTTTTTCCCATGCTTTTATAATGGCTTGCCCTACTTGTCTGTCTCCCCTGGATATAGCCGATTCCACAACCGAAGTGTTGAAATCGTGCCAGTTGTACTTTATTTTCTTCTCCTTTATATGACTTTTCAGCAGTCTCTGCCTTCTTATCATTTCTTCCACGGTAATCTGAGGACACCACTGAAAAGGAGTGAAGGGTTTCGGTATGAAGAAGGAAGTGGATACCGTTATGTTAATCCTGCTCTTTCTTCCGAATATATCTAAAATTTTCCCTGCCAGATTGGCAATCGCTATCACATCCTCGTCCGTTTCGGTTGGCAATCCCAGCATAAAATACAACTTTATATTGTCATAACCGCCGGATTTTGCTATTTTTGCGGAAGTCAATATCTCCTCTTCGGTAATATTCTTGTTTATAACATCCCTCAGCCTCTGACTTCCCGCTTCCGGTGCAAAAGTCAGCCCGGATTTTCGTACATTCTGTATTCTGTTCATCAGTTCCATGGAAAAATTATCTATTCTCATGGAGGGAACGGATAAATTAACCATTCTTTTCTCGGTGTGCTCCAGCATTCCGTCACATAAAGTCTTCAGGTCGGTATAATCCGATGTGCTCAGCGAAACCATCCCTATTTCATTATAGCCGGTGTCGGAAAGAATCTTCTTTGTCTGCTCAATCAGCGTAGAGGCTTTCTTTTCTCTTACCGGTCGGTATATGTAACCGGCCTGACAGAACCTGCAACCTCTTATGCATCCTCTGAACAATTCTAAAGAAGCTCTGTCATGCACAATACCGATATACGGAACTATGGAGTCGGTAGGAAAAGAAACAGAGTCCAGATCCTTTATTATTCTTTTTACCACCTTTTTATCGAAATCATGATATTTCGGTACATATACCCCTTCTATTCCGACCGCTTCTCTCAAAAAGTCCTCTTTTGATTGCCCTGTACTTTTCCCGTCTTCATAAAGATCCAGTACTTGATTAATAACCTCCTCACCCTCACCGATAAGAAAGATATCTATGACATCCTCCAAAGTGACGGGATTTGCGGCACAAGGTCCTCCCGCCATAATTATCGGGTGCTGATCTGTTCTCATACTTCGTCTTATAGGTATATCGGCCAGATTCAGCATGTTCAGTACATTGGTATAGCTCATCTCATACTGTAAGGTAAAACCGACTATATCAAACTCTTTCAAAGGCTTTTTGGTTTCTAAGGAAAATAACGGTACTTTATTTGCACGCATAAGCTGCTCCATATCGGTCCACGGAGCAAAAACCCTTTCGCATACGGTAGTTTTCCTTTGATTTATAACATGGTACAGGATACGCATTCCCAGATGACTCATCCCTACTTCATATATATCGGGAAAACAGAATGCATAGCTTGATTGCATTTTATCATGGTCTTTTACTATCTCATTAAACTCCCCGCCTGTATATCTGGCGGGTTTTTCCACATTTATGAGATTTAACATAAACCGTTATTCCTCTTCTTCCTCGTCATCAAAGTCCGAATCCATCTTTTCCACAAAAAGCTCGAAAAGCTCATCCAGCAACTGCTCGTCTTCAACCGGTGTCAGTATTGCATCATCCTTGTCTTCTTCATATTCAAATATGTATGCATCCTCTTCCGATTCATCGGCTGACTGCATCAAAACATAGGTTCTATCATCATATTCCAGCATCTCCAGAACCGTCATCTCTATAGGATTGCCTTCATCATCTTCCATCACAATAATATTGTCTCTTTCGTTATCCATTATTTTTGCTCCTTTACGCTTTTATATACAAATCCGTAATCTTATTATTTTTTTGTTTTATTCATTTCATCAAGATAGCATTGCAGTATTACACAGGCTGCTACCATATCTATTCTTTTTTTGTCTTTTCCCGTCTTCTTTCCCTGCATATGCATAATGTCATGAGCCTCTACGGTGGAAAGCCTTTCGTCAAACAGTATAACGGGTATTTTGCAACGCTCTTCCAGCATGGATGCAAAGGCGCGCACTTTAATGGCTTTTTCACCTTCCGAATCATCCATATTGAGAGGAAGCCCCACCACTATGCGACCTGCTTTGTGCTCATCAACAATCTCCTCTAATACATCCAGAGGTTTATTTATGTCTCTATTCCATTCTATTGTTGTAACACCGTGAGCCAGAAAACCCAAAGGGTCACTCTTGGCAACCCCTATTCTTTTGTCGCCGTAATCAATTGCAATAATTACCATCTAAGTTATTTTGATGCGAAATAATACTGAATAAGTTCAGTCATTATTTCATCCCTTTCCAACTTTCTAATAGCATTCCTGGCACCGTTATGGCTGGTTATATAGGTTGGATCCCCTGACATAAGATATGCGACCAGTTGGTTTACGGGATCATACCCTTTTTCGGTCATGGAAGTGAAAACAAGTGTAAGTATTTCTCTTGTTTCGGCATGATGACCTTTCAGAAAGTCGAGATTAATTGTTGATCCTCTATCCACTTTACATATCTCCTTTGCAGTTCATACTTGTAGTTTACTGTAAAACATTGTTTTTTTCAAGAATAAATATGTAAATTCAATCTATAGTTTTTTTAATTGACCGCTTTATCGGACAGTTTTTTTTGCAACAACCTCACCCATAAGTCCGTCATCCGTCAAGCCGCAAATCAATACATCGCAAAATGTATTGATACAGTCGTCTGCAGTATTGTCATCCGACGGAGCCTGCACTTTTATATAGTTTGCCGTATGACCGGTAATGAAACCGTCTTCGCTCTCTTCAATAAGTATCCGTAATGTCTTTCCGAGATACCCTGAAAGTCTTGATTTTGATATTTCCGATGCATAATTTATTAACTTTTCGCTTCTCCCGTTAAGAATTTTGCCGTCAACAGGTTTAAGTTTAGCCGCTGTTGTACCGGGTCGTTTGGAGAATTTAAAGACATGCACTTTGATAAACCGGGCTTTTTCCACCATTTCCAGACTCTTATTAAAGTCCTCTTCCGTTTCGGTCGGATATCCCGCTATTATGTCGGTGGTAAACTCCACATCGGGAATGTTGTTTCTCAACATGTTTATTGCATTTAAAAACATTTCCGAATCATATCGCCTTCTCATATCGGATAAAACTGCATCCGAACCCGATTGCAATGACATATGAAAATGGGGGCATAATTTGTCGTATTTCTTTATTTCTTCCACAAAAGTTTCCGTTATTATTTTGGGCTCCAGAGAACCTAACCTTATTCTTTCAATACCCTCTATGTCATTTATCTTTGAAATGACGTCAATAATGCTCAGATTACCTTTGTCTTTGCCGTAAGAGTCCAAATGTATGCCTGTAAGTACAACTTCTTTAATGCCCTTGGATGCCATGTATCGGGCTTCCGCAACGATATCGTCAATATCCCTGCTTCTGGCTCTTCCTCTTACGTAAGGTATAATGCAGTAGGAACAAAAATTATCACATCCGTCCTGTATTTTAAGATACCCTCTGGTTCGCTCCCATTTATCGGGAAAGCAACCGTGTATATATTCTTTTTCACGGAAAATATCCGAAACAACCGTTAATTTACCGGTTTTTTCCTTTAAATATGATGAAAGTATCGTATCAATGCAGCTTTTTTCATTATTTCCCAGTACTATATCCGCACCGCTTCCGTGCAGGGCCTGTGCATCGGCTTGAGCCGAACATCCGGTAGCGATAATGATGCTGTCTGTATTTGACGCTCGCGCTTTACCTATCATCTGCCGTGATTTTCTATCGCTCATAGCGGTCACGGTACATGTGTTTATAACATAGATATCGCAAATATCGGGAAACTTTTTGTATTGAAAACCCATTGCATCAAGAGTTGATGCAATGGTCGCCGATTCATATTGATTTACTTTGCATCCCAAGGTTACTATTGAATATGTCTTCATCTTATTTTCAGTTGATATCCAAATCGGGATTATTCATCTGCATTTCCGCCCACTCGTCTCTGGAGATAAGTACCGCTCTGGGCTTGGAACCTTCAAAAGGTCCGACTATACCTCTTAACTCCATCTGGTCCACAATTCTTGCGGCTCTGCCGTACCCCAGTTTCAGTTTTCTCTGCAGATAGGAAACCGATGCCTGACCTGCTTCCACCACAAGGTCTATTGCCGCAGGCAACAGTTCGTCAACTTCATTTTCCATGTCGCTGTCCGAACCTTTTTTGTCCGCTTTTTCTATATTTTCCACTACATCTTCATCATAAGTTGCAGAGGTTCTTTGTTTAATAAATTCCACCACCTTGTTTATCTCGGCATCGGATATATATGCGCCCTGCATTCTGACCGGTTTGGATAAGCCCATGGGATGGAATAGCATATCTCCGTTTCCTAAAAGTTTCTCCGCTCCGCCCATATCCAATATGGTTCTGGAGTCTACCTGACTAACCACCGCAAAGGAAAGCCTGGACGGAATGTTTGCTTTGATAACACCGGTTATGACATTGACGGAAGGTCGCTGTGTTGCGATTATAAGATGGATGCCGGCAGCTCTGGCAAGTTGTGCCAGTCTGCATATGGATTCTTCCACTTCGCCCGGATTGGACATCATAAGGTCGGCCAGCTCGTCAATTATTATCACGATATTGGGCAGTTTTTTCAGTTGCGGATCGCCTTTTACCGAGTCGTTGTATGTATTGATATCGCGCACTCCCCTTTTATTGAACATGTCATATCTGTTGGTCATTTCCTCTACCGCCCAATTCAAAGCTCCAGCGGCTTTTTTAAGATTGGTGATTACCGGAATCAACAGATGCGGTATCCCGTTATAATTAATCAATTCCACTTTCTTAGGGTCTATCATTATAAAGCGCACATCATCGGGAGTGGCTTTGTATAAAATACTGGTAATAATACAGTTGATACATACGCTTTTTCCCGAACCGGTTGCACCGGCTATAAGCATATGAGGCATGCGTCTGACGTCGGCAACCGTACAGTTGCCGGCAATATCTTTACCTATTGCAATGGTAAGAAGGCTTTTTGAACCCTGAAACTCTTTGGAAGCAATAACTTCTTTAAGCGATACCACACTCTTTTTGGTATTGGGTACTTCTATACCCACTACCGATTTTCCCGGCACCGGAGCTTCTATCCTCACATCCCGTGAAGCAAGGTTTAAGGCTATATCATCGGCCAAAGCCACTATCCTGCTGACTTTTACACCGGCTTTGGGTTGCAGTTCATATCTTGTTACGGTAGGACCGCACATTATATTGGTTACCGTTACTTCCACACCGAAACTCAGCAACGTATTTTCCAGCTTTCTTGCTATCTGTTCATGATTATCGGTATTACCGCTGTCCACATAGGAATCCAGAAGCGACAGCGGAGGAAATACATACTCACCTCTGACCTGAGGCTTTTCCGTCGTTACCGAAGCTTCTTTTACCGGCTCCTCTTTCTTTATAATTATCGGACCGGTATATTTAGGTACCGTACTCTTGGTCTCTTCCTTTACGGGTTTGGATTTGTTGATTATTATATTTGCAGGCTCTCCGCTTATTGTTTCTTTAACCGGTTCGGCAATATCATTAATCGTGCCTTGTACATACTGTTGTTTTTTAGATTTGGCAGGTTCAGGCTCTTCTTCCTGCTCTTCAATGGGTTTGAATGCATCTTTCATCCAGTGGAAAAACTTGACAAATAAGTTTTTTATCTTTACCAGAAAATCCAGAAAACTTTTGTTTGTAATGTATATAAGCAGAGTGAGTGAAGCGGTTACGGCAACTATATATGCACCCGTTATACCGAAGAAGGTTACTATAGGTGTCATAATTATACCGCCGAACACACCGCCGTTATAGACCTGTGAAATACCAATTTTGTACATATGAGCAATAAACTTCCAGACATTCATGTCAACGGCTATATCCGCAATATTCTTGGACAAATAGGCTATCTGGAAAAAGCACGGTACCATGAGAATGAGAATTATAAGGTACATGGTTTTTCTGCTTAACCACTTTACCCTTCCCGCCAGCGCCACATACACTCCGAAGAGCAATATGACTAAAGGTATGAGGTAATGAGCCCAACCGAACAGGCCTGCGGTCACCTGCTTAAAAGGTCTTCCGAATGCACCGGAATTACTGGTAAAAAATATACAGATAAATGCTAAAAGAGCTAAAGCGATTATTACAATGCCGGTTATTTCTTTTGCAAGGACATTGTTTTTAGTTGAAGTTTCAGGTTTTTCAGTTTTCTTTTGAGTATCAGATGTTCTTTTCTTTTGTGCCATGTAATCCTCCGATTGTTAAAGACATTTTATCACAATAGATTTTGCTATGCAAACATGATAAATATGCGGGAATTGACACCGATAAATCCATGTGATAGACTCATAGGAAATTTTGAGGTGTAAAAAAATGAGCGTTACATATATACCGAAAGGATATCGTTCGAGATTAAATCTGTATGAAACACAGCTGGCAATAGGCACATTAAAAAGAATATTCGAAGAACATCTGTGCAGAGCGATAAATTTGAAAAGGGTTTCGGCTCCCCTGTTTGTCAGAGCCAATTCGGGACTTAACGATAACCTTAACGGTATAGAGCGACCGGTTGCATTTGAAACCAAAGAAGGCGGTATGCAGGCGGAAATAGTGCACTCACTGGCTAAATGGAAGCGACTTGCACTGCATAAATACGGCTTTCCCGCAGGAGAAGGCCTTTATACCGACATGAATGCGATAAGACGTGATGAACAGATGGATAACATCCATTCAATATATGTTGACCAGTGGGACTGGGAGCGGGTAATAACAAAACAGGAAAGAACGGTCGCTTTTCTGAAACAGATAGTAAGCGACATAGTAAGCGCCATATGCGACACATACGAAAGAATGCGCGACATATTCCCCGCGTTGGACACGGATATTTCGCGTGAAGTGTTTTTTATAACGGCTCAGCAACTGGAAGACATGTATCCCGACCTCACATCAAAAGAAAGAGAAGATGCAATAGTAAGACAGCACAAGACCGTGTTTATAATGCAGATAGGTAAAACACTGAAATCGGGACAGAAACATGACGGCAGAGCACCCGACTATGATGACTGGGAACTTAACGGTGATATTCTTATGTACAACCAAGTGTTGGATTCCGCTTTGGAAATATCTTCCATGGGTATAAGGGTGGACAGCGAATCTCTGGCCCGACAGCTTAAATTATCCGGTTGCGAGGACAGAAAAGAGCTTATGTTCCATAAAATGCTGCTGAATAATGAACTGCCCTTATCCATCGGCGGCGGTATAGGACAGTCGCGCTTATGTATGCTGCTTCTTAAAAAGGCACATATAGGCGAAGTACAGGTCTCAATATGGGATAAAGATACTATAGAGGCATGTAAAGAGGCTAAAGTTATTCTGCTTTAAACTACACACTGTATAAAATATCGGAATATGCAGGCATAGGCCAATAACTCTTTGCAACCACACACTCCAGACTGTCTGCGAAATGTCTCAACTCTTTCATTGCCGGTACAACTTTATCTTTGAAGGCATAGGCATCTTGCGATTGTTCCGTCAGTTTTTCCAGTTTAGATATACATTTTGAAAGACCTGTTATGTTATCGGAAATATATTGGGCAAGTGCCACTTCGGTCGATACACTGAATTCTATATCTTTTTTCATTATTATCGTATTGTATATTTTGCCTGCAAAGTCCATAGCGGCAGGCAGTATTTCCCGCTTTGCCATTTCCAGCATGGTTCTGGACTCAATGGATATTATCTTACAGTAATTCTCCATCTTTATTTCATGGCGCGACACCAGATCGGCTTCGGAAAAAATACCGAACCTTTCAAATAGTTGTACATTCTTTTTGTCTACAAGACAGTCCACGGCTTCCGGTGTGGAATTGAGAACGGGCAGTCCCCTCTTCTTTGCCTCTTCCACCCATTCTTCGGAATAGTTATTTCCGTTGAATATTATTCTTCCGTGCTTATTGACGGTCTCTTTGATAAGCTTGTCTACTTCCTTGTCAAAATCTTCCGCTTTTTCCAATATATCGGCAAAATATTTAAAAGAATCGGCAACAATGGTGTTTATAACGGTGTTGGCATCGGAAACCGAACAGGAGGAGCCCGGCATACGGAACTCGAACTTGTTACCGGTAAATGCAAAAGGAGAGGTCCTGTTACGGTCACATGTATCTTTGAAAAGTACCGGTAACGTTTCGCTTATATGAAACTTTTCTCTTGTCCTGTTATGTACGATTCTGTCATTGGCTATGTCTTCCAGTATCTCGGTCAGTTCCGCTCCCAGGTATACCGATATGATGCCCGGAGGTGCTTCGTGCGACCCTAATCTGTGGTCATTTCCCGCGGTAGCGATACTTTGCCTCAACAGTCCGGCATATTGGTCTACGGCTCTGAGAACAGCCGCTAAGATTAATAAGAATCTCTTGTTCCGGGCAGGATTTTTACCCGGTTTTAACAACATCTCTCCCTCATTGGTGGCAATGGACCAGTTATTGTGTTTTCCCGATCCGTTTATATTCTCAAACGGTTTTTCATGCAAAAGACAGGCAAGGCCGTGATGTTCCGCCACTTTCTTGAGCATTTCCATGATAAGCTGGTTATGGTCTGCCGCTATATTAACCGTTGTATAGATAGGGGCAATTTCATGCTGAGCGGGAGCGGCTTCATTGTGCTCGGTCTTTGCGGTAATGCCCAGTTTCCACAGTTCCACATCCAGTTCCCTCATGAAATTCTGCACTCTCTCACGGATATTACCGAAATAGTGATCATTTAATTCCTGGCCTTTAGGTGATTTTGCACCGAACAAGGTACGACCGCATATGAGTAAGTCTTTTCGCTTATCGTACTGTTTTTTATCTATCAGGAAATATTCCTGCTCGCATCCCGCAAAAGGCGTCACTCTGGAAGCGGTTTCATTGCCGAACAATCTTACTATTCTCAAAGCCTGCTTGTTAAGAGCATCCATGGAACGTAACAGAGGTGTCTTGTTGTCCAAAGGCTCTCCTCCGTAAGAGCAGAATGCGGTGGGAATATATAGAGTTTTGTCTTTTACAAAGGCATAGGACGTTGCATCCCAGGTGGTATATCCTCTTGCTTCAAAAGTCGCTCTTAAACCGCCTGAAGGAAAACTGGAAGCGTCGGGTTCGCCCTTAATCAATTCCTTACCCCTAAGCTCCAGTACGGGGATATTATTGCGTATCATAAGGAAGGAGTCATGCTTTTCCGCGGTCATACCGGTCATAGGCTGGAACCAATGGGTATAATGAGTAGCGCCTTTGCTTATAGCCCAGTTTTTCATGCTTTCCGCTACAATATCCGCTATACTGTCGTCCAGAGGACCTCCCTGCTCTATTGTTTTCTTTAAAGATTGGTAGACATAAGCGGGAAGTTCTTTCTTCATCACCTGGTCGTTATATACATTACTTGCAAATATATCTAATATACCTTCCACCTATGTGCTCCTTTTCGCTCGTTTTACCTATTATAATTAACAAACGGATAAATTACAACAATTTGTTAATACTCCTGCATTCTCTTACGATAATGCATGTAATCCAAGAATTCCACCTCTTCGGGTACTCCGTGGTCGCATGTGGGAATATATCCGCCGTGCTTCTTCATAAAAGGCATTATTCTGTCTATTTCTTTGTCTATTGCATCTTTTCCGGCAGCCAATATCCTTTTATCTATACCGCCGGACATCAGAAGGTCGGGATATTTCTTTCGAACCTCCACAACATCGCATCCCGAAGCCACTTCAAACGGTGACATATTATCCATACCTATGGATTTGTACAAATCAATAACCGCCGTTGCTTTACCGTCGGTATCCAACTGAAAATGCAACTTTCTGCTCTTATCCGACTGCCTTTTCTTTACATTGGCAATAAGTTGCTGATAGTACGGGAATAAAAACTCTTTTATCATATCGGGCGAAATCAAAGGACCGTGATTGTAACAGATATCCTCCCCGAAGTAGACTTCGTCTACCGTTACATATCTTTGATGAACTTCACAGGTTTTATCCATTACATCAAACCATATTTCCATACATTTGTGAATAAGTTCGGGATCATCATAAAACTTATACAGTAAATCTTCCGGTCCTATTAAAGACCGCAAATACATATATCCGCCTATTATATTGGCACATATTATATATCCCTGTTTTTCCGACTCCACGGCCTTACTCATTCTTTCTTCAAGGCCTTCAAACCTTTTAGGGTCATCGGGATTCAATCTCCAAAGGATGTTTTCTTCCAAAGTCCGGATGTCTTTTACCGGATGCTCTAAATATGTGGGCATAAACCCGCTTCTTCTGCCTTTAAAGTATAAAACCTGTCTGCCCGCATTATCCTGCTCTATTTCACATTCATCGGTAGTACTTATAATCTTTCTTTCAAAGGAAGGAACCAACGGTGCTTCACACCACCCGCAACGGCCTAAAAAGAATACGGCGGGCTTGTCAAATCCGAACAATTTATCGGTATCGGTGTCGTCATTTATCCAGCCTTGCTCTTTCCATTTACCCTTGACATAAAAACCGAACTCTTTCTGAAAGATGGCGGCATCTTTTTTGAAGTTATAGAAGTCATGAATCTTCTGAATGTGCTTTTCCATATTGTCTCTCCGCTTAAGGTACATAACAGATAGTATTATAGCACAGTTAAGTAAATACTTATTAAGACTTTAATTCAGGTATTTGGATATAAATTCCGATACTTTTTTATGATACACATCCGGCTCTTTTGCAGAAGACGCACCGTGTTCCGCTCCTTTTACAACCAATATGTCTTTCTCACAGGCCGCATTGTCATAAAGCGGTTCCAGCATATAGAACGGGACCAGTTGATCGGCATCACCGTGTATAAATAAAGTGGGTGTTTTGGACTTTTTAACGGCATTTAAAGGGCTTGCCTGCTTAAAATCCATCCTGACTCTGGCCCGGGATATTATATTCGAAACATAAAGTACGGGAAAAGCCGGCAGTTTGAAGAACCTTTTCATATTGTAACTGAAAATATCCCATACCGATGTATAACCGCAGTCCTCTATTGCGCATTTAACATGATTGCTCAAATCTTCCCCCGTCGTAAGCATAACGGTAGCGGCTCCCATGGATATTCCGTGTAAAACAATTTTTGCGTCGGGATCTTTTTTAATAATCTCTCTTATCCAACCGATTATATCGACACTGTCATAATAGCCCATTGTGGCGTACTGCCCTGCACTGTCGCCGTGTCCCCTTAAATCGGGCATTAATATATTGAATCCGGTCTCATAGTATTGCTTTGCAAACTGTGCCATATGCCATCCGCGCGATGTATATCCGTGAACCAATATTACCCATTTATGACTACCCTTATTCTCAACAAATACGGCTTTAAGATTGAGAGCATCGAAGGAAGTAAGACTCCACACCGAAGTAGTGTTCTCCTTTACCCACTGTTCACTCGATGCGAAAAACTCTTTTACCTGCTCATCAATATCTTCTTCTTTTTTATGGAAATAATTTTTACGTGACCTGGGTATCATGGTTATATTAAACATAAACAAACCCGCTATAAACGACAGGATAAATAAGATGACAACAACAAATACTACAATTGATAAAATAATTTCAAAACCCATTTCCCCCTCCGTCATACATTAAAATTATATCACATCATCACTCTCATCTATCAGATTTATGCAAATTTAACTCTGTATACAATACAATTTAACCTATAATCCCGATATTTATTTTTAGTGTGATAAAAACACCTTTACATTATCCTTAACGCCTGTTATACTTCCGGTAATATTGATAGAGGCGCGGGAGTCATAAGTATCCGTTCTGACCGTACAAGGCGGGATGATGACGGAAAAAGGGGCAACCGCCGAAGAATACGCAGCCTTGTATGCGTTTGTCTGGTCGGTTTGGTCAATAACGGACCGACTGTCACCGTCAATTTGCGGTGGAGAGCTGTCACTTGGAAGGTTTAAGTAAAGGCTCGCACAGGCAGCCTTTTTTTGATATAATATGACAGCAGGCGGGTGAAAAAAATGAAAAAATATAACTTGGCAATAGTAGGCGCCACAGGTATGGTGGGAAGAACCTTTATAAAGGTTTTAGAAGAAAGAAAACTTCCTATTAAGAATATCTATTTCTTTGCTTCGGCGCGGTCTCGTGGCAATACCATTACTTTTTCCGGTAAAGAGTATGTCATTGAGGAACTGAATGAGCATTCATTCGACAGATTAATTGATATTGCCCTGTTCTCGGCAGGCAGTGATTTAAGTAAAATATATGCTCCCGTTGCAGCACAGAAAGGCGTGGTTGTAATAGACAACAGCAGTGCGTTCAGAATGGATCCGACGGTTCCTCTGGTTATACCCGAGGTAAATAAAGAGGATATTGCAAAGCATAACGGCATTATAGCCAATCCCAACTGCTCCACCATTCAGGCTTTGGTTGCGGTAAAACCGTTACATGACGCCTATAAAGTGAAAAGAATGGTGGTTTCCACATATCAGTCGGTATCCGGTGCGGGCAAAGCGGGATGTGACGATTTGGAGAATTGCTTAAAAGGGCTTCCCCCTGTCAAATTCCCTCATTCCATAGCCGACAACTGCATTCCGCACATAGATTCCTTCCTGGATAACGGATACACCAAAGAAGAGATGAAAATGGTAAATGAGACGCAAAAAATGTTTCATACCAAGGACATTTTGATAACCTGTACCTGTGTCAGGGTACCGGTAATGAGAAGCCACAGCGAATC
>JAKJBR010000025.1:0-16837 GCA_022706885.1 Bacillota bacterium
GGCAAACATGAATGTTTTAACATAAAGGTCGGGATTTTTAACCAGAACCAATCCGCCGTCTCCCGCGGAGATGTGCTTGAAATCGTTGAGACTGAAGCAGCCCATATCACCTATGGTTCCCGCCAGATGTCCTTTGTATCTGCACATGAAGCTCTGAGCACAGTCTTCCACAACAAAAATGTTGTGCTTTCTTGCGATTGCCATTATTTCATCCATTTCGGCAGGATTGCCCGCAAGATGCACCACTACAATGGCTTTGGTCTTTTCGGTAATGCATTTCTCTATACTCTTGGGATCCATATTGTAGGTATGCGGATCCAGGTCTGCAAACACGGGAATGGCATTCTGATACATAATCCCTATTATGCTTCCCATGTCGGTGATAGGGGAGGTTATGACCTCGTCTCCTTCCGTTACACCCAAAGCACCTAAAGCTACATGGATGGCTGCGGTACCCGACGATGCTGCCACGCAGTGTTCCGCTCCGTACATTTTGGCGAACTTGGCACATAATGTCTTGACTTTGGTTCCCGACCAGTAGAACAATGTGTTCTGATCCAGTGCTTCTTTGAGCTGGGTAAGTTCTTCTTCCCCGAATCTTCTTCCCGTACCGTAAGGTTGCTGTTTTACTTTCTCGCCGCCGTATAAGGCAAGTTGTTTTTTCATTCAGTTTTTCCTCCTATAGTAATACTGATAAATAATCGGTTATTTCCGGTATTCTCTTTATAACTCTTCTTGCGTCTACTCTCTCCACACCCGGTCTCTCGGCAGCTCTGTCACAATAATCGGTCCTTGTGAAATCCACTATTATTTCCACCGGCTTGGAGACGGTATATGGCTTTATCTTGCCTACAAGCGATATGGCGGCTGCCGCATTTGATTCAATGATTTTTTCGCATAAATCAAAGTCATATGCTTCCGCTTTATTTCTCCCTATGCCTTTTTTAACAGCGGCAACCTGTATGTCTCCGAAGAAGTGTTTGGCTTCACTGCATGCCGCCTCATCACCCGATGCGAATATTACCGGTGCGCCGTATGAGCCGAAAAAAGCTCCGCCCTGCACAAGTTCTCCGCATCGCACACCGTTTAAATAGTAGTTGTACCAGCTTACGGAAGACTGTACATGGTCTAAAAATGCACCTGTTGTACCGGGCATGGCATGAGTTCCCACAAACATAACGGCATCCACCTGTTTGTGGATACCTTGTTTATACAGTTCAATCAGATTTATATTTACAGCTCTTTTATCCAATGCTCCGTCAATGAAGTTTTTGCCTCTTCCGTGACCGTCGGTAACCGTTACGGTATCCGCTCCTCCGTTGAAGGCTCCTCTTACTGCGGCATTGACATCCGCCATAAGTCTTACCCTGGCATACTCGTAACCGTCGGTATCATAATCAATTTGGCTTATATCCGTTACTCCGCTTATACCTTCCAAATCCGTAATGATATGTATGTGCATATTTACCTTAAATCCCTTCTTAAGGTATTATACCACAGGAATATGTTCATAAACACTAAACATATCGGTATAATGTATGTATGCGTAAGAGGTCATTTCCGAAAAACTTTATAAAGCCGCTTTCTCTGTTCTTATCCCTGTTTATATGCTTAAACTTCTTAAGCATATGCAACTCGGTTACGGTAATAGCTGCGGAATTAAGCTCCGTGCATCCCGATCATGTGAGAGGACTTTATGTCAGAGCGGATATAGCATCTTTGGGACTGAAAGAAGAAAATGTTGAAAGATACTCTGAATATGTAGAAGCGCTGAAAGAAAAGAAAAATTCAAAGATTGATATCAGTAAGATAAATGCATTTGAAAAGATAGTAGGCCTTATTAATGCAACAAGGTTAAATGCCGCGGTTATCAATGTTAAAGACGATCAAGGCTATGTCACCATACCTGCCGATTCGGAATATGTGTTGCAGGCGGGAAGTTATAACTATCAGCTTAAAGATATAGGTAAGACCATGGAACAGCTAAAAAAGTACGGTATATATACAATAGCCAGGATTGTGGTGTTCAAAGACGGTGTTCTGGCACAAAACGCTTCTCATGCAATAAAGTATGATGACGGGACGGTCTGGAAAGACTATTCCGGTGCAGCCTGGGTGGACCCGTATGATGAATGGGTACGGCAGTATAACATAGAGGTGGCAAAACAGGCCGCAATTGCGGGGTTTGACGAAATACAGTTTGACTATATCCGGTTTCCGGAAAAGTTCTCAAAGTACGATGTGTCGAAAAAATACCTGGAGAATAAAATACGGCAGGATGAGCTGATACGGCAGTTCTTAAAAGATGCATATACGCAGCTTAAGCCGTATAATGTGAAAGTATCCGTCGACGTGTTCGGTTGTGCGGCATATCTTTGGGATGACCAACTGAACATAGATATCGGGCAGGTGTGGTACAACCTTACCCAAGAGGCGGATTATATAAGCCCTATGGTATACCCCAGCCATTACAGAGGTACAAACTGGTATACGCAAGGCGACCCCAACAAGCATCCGTATGAAGTGGTAAAAGGTGCGATAGAAGACTCTTTGACAATCAATTCGGCATTTGAAGACAAGGCGGGAATAAGATTCTGGTTGCAGGATTTTTCCATGTACGATTATGAGTACGGGCCGCTTCAGATTGCGGACCAGGTCAAAGCTTTGCACGAGAAGGGGATAGATACATATATGTTCTGGAATAACAAGAATGTGTATGACCCGTATAATTATCTTATACTTGAGGATAAACATCCTAAGGTAATCCCGGACAAATATACCGTTTACGATATAGAAAACAACAATCCTGCCGATGCCGCAAAAAGATATCTGGAAGCCGATAAGAATAAAGATTTGTATCACTCCTTTATATTAAAAGCGGGAAAAACCCGGCAGAGCGAGTATGCCGACTATGTTAAAAACATGCAGTGGTCGGGAATTACCGCATATGAGTTTACCGGTTACAGAGAAAGCTTCAATACGGCACAGGTGTTTTTCAGCATAACAAAGCAGGGCAAACAGCAGAAAGCAGTACTGTTTATGCTCTTGGAAGAAGGTATCTGGAAAGTGCACGATTATTACATTATACGGTAAAGAATATTAAGAATTTGTAACAATTAACAATAAATTCAATTATATGGTATAATTTGCTTCCGAAGGAGAGTGGACTTGGCTAAAGAGGACATAAAAGTCATTTCGTATAACAGAAAAGCCGGTTTTGACTACGAGCTTATTGAGTTTTACGAGGCGGGAATCGTGCTTACAGGTACCGAAGTGAAGTCTTTAAGAGCCGGAGCGGTAAATATGCGTGATTCTTACGGGTACATAAAGGATTACGAGGCATATGTATCGGGGCTGCACATCTCCCATTATGATAAGGGAAACATAAACAATGTTGACCCCGATCGTGACAGAAAATTGCTGTTGCACAAGAGCGAGATAAGGAAACTGGTTCTGAAGATGCAGCAGAAAGGGTATACCCTTATTCCCGTAAAGTTGTACTTTGTGAAAAACAAGGTAAAACTGGAACTGTCTTTGGCTAAAGGAAAGAAACTCTATGACAAGAGAGATTCCATCCAGAAGGGCGAAGTCGAAAGGGAAATAAAAAGAAGAATGAAGGACAATCATACGGGGGCGTAAAGGTTTCGACGGGATGATTGAAATATTGACGGCATGCAGAGGATTCTCGTTGGCCTCTTTAAAAAACGGGAGATTAAAATAAACGCAAAACCTAATTTTGCACCTTTAGCAGCTTAAGCTGGCTAAACATCCCACCGGAAATCACGGGGTCCGGACCGGGGTGTCATCTACCGTGAAAACCCGATAATCAAAGCTTTGAGGTTAAAGGGTAAACTATGAAGCTACCGATAAAGCACCCGGCTTACAGGGGACTTTAAAGGGAAATTAAACAGTAAGCTACGCATGTAGAAGTCGGTACGGATATTGTTTCGGACGAGGGTTCGATTCCCTCCGCCTCCACCATTATAATATGAACAAGTCGATACTAAAAATATCGGCTTTTTTCTTTTTATACGGATAAATACAGCAAATCTATATTTGATTTTATTCTAAACTTGGCTTTCAGTCATAGTCGCACCTCCGGTGTGTAAATGTCACTCTAAAAGAGAATTCAAGTATATAAGAGAAAAAGATTCTCGTAATTTTTGACTATTCTCTCAATTTGATACATAATTTACGAGAAAGGAATTTAGTTTATGAGAAAGTTTAATTATTCGGATTTAAAAAACAAAACATGGGATTCTGCTATAATAAATAGAATCGGTAAAATACATGAAGCTAAGGGTAGACAGGAATTATATTTATCTCAAAAACCGGAAGAATTAAATAAATTAGTAGAACTTGCTAAAATACAAAGTACAAAAGCAAGTAACGCAATTGAAGGAATTAAAACTACTGATACAAGATTAAAAAAGATTGTAAATGAAAAAACAACTCCAAAGAACAGAGGCGAAAAAGAAATTGCCGGATATAGAGATGCACTGAATACAATACATGAAAGTTTTGAGTATATTCCTATTACTCCAAATTATATATTACAATTGCATCGAATTTTATGCGGGCGAGATGATGAAATATCATATGGCGGTAAATTTAAAAATGTTCAGAATTATATAAGTGCAACTGATGCCAAAGGCAATTCATATACATTGTTTACACCTGTATCTCCTTTTGAAACGCCTACGGCGATAGACAGTTTATGTAATGAATTTAATAAAGCAATAAATAGTCATGAAGTTAACCCGCTTTTATTAATTCCTATATTTATACATGATTTCTTATGTATTCATCCTTTTAATGATGGAAATGGCAGAATGAGCAGATTATTAACGACATTACTATTATATCGTTCAGGATATTATGTTGGAAAATATATTTCATTAGAATTGAAAGTATCAAAACTAAAGGATATATATTATGATTCATTATATGCTTCTCAAATCGGATGGCATGAAGGAAAAAATGATCCTACACCATTTGTAAGTTATCTATTAAGTATGATTGAAATGGCATATGATGATTTTGAAAGTAAAGTAGAAATTGTATCTAAAAAACTAAGTGCATATGATACAGTAAAGAATGCGTTAGATGTGAAAATCGGAAAAGTTACAAAATCTGATGTTTTAGAACTATGCCCATTACTTTCGGCAAGTTCTATTGAAAAAGTATTAGCCAAGATGGTAAAAGAAGGAAAGCTCGAAAAGAGTGGCTCCGGGAAAAATACATTCTATATCATAAAATTATAACTTTCTCTCATTTTAGGCGACTTTTTGCGAGAATGTAATGGAGTTTGGGAGAAAGACTAAAAGAACTATGGACAGGTGTGCTACTATTGCAGACACAGATTGGAAAAATGTTCAGCGCCGGACAGTCTAATATTTTCAAATATGAGCTCGGCACTACCATGAACAAGAGATTTAAGGAAACACTAAAAGAAATGATGTAGGAGGAAAGCGAAAATGTCGGAAAACGATAAGGTTCAGCTTTTTGAAAATCAAAAAATCCGTACCGCATGGGACAAGGAAAAAGAAGAATGGTATTTCTCCATTGTAGATGTGGTAGGTGTATTGACCAATCAGCCGGACACCCGCTTGCCGCCAAATATTGGAGCGTCCTGAAAACGCGCCTGAAAAAAAATGGAAGCGAGTTGCCTACAAAATGTAGTCAACTGAAAATGCTCTCTGCAGACGGTAAGCGTTACAAGACCGATGTTGCCAACACCGAGCAGCTTCTTCGCATTATCCAGTCGATTCCATCCCCAAAAGCGGAACCTTTTAAGTTGTGGCTTGCACAAGTCGGCAGAGAGCGCATAGAAGAAACCATTGATCCTGAACTTGCCGTTAACCGCGCATTGGAGACTTATCAGAAAAAGGGTTACAGCGACGAATGGATTCATCAGCGGATTCTTTCTATCCGAGTCCACCTCAACGGAGATTTCCAAGAATGAGAATCCAGGCTCTTTTGAAGAGAGCCATGCAATTGCAAAGCGTGGTGGTACAGCGGCAAAAGAAGCCAGGTCTGCTGTTGAGAAGCAGACGGGAAAGCCGGTGATTACAAACCGGAACGCAGCACAGCTCAACGCCGTTGTAACGAATCTGATTGAAAACACCGACGACATCATTGACACAGACGGAGGTGGTGACAAATGAATGCCGTAATCTCGGCTTTGAAAGCAATGTCTCCACCGGATAAGGTGAAATTATATTTTACGGTCCTACTTATTATCCTATCGGCATCACTTATGCAATTGTTTTAATTGCCCTCGGGTGATATGATTTGGATAGCAAAAACAGTCCGTAAGATGAGGTGTTCAAATGAAAAGATGTATTATCATCGGCGGCGCACCGATTTGTGATTATGAATATATAAGGGAACGGGTGAATAAAGAAGATTTTTTCATCTACTGCGACAGCGGATTGAAACATAAGGAAAAACTCGGCGTATCACCGAATCTGATAATCGGAGATTTTGATTCTCACAGCAATCCGTATCTGGATATCGAGACCATTGTTTTGCCCGTAATGAAGGATGACACCGATACGGCTTATGCAGCCAAAGAAGCAATCAAAAGAGGTTTTCAGGATATTATCCTTTGCGGTGTTACAGGCGGGCGTCAAGACCATACCCTTGTGAATATATTCCTGCTGTTCAGATTCGACAGTTACGGTATCAAAGCCCGTATTATTGACGATTATGCCGAAATGGAAGTGCTTTCACCGGGAAGCACGGCATTGATTGAGGATTGCTATCTGTATTTTTCTCTCGTAAATATGACCGGAATCGCACGTGGTATCACGATAAAAAATGCCAAATACAATTTAAGCAATGCAAAGATTGAAAGCGAGAATCAGTATGCTACCGGTAATGAAGTGCTGCCCGGGAAGACGGCGGAGGTGTCAATCAGGGAGGGGAGAGTATTACTTTTGAAGGTGAGAAGAGAATAACAGGATTGGGAATAGATTGTTTACAGGTTTGTTTGAATATCTGATACCGATTTCATATAGGAGGAACAGATGGATAAGATAGTATTAATTTTGATTATAATAGCATTACTGACTGTAATTGTGATTTGCTTTTACAGGAAGAATTCTGCCAAATCCGAGCATCCCGACAAATCGGAATTCAGCGGTAGAGGTACCGGTTACAAAAATCCCGGTGATTTATCACGCGGTATAATCTATGAGCCGGATATGGCAAAAAAGCCGCTGCCGCCTTTCAAGGAAATCGCAGTAGTTGACAATGATGATATCACTATTAAAATCACAGCTGCGGATCCCTATCATATGTGGGGTTACTCATTACATGTGTATCTGGAGAATAAATCGGGCGGCGATACCTTCTACTCATTTGCTTTATCAAGCGCAAAGGTCAACGGGATCCAATTAAAAACTGATGAAGTCGCAACCGATGTCAACTTCTACATAGAGCTTGGCAAGAACTACAGTTATGCAAGCGGCGAAATCGCATTTATAGCCGAGGATCTTAAGAAAAAGGGAATAAATAAGTATGGAGATATAAAGAATATTGAGTTAGGCTTTATAGTCTATGAAACGCTGAATAAAGACAAGGTTATTTTTACCGGTACGGTAACGGTAAAACTTCAGAGAGGTAATTAATTACGATGGGTTTTTGCAGTTACCTGTCTGTTGTTGACAGGCGGTTGTACTACCCGAAGGCTACCGATTTATAAATTTACACATTGAAAGAGTTAGTGCAATTTCAATCGGATTATCGTGAAACACTATCTTTAGATAAAGTCTTGGACAAAACCCCTTCGTTTTATCAAGTAACTTCCAAGTATGACAGGAAGTTTTTTGAAGACCGCTCGCTAATACCGGTTTATGCAATAAAAACAGGGATTCTGATATATGTTTTCATATTAATTTAAATTACAAATAGAAATACAGGATTGGCATATCCAAATATGAGGGATTGAAATTACCAAATGTGAGGGATTGAAATTGCCAAATGTGAGGGATTGGCATTATAAATATATGGGTGAAGACGGTGTCTATGTAGTGCCTGTTACGTCTTTAAAGAATTAGCTTAAGTTGAGTGCAGATTTGATTTCGTCAAGCAGTATATTCTTATAGGCGGTTTGCCTTCCTTGCTACCGTCTTTCTTCTTTTATATAATAAAGGCAAGGACGGTAATTTATTTTGATATTAATTAAAGGTCAATTCAATGAGGCTAAAGTTTTCACTTCCGAACTGGAAGAGACTGCAAGAGCCCAGATTCAGAATCTGGTAAACCAGTCATTTGTCAAAGGAAGTAAAATTCGGGTTATGCCCGATGTGCATGCCGGTGCGGGCAGCACCATCGGCACTACAATGACCATTAAAGATAAAGTAGTACCTAATCTGGTGGGTGTGGATATAGGTTGCGGTATGCTGACATGCGAGTTGACCGGTATAACGAAGGAGAATCTCAATCTGCAGAAGCTGGACAACCTTATCCGTTTCAGAATTCCCTCCGGCTATGGTATACGCCGTAATCCTCATGAGTTTCTGGACAGGACAAGGATTGATGACTTACGCTGTCCTGAAAAAGGGAAGAATGACGGTAAACTGAAAATAGACCGCGCACGTCTTTCACTGGGTACATTGGGCGGCGGCAATCATTTTATCGAAATAAACAAAGATGAAAACAATAAACTATACCTTGTTGTTCATTCCGGATCACGGCATCTGGGACTGCAGGTAGCATTGCACTACCAACGTCTGGCAGCCAATTTGCAACCTGAAATAGAGCGGGATTTGGCATATTTAGAAGGTGAACCTTTGAAAGACTATCTGTATGATATGAAAATAATGCAGGAGTATGCTGTCTGGAACAGAAAGGCAATGGCGGAGACCATCATCACGGGAATGGAATGGCAAACAGGTGCACGGTATACAACCATTCACAATTATATAGACCTTAATACAATGATTTTACGAAAAGGTGCTATTTCGGCTGATGCGGGCGAGATAGTGCTGATTCCGCTCAATATGCGTGACGGCTCTCTGCTTTGTGTGGGAAAGGGAAATCCCGACTGGAACTATTCCGCTCCTCACGGTGCCGGAAGAATCCTGTCTCGCAATGAAGCCAAGAGAGTACTGTCAATGAAAGACTTTAAAGACAGTATGGATGGAATTTTCTCCACATCCGTTCGTAAAGATACTCTGGATGAAGCACCGATGGCATACAAATCTTTGGAGAGTATACAGGAGTATCTGGATCAGACGGTGGATATATTACATCACCTGACTCCGTTATATAACTTCAAAGCTACAGGAGATTAAACCGATATCAGTTTTGATATACGACAAAATAGTTGACGTATATTTTTTACTATAAGTGTAATTTTCCATAAGCATAAAAAAGGGAACTGCTTACAAAAAATAAATGGATAAATAATATGTGAATATAAGGAGACGGATGAAATTCTTAACATTATATGAAGATTATGTTGTTGTATTATCAGCTTTCGAGTTGAATCTGATTAAAAAACTGAGCCGATAGACTATGTTTCAATAGCAGAAATTCAGAAAAATGTGTAAAATGCGGCCTAAAAAGTCGGAAAAATGTGCAGAAACGCATTGAAAAAGCCGGAAAAATGTGTTAAAGTCTAATTACTACTCTGAAAGGATGGTAATTTGATTGAAACGTAAACCTCTTCAGGACCTGATAAAATGGAAAGAAGACAGAGAACGTAAGCCTATGGTGTTAAAGGGTGCACGACAGGTCGGCAAGACATGGCTTATGAAGGAGTTCGGAAGTAACTACTACGATAACTATGTTTATTTCAACTTTGATGAAGAAGATCAATTGAAATCTATTTTTGAGGCAAATAAAAATCCCCATCGTATTGTTGAGCTTCTTTCCCTGATTGCGGGTAAAAAAATACTTCCGCAAGAAACACTGATTATTTTCGACGAAATTCAGGAATGCTCGGAGGCTTTGAATACACTTAAGTACTTCAAGGAGAAAGCAAATGAATATCACGTTATTGCTGCGGGAAGTCTTTTGGGTACTCTTCTTGCTAAACCGAAATCATATCCGGTCGGTATGGTCAATGTACTCAATATTTTTCCTATGTGTTTTGAAGAATTTCTTGAAGCAACCGATCCTATGCTTTTTACATACTACGAAAGTATTGAGAAGAAACAGGAGATTTTTGATATATTCCATAATCGCTTAATAGATGCTTATAATTATTACCTCATTATAGGGGGAATGCCGGAATGCGTCTCATCGTGGGTTAAATACAAAGACCCTGCCGGAATATCAAAGATACAGCGCGAATTGATAGAGATTTATGAAAATGACTTTTCTAAACACAACGGTAATGTAAACAGCGGGCGTATACTGCAGGTTTTCCGTAGTATTGTGGCACAACTTTCCAAACCCAACGAAAAGTTTATGTATGGAACTGTCAGAAAAGGGGGTAGGGCACGGGACTTTGAAGAAGCTATTGAATGGCTGGTTTCAGCAGGTATGCTCAACCGGGTTTACAATGTTTCAAAAATGAAACATCCTTTGGCTGCATTTGATAAACTTGAGCAGTTTAAGCTGTTTGTCTTTGATACGGGATTGCTTAAACACATGGCAGGTATTGATAACAGTGCCATTCTTTTAAGCAGCGATTTTCAGTTTAAAGGACCGCTGACCGAAAACTATATTTTACAGCAACTTCGCGGTCAATTTGAGGTAGAACCCAGATACTACTCCGATAAGAATAATGAGTTGGATTTTGTTCTACAGTATGGCACTGCAATTATTCCGGTTGAAGTAAAAGGCGGAACGGATAAATCCGCACCTTCATTCAAGAAATATATTTCCGAGCATAAACCTGAATATGCTATCCGTTATTCCAAGCGCGGATATAAAAAGGACGGTTATATAACCAATATACCGTTATACCTTGCAGGAAAAACGAAAGAATTGCTCTGATTCAGTACATTTGCGTTTTATATATATTTTATATAGTATAATTCAGTCATAGTATAAAAAAGAGGTGACATGTATATGAGTAAGGTAAGAATAGGAATCTTCGGTGTAAGAAGAGGTTCCTCTGTTGTGAGATACTGCCGGACACAGCCCGATGTCCAACTGGTGGCAATCTGTGATAAATGGGAACAGGGTCTTATGGATAAGAAAAAGGAGCTGAGTGAGGATATTGCCTACTATACCTCCTTTGACGACTTTATCAAGCATGATATGGATGCGGTGGTGCTTGCCAACTATGCAAACGAGCATGCACCGTATGCAATACATTGTATGGAAAGAGGACTGCATGTATTAAGTGAGGTATTGCCTTGTCAGACAATGGCTGAGGCGGTGCAACTTGTGGAAACGGTGGAAAAAACCGGTAAAGTCTATGCATATGCGGAGAATTACTGTTTTATGGCCGCACCTTACGAGATGCGAAAGCTTTACCGTTCCGGAAAAATGGGAGAATTTGAATACGGAGAAGGCGAGTATATGCATAATTGCGAATCCATATGGCCGATAATAACCCGCGGCGAAAAAGACCATTGGCGTAACAATATTTATGCCACCTTTTACTGTACCCATTCGATAGGTCCTCTTATTCATATAACCGGTCTTCGACCGGTATCGGTAACGGGTTTTGAGTTACCTTTTAATACAAGAATGGAGAGAATGGGAGCCAAATCGGGCAACACAGGTATGGAGATTATAACTATGGAGAACGGGGGGATAATAAAGAGTCTTCACGGTTTAGGACCTTCTAAAAACTCTATCTGGTTCTGTATCTACGGAACACTGGGAAGAGCGGAGAGTTCCAGAGAAGATGCTCAGTACGGTGGACACAGCCGTATTTTCACCAATCTTGACAGATATGAGGGTGAGTGTTTTAACCGTCCCGCTACCTATTGTCCCGGAGCGGACGAACCTTCTATTGTTCAAAAGTGGGGGCACGGAGGCAGCGATTATCATATAATGCATAATTTTGTCGACCGAATCTTAGGTAATAGAGATGCGGATACCATTGATATATATGAAGCATTTGATATGTTTCTTCCCGGAATGTTTGCCTATCGCTCTGTATTAGCCGGAGGAATACCGATGGACATTCCAAATCTTCGGATAGCTTCAGAGAGAGACAAATGGCGTAATGACACATGGTGTACCGATCCGGCTGTTGCAAAAGATCAGCTTGTACCGTCATATTCCAAGGGTAATCCCGATATCCCCGATGAAACATATCAGCGGATTTATGAAGAGTGGATAAACGGTGTATAATTCGGTTATATGTTTAATCAGTTTATATAAAATATATATTTAGGATTGATTACAAGGAAAAAGAGGTGTTTATGAGTAAGGTTAAGATCGGGGTTTTCGGTGTGAGAAGAGGTTCGGTTGTTATGAGGTATTGCCGGACACAGCCCGATGCGCAACTGGTGGCAATCTGTGATAAATGGGAACAGGGTCTTACGGATAAGAAAAAGGAGTTGGGTGAGGATATTGCCTACTATACCTCCTTTGATGACTTTATTAACCATGACATGGATGCGGTGGTTCTTGCCAACTATGCAAACGAGCATGCACCGTATGCAATACGTTGTATGGAAAAGGGACTGCATGTATTGAGTGAGGTATTGCCTTGTCAGACAATGAAAGAGGCGGTGCAACTTGTGGAAACGGTGGAAAAAACCGGAAAAATCTATGCATATGCGGAGAATTACTGTTTTATGGCTGCACCTTACGAGATACGAAAACTGTATCGTTCGGGTAAATTGGGAGAATTCGAATACGGAGAAGGGGAGTACATTCATAATTGTGAATCTATATGGCCGAGAATAACCCGCGGCGAAAAGCATCATTGGCGTAACAATATGTATGCCACCTTTTACTGTACCCATTCAATAGGTCCTCTTATTCATATAACCGGTCTTCGCCCGGTATCGGTAACGGGTTTTGAGTTACCCTTTAATGCAAGAATGGAGAGAATGGGAGCCAAATCGGGCAGCGCAGGTATAGAGATAATAACTATGGAGAACGGGGGGATAATAAAGAGTGTCCATGGCGGGTGTTCGAAAAACTCCATCTGGTTCTGTATCTACGGAACACTGGGAAGAGCGGAGAGTTCCAGAGAAGATGCTCAGTACGGGGCATATAGTCGTATTTTTACCAATCTTGACAGATATGAGGGTGAGTGCTTTGACCGTCCCGCTACCTATTGTCCCGAAGCGGACGAGCCTTCAATTGTTCAAAAGTGGGGACACGGAGGCAGCGATTATCATGTAATGCACAATTTTGTCGACACGATCTTGGGAAATACCGAAGCGGACACCATTGATATATATGAGGCGTTGGATATGTTCCTTCCCGGAATGTTTGCCTATCGCTCTGTATTAGCCGGAGGAATACCGATGGACATTCCAAATCTTCGGATAGCTTCAGAAAGGGACAAATGGCGTAATGACACATGGTGTACCGATCCGGCTGTTGCTAAAGATCAGCTTGTACCGTCATATTCCAAGGGTAATCCCGATATCCCCGATGAAACATATCAGCGGATTTATGAAAAGTGGATAAACGGTGTATAATTCAGTCATTATGGAAAATATAAAGAGGTGTATATGAGCAAGGTGAAAATTGGAGTATTCGGTGTGAGAAGAGGTTCGGTTGTTATAAAGTACTGCCGGACACAACCCGATGCGCAACTGGTAGCAGTCTGTGACATTTGGGAACAAGGTCTTACGGATATGAAAAAGGAGTTGGGTGAGGATATTGCCTACTATACCTCCTTTGATGACTTTATAAACCACGATATGGATGCGGTGTTTCTTGCCAACTATGCAACGGAACATGCACCGTATGCAATACGTGCTTTTGAAAAGGGTCTGCATGTATTGAGTGAAGTGTTGCCCTGTCAGACAATGAAAGAGGCTGTTGAACTGATAGAAGCCATAGAAAAAAGCGGGAAGATATATGCATATGCGGAGAACTGCTGTTTTATGGCTGCACCTTACGAGATGCGGAAACTTTATCGCTCGGGTCAATTGGGAGAATTGGAATACGGAGAAGGAGAGTACCTGCACAATTGCGAATCCATATGGCCGAGAATTACCCGAGGAGATAAAAACCATTGGCGTAATAACATGTATGCTCATTTTTATTGCACACACTCATTCGGTCCTTTTATTCACATAACCGGTCTTCGCCCGGTATCGGTAACGGGTTTTGAGTTGCCTTTCAATGCAAGAATGGAAAGGATGGGTGCTAAATCGGGCAGCGCCGGTTTGGCAATTGTAACTATGGAGAACGGAGCAATCATTAAAAACATTAACGGTGTCGGATGTTCTAAAAACTCTCTTTGGTTCAGTATATACGGAACACTGGGCAGAGCGGAAAGTGCAAGAGAGGATACTCAGTACGGTGCATACGGCCGTATTTTCACCAATCTGGACAGATATGAGGGGGAGTGTTTTGAAAGACCCGGTACCTATTGTCCCGGAGCGGATCAACCTTCACCGGCTCAAAAATGGGGGCACGGAGGCGGCGATTATTATATAATGCACCACTTCGTTGACCGTATTTCGGGAAATATGGATGCGGAGACTATCGATATATATGAAGCGTTGGATATGTTCCTTCCCGGCATGTTTGCCTATCGCTCGGTATTGGCCGGCGGAATACCTATGCATATTCCCGATCTTCGGATAGCTTCCGAGAGAGACAAATGGCGTAATGATACATGGTGTACCGATCCCGCCGTTGCAAAAGACCGGCTTGTACCGTCATATTCCAAGGGAAATCCTCATATACCCGATGAAACTTATCAGCGGATTTATGAAAAATGGCTGAAAGAGTAACTTTTTATGACATAAGGAGTTGTATTATTATTCACTTTGTATGATAATATTACCAGTTCCGAAAAAAACCTTGTTGAAACTTCTACAGTTTTGTGGTGCTGTAAAAGTCCGGAGCGGGTGAATTATTGAAAATAATGCCATGATTGTGTCAGACAACTGCATTGTACAAAAGATTATTATGTCTTTTAATTGCAGGTAACTTGTTTAAAGGAAACATTGGGTAACAACATGAATGCTGAATCGAGACTCAAGAAAAGGAAAGAGATGCTAAAAAGGGGGTTAGGTAAAATAAAAAGCACAGGGTACCTTGTATTTTCAGTGTTACTCTTCGTATTAATCTTGGTCGGACTGCTGTTTTTCTATTTCGAATTCGAGACTCTGGCAGGTGAGTATAAGGTCAGGCTTGAGACTATGGCTTATGCGCTTTCTTCAGGTATACCTAATGAGGTTTTCGACAGATATGACAAGAATGTTTCCTATGCGGATAATAAGTTATATAAGGAAGTGACCGAAAGTATCAAAACATATGTAGCAAAAAACCGAGATATTGTAGGCATTTCGCTTTTTGTCATACGGGAGGGAGAATTAATTCCCTTTATACAAACAGGTGATATTAATAATCATGTGTCGAAAAATTGCATACATGAAGTTATTAAATCTGCCCTTGATAATAATACAAAAGTTTCCTATGTACCCGCTTTTTCCGATATCCCCGAAGACAATGCCTTTATTGCGGTACCGGTTGCGGGTGGCGGTTCCGGGGGTTTTCTTGCGTTGGAAACATCTACAGCTGTACTCTATGAGCAGATTAAGAGTCAGCACCTTATATCGGTATCCATGTTTTTCCTGATTGTCATCTTTTACATAATTGTGGGAAAAACTTTTATGAGGAGCAGTTCTCTTCATGAGGATAAGAAAAAAATGTCGGAATCGGTAAATGCTTTAAAGGAAAAAGAAATGCTTTTCAGAAGTATTTTTGAACAGGCCGCTCCGGGAATATCCATTAACAGCGTAGATGAGGAACTTGATACCGTTCCCGAGTCCATAAAGGTTAATGATTCATTTAAAAGAATAACCGGATATACGCTGGAGCAGCTGAAGAAGATCAGTTGGACGGAAATGACTCACAGTGATTTTATAGACGAAGAACTAAAAATGATGCAGGACTTTTTGCAGGGAAATATAAACGGTTATCAAATAGAAAAGAAAATAGTAAAAGCGGACGGAACGGAAAGCTGGGTAAATATAACCGTATCGTCACTGTATCCGGATAATCAGCAAAATCAGAAATATTTATCTATAGTGGAAGATGTAGACAAGCGGAAAAAAATGGAAACTTCACTTGAGCATAGTGAAAAAGACAAAGCCATTTTGATATCCAATGTGCCCGGTATGTTATTCAGGTGCAGATATGATAAGGTTTGCACATTGGATTTTGTGTCTTCGGGTTGTCTGGAGCTTACCGGTTACACTGCCGACGAATTTATGGAGAATAGAGAGGGAGGTTTGGCTCGTATACTGGTCCCGGAATATTATGAATCTGCGCATAATAAAATTGAACAGGCTTATGAAAATAAATCCAGGTACAGTATGGAATATGAGATATATACAGCTTCAGGGCAGAAAAAATGGGTATTCAATCAGGGACAGGTTATATGCGATAAAAACGGAGAACCGTTGTATGTGGAAGGCCTTATTGTCGATATCGATGAAAGTAAGAAGCGGGAACTGGAACTGAAATATATAAATGAACACCATCCGTTGACCGACTTATACAGCAGAAGTTATTTCAGCTTTTTAATTAATAAAGAAGTGGAAGAAGGTGTTGTGGATAAAAAGGCCGTAATATTCATAAATATCCGCAACTTCAGTCTTCTCAATGCTACATACGGTTATGCGGCTGCGGAAGAGATAATTAAAGAACTTGCTGATCAGTTAAAGCTGTTATGCATCAATAACTGCAGAATTTTCCATATATCTATAGACAGGTTTGT
>JAKJBR010000074.1:0-3711 GCA_022706885.1 Bacillota bacterium
TACTTCTGTTTTTTAACTTTGAAGCAAAATCATAATAAAAAGCATTATCAAAAAAAAGCTGAGTAATCAAAAAGTCAACTCCGCTGGATACCTTTTTTTCAAGGTAGTAAAGATCCAACGACTTATTCCTTGACTCAACATGTCCTTCAGGATAACATGCCCCGGCCAGGCAAAACTTATCCTTATACTCATCCCTTATAAAATGAATGAGCTCCTGAGCATATTTAAAATCATTAGCTTGAGCCTCTGCCGGTACATTATCTCCGCGAAGTGCAAGAATATTCTCTATATTATTATCATACATTCTTTCAACTTCTTTTCTTATATCGTCCTTACTGTTTCTTACCGCTGTTATATGCGCAAGCGGATCTATACCGTATTTATTCTTTATTATTGAGGCTATCTCTGCGGTGCGGATGCTCTGCCCTCCCGTTGCACCGTACGTAACGCTTATATAATCAGGCTTAAGATCGGCAAGCTCATCGATAGTCTTAAAAATACTGCTTAACGGACTGTCTTTCTGAGGCGGGAATATTTCAAATGAGATCAAAGGCCCTCCTAAAAATTTTTCCGATATTTTCATGCTTTTCCCTCCTAAACCAGTTTAATATTTCCTTTCATGCCGATCTTACTGCCAACGATAACCACTGCTCCATCCACACCTTTTATACTCATAGAAAATTCTATGGCCCTTTGAATATCCTCTTCGATCTTAACCATATTACATGCAGCGGTCGCAACACAATCCGCAAGCACAGGATCATGAGCTATTATCGTCACCGCATCGGCTTTGCCATAGCTGAAAGAATGTCCAAGAGTTCCGGATGAGGTACACACTCCGCACTCTCCTGCCTGTATCTGTATATTTATCTTATCGCTGAAATACTTATTGATGGTGTGTATCTTTACTGTTCTGTTCTCAGCAGACTTTATATATATATCGCCGCCGTTTTCGATTATAAGCTCCCTACACTTAACTCCCAAAGAAGCGTAATACGCAACCGCCCCCGCCACACCTGCCATAGGCCCCACACCGGCAGTTGAAGATGCCTGCTGCATATGGCGTATTATACCAGGAGCATTTGCATCACACGCAAGCGGTTCATGAGAACTTAAGAAAACAGGGTTCGTTACTACGTAATTTTCAATTATTTTCCTGTACTTGCAAACATTTATAAATATATTTTCCTTTACGTTTATATCTGAAAAGACTCTTAGATCACTTTCATAAACTTTTACATCAAATGTTTCAAGTCCGTATGGATTCATTATTCTCCTGTAACTTCTTTCTTCAAACATCTTGACCAACTGCTCCTATAATTCTCAGAGGACAAGCCTTGAGGCACATCATACACCTTTGGCACTTTTCATGGTCATACTGCAGTATAAACTCGTTATCCATATACAGTGCACCATAACTGCACGCCGCTATACATACCCCACAGTCAACACATTTTGATTTATCTATCGTTATCTTCATTTTTACCATTCCTTTCAAGGGATTTTAGCGCCATATCCTTATCAAAATTTTTTACGGGTTGAGTTAGCATAAGTCTACCTGATGCCACCATCTTCTTAAGAATTTGGGCAATCTCACGTGCCTTTCTCATGCTTGACAACGGTGATGACCTTATATTGTGACCGTTGATTTCAACCTTACCGGACATTAGCTCGGCATAACTTACTTTCTTTATTACCGGTCTGCTTCTTGATGGACATCCATAATCAATGATATTTGTATAGATATCCCGGTTAGAAACGCAAAGATATCTGAGCATATCTTCATCAAGAACAGGAATAGGTATTCCTATTCCCATAAACATGCTTACGCCGTACTTTTCAAAAACAGCCGGCTGAACGAACCTGCTGTCCATTTCTTTCAGATTTCCGGTAAGGGCAAGTGTACCTCCCGGACCAATGGGTACACCATTTTCGCCTCTGCAAACCGATGATTTGAACTGTGTTCCTGACCAGGATACATAACCGATGCTTCCCCCTATAAATATCCTGGTTCCTACTCCTATTGTCCTGTAATATGGATCGTTTATCAGAGGACTAAGCTCACCCGCTCCGCTGTAGGTGACATTCCCCATAAAAGGGTGAAGAATCCCCATGTATGTATACAAAAGTTTCTCTGAACTGTTTACCGCTGCATTATAGTTTTGATATACATTTCTGGGATTGTATAAATACGCTTCATTTATACTGTCAATGTCAATAAATGTATCTATTTCTTTTTCAGGATAACAGTCTGTGCCATACGAATATGCCTTAAGATGTATCTTCTTCCTTTCTATCAGATCTCTTATAACATGAGCCCCTCCGTACTCCATCCCCTTGTCTTCTGAGTTCTGAGTAGCACCCAGATAAGCGTCCACAGCCGCAAGACCCGAATAAGCCTCTACTCCGTTCAGATAAGTTTTTGTCATTCGTATGGGAGGATCAGAATGTCCAAAGTTAAGAAAAGCCCCACTCGAACACATTGGTCCAAAAGTTGCCGTTGTTACTACATCTACATACTCTGCGGTTTCTTTTACGCCTTTTTCCTGTACGATGTCTATTATCTCTTGAGCTGTCACAACCACTGCTTCCCCTCTTTGAATCTTTTTATTTATCTCTTCATAGTTTTTACTCATAAGCTCACCCCCTCATAGCGTTATTTATCGCTATGAAACCCTCATGTAGAAGATTTACCCCTTTTTCAGCATACTTTTCATCAACGATGCACGATATTTTTATCTCCGAGCAGCTTATCATCTCTATGCCTATGCCATTGTCCAAAAGAACTTTCATTACCTTTGAAGCAATTCCTGGAGTTGATTTTATACCTGTTCCTATAACAGAAAGCTTGCACTTGTTTTTTTCTACTTTGATCTCACAATCACTAAGCCTGCTTTTAAGTCTTAAATAGAGCTCGTCTGTTTTATATGCCTCATCTTTGCTTATTGTAAAAGCAACACAGGTATATCCATCCAGAGCTATATCAGAGATTATGTCAATATTTATATTCAGCTCGTTTACAATATCAAAAACCTCGGTTATAGCAGCCGGAGAAGCGTTTTTCTGAGTTATCACTACCTTAGTTTCCTTTAAAGAATGCGAAACTGCCCTTATTACAGGTTCTTCCATAGTATTAACCTCCATACTTATAAGTGTTCCGGGATTATTTTGATCCTGAGCTTTAAATGATGATCTGACATAAATTTTCAAACCATATTTCATTCCTATCTCAACACTTCTTGAATTAAGCGCTTTCGTTCCGGATGCAGCCATTTCAAGCATTTCATCATATGTAACTCGATCCAAAAGTACAGCATCCTTGCAGATTCTCGGATCAGCCGTAAAAATCCCGTCCACATCCTTGCATATCTCAACATATTCAGCATTCAGCGCGGCTCCTATAGCAACGGCCGTAATATCTGAACCTCCACGGCCAAGAGTGGTAATCTCATTACAGTCATTAACTCCTTGAAATCCTGCTATAATAACAATTTCCCCTTTATCAAGATGCTGTATTATTTTCTCAGTATCAATTTTTTTTATTCTGGCTTTACTATACACATTATCTGTATGGATTCCACACTGATAGCCTAAAAGCGCCACAGCCTTCCTGCCTTTTTCATTTACGGCAACAGATAGAAGAGAAGAAGCTATCTGTTCGCCTGAAGATAAAAGCATATCCACATCTCTTTCATTGGGCATGCAGGAAAG
>JAKJBR010000026.1:0-16173 GCA_022706885.1 Bacillota bacterium
GCATTCGGCCCGGAAAACTTAGGATATGAAAGACAGAAGATTATACAACGGGTAGATGATGCCCTGCATCAGATAGGTATATATGACTTAAGAGAAAGAGCGGTTCATACCTTGTCGGGCGGACAGAAACAGAGGGTTGCCATAGCGGGAGTGCTGGCTATGAGACCGGCATGTATAATACTTGATGAATCCACCTCCATGTTGGATCCCAAAGGACAGGCCGAACTGTTAAGTGTTGTGGATAAACTCAATAAAGAAGAAGGAATAAGTATAATAAATATCACTCATAACATGGATGAAGCCAGGTTTGCAGATGAAGTGTATGTGCTGCATCAAGGAACCTTAACATTAAAAGGATCTCCTGAAGAGGTATTCACCGATGTGGATAATATGCTCAAAGCGGGATTGGATGTACCGCAGGCGACCAAACTGTTGTATGAGTTGAAAAAAGAAAAGATAAACATAGAAGATCTTACAATAGACCGAAACCGAGCTGCGGATATAATAGGAAGGTTGCTATAATGAAAACCCAAGAAAGAAAAAAGATAATATCCGTAAAGAATGTTTCTTTTACCTATGCAAAGAACACTCCTTTTGAGAAGAAGGCTTTGGAGGATATTAATTTAGACTTCTACGGCAATGAATATACAGCCATAATAGGAGCTACCGGCAGCGGTAAATCCACCCTTATACAACATCTGAACGGCCTTTTAAAACCCGATAAAGGTGAGGTTACGGTAGACGGAATAGATACAAAGGATAAGAAAGCTCAGGGAGACTTAAGAAGAAAAGTCGGTCTGGTATTCCAGTATGCACAATATCAGCTGTTTGAAGAGACCGTTTACAAGGATATAGAGTTCGGACTGATAAAAAGAAATGTTCCGGAAGAAGAAAGAAAGAAAAGAGTGCCAGAAGCCGCAAAACTTGCGGGCTTAACAGAAGAAAACCTTAAAGTTTCTCCGTACGACCTTTCGGGAGGACAGAAAAAGCGTGCGGCCATTGCGGGAATTCTTGTATTAAAACCCGAGATACTGGTTCTTGACGAACCGGCAGCGGGACTGGATCCCGAAGGAACAAGAGAGTTGTTTGCCACCATACAGAATCTGCACAAAAGCAAAGAGTGCACCGTTATACTGGTAGCTCACAGCATGGAACTTGTTGCACTATATGCCGAAAGAATAATTGTACTGGACCAAGGTAAAGTAGTTATGGACGGCACAAGAGATGAAGTATTCGGTAATGAAGAGAAACTCCTGTCTTTAGGTTTAGACATACCGGAAATAACAAAGGTGATGAAGAAAGTAAAGGAAAAGCACCCGAATATAAACGACCGTATATACACGGTAGACGATGCAAAAGAGGAAATTCTTAAGAATTTGGCAAAATAATAAGAAAATTTAAAAAAAGTTCAGAATTTTTGTCCCCGTTTTGCCTTTCAGGATTGTTATATATATAGAGAGGTAAGAAGGAATGCTTATCAAAGATGCATGTTTAATACAGGAATGCATTTATTGCACCCGAGACGGATATGTGCTAATATGCTTGTGTAGTTTTTACACAACATATACCGTATATCACGGAGGATTAATGATAGTATTTCTAAGCCTGACAGATAATGATGAGGATAAAATAAAATTAGAAAATATGTATAATCGTTATAGCAAAAGAATGTTTTATGTTGCTATGGATATACTGAAAAATGAATATGATGCTGAAGATGCAGTGCATAATATGTTTATTTCCATTGCTGTCAATATGGATAAGATTAACGATATTCGTTCCGAAGAAACATACTATTATGTCATGACGATTACGGAAAATACTGCCCTTAACTTATTAAAAAAGAAGAAAGGGGAGAGCAGAAAAACAATAAACCTTGATTTTGAAGATGATTCCTGGTTGTTTGTCAGTGATATTGATATTGCGGAGGAATTCGTATCTAAAGAAGAATATAACCGTATCGTCGATATCATACAAAGTCTACCCGATATTTACAGCGATGTGCTTTACTTGCATTATGTGGAAAACCTTACTGCCCGGGAAATAGCATCGGCATTATCAAGAAAGCAGGAAACAGTTAGAAAGCAGATAGTAAGAGGCAAGAAAATGCTTATACACTATCTGAGAAAAGAAGGTATGGAAAATGACTGAAACAAAATACACATTGCGTGATGCATTTATAGAGGCTAAAAGAATAAAGTTGTCCGGAATACCTAAAGATGAGGATATAGACTGGACTCCGTCTCCGAGGTTTGAAAGAAAGATAAACAGACTGATTAAAAACAGCAGGAAAAGATATTGGCCTTTAATTAATACCCCGTTAAAAAAAGTTGCTGTTGCCGCAATGGTAATAATAATGCTGTTCGGTTTTACTATGAGCATAGAAGCAGCCAGAGAGGCTGTGGTCGATTATATTATTACAGTATATGAAAAATACACAGGTATCTTCTTTGATGTTGATGATAAAGACCTTAATGTCCCTAAAACAATTGAACAAAAGTATATGGTAACTGCACTACCTGAAGGTTATACTCTCTCCTCCAAGGATGAAATGGATTTCCGTCGCAAGTTTATTTGGACTAATGAAAAAGGCGAAGATATAATCTTTGAGCAGTCCGTTCTTCATAACACAAGCATGACATTAGATACCGAAGATGCTCCGTTTAAATATGTGAAAGTGGGACAATATACCGCTATTTACTCAACCAAGAGAAATATGCAGACCGTTATATGGGATAACGGTAAATATCTGTTTATAATAAACTGTACAACTTCCGTTTCCTATGAAGATGTGATACGAATGGCTGAAAGCGTGACCGAAGAATAGTGGCTTTTGGAGAATAGTAGAATCTTTTAGGTACGGATTCCCTGGAATAATGTGCAAATGCAGGCAATAATAATTTATAAACATAACAAAAATCGCGAAAAAGAAAAATATTTTCAAAAAGTTGTCCCCGTTTTGCCTCTTTAGATTGTTATATATAGTGTAAAGCAAATTTACATTAACAAATAACGGAGGTACATGTCATGAAAAAAACGACCGCAAAAACAATTACAAGTGTTATTTTGGTTATCTTTCTTTTGTGCATATCATTACAATCAGTTACAGTATATGCTTTTCCATCTCATAGTATTGAAAAGAATGCGACAAGAAACAATAATACTAACAATACTTATGAATATTTCAATATCTCCTCAGGTGAAGCAACTGTATATGCCAGATATGTAGGTTATCAAAACATTACTACCGGGGCACAGATTGATATTAAGATTCAAAGAAAAGTGCTGTTCACTTGGGTTGATGTAAATAACGGACAACCGAATAACACATGGACCGACTATGTTACAGGATATCAGGGATCCGTAACTCATTCTCTTCAATTACCCGGAAGAGGAAATTACAGAGCATTAATAACTTATACCGTTTACGGCTACGGAGGAAGCCCTGATGTAATAGATGTTATTAAGTATGACAGTTATTAATGGAAGATGCCGGCTATTCTTTCATGAATAAGAATAAGGTTATTCTTCCAGAATAATCAAGAAAGGAGGTGAAAACCAATGAAAAGAAAAACCATATCAATAATACTACTTGTAGTATTGGTGTTGGGTATTGCTTTTACGGTATCTGCATCTTGTAATCATAACTGGGAATTACTGTATGAAGAAGATAGTACAACTTACTATTATGTAGATGATGATTACTGTGCCTATGATCATATTGAGCACTACAAATGTACTTTATGCCCTGTTAGAAAAGATATGATATATCCGCAGAATGTCGCACATGTATTCGGTCCCGGTGTCTATGTAGGGACGCTTCCTTCAGGAGAACAATGGTGGTATCATGACTGTCTCAACTGCGGCACGAGAATTGATTACTATGAGTAGCAGATAATAAGTAAAGCATACAGCAGTGTTATCTTGCTTGCAGGATAACATTGTTGTATATGTGGTGCAAAAACACAACAATCGGAGGTATAAAATGAAAGGGAAAAAGAAAAATAAATGGTTATTAAGGGCATCTGCTATGTTGCTTGTCCTTTTGTTAAGTTTGTGCTCCGCTCTTTCCTATGGAATATGGAATTCCTCGGAAAATTACATAAATAAAATACCGGAAGGACAAACAACATTTGCTTGGTTGAAAGAAAGTGAATTTTTGCCAAACAGTAAAGGATCTACTCAAGTCTATCCTTACAGTCAACTACAGGAAATATATACTGTTGCCGATTCATCTCCGAATGTTGATTCGGTTGATATTCGGTTTCAATGCATGGCTCATGCCGGACTGAATACAGTGGTGTCCGATGAGTGCGGTGTTTCCTCTAATACATCCGTTAACATGCCCTACAATGACTCTGTAATAGTTGGAACATGTGAAGCGATAGAATTCAAGAGTATGTCACAGACAGAAAAAAGCTCCGGCAATATAGCGCATTTCGGATATATCGCTACCATTAAAATAGATAAAAACTTATCTCCTGTTCTTGATCCCGACTACCCTTACTCGTATGTAAGGGTAATGTCTTCGCAGATAATGGCGGATTTCAGTCACTTCTTTATTGTCGGATCTAAATACATAATTAATGGGACTGTTTCCTATCTCCATACCCCTTTCAAGGAAGATCAGGCTCCGTACTTTATCATGACGGAAACGGATTTTTCGCCTCCGGTGACCGAAATAAAGTTTGAGGAATATATGTATGAAAAGATTGGTGTGCCAAAAGGGACGAAGATAACCACATTGCATACCGGCTCTCGTGATCTTACATATTGTTGTTTAGTCGCATATACTGATTTGTCATATCTTTCTTATGCAAAAATAGATAATTCTTTGGAAGAGTTTCTTTCTTCCGATGAAAATAGCACATGGAACACAATAATAGCAAACAAGAAAACAGCAAAAGAATCCGTGAAGATAGTTACTGTAAACAATATTGAAAGTGTTCCTCTTTTTGCCTCCGGCAGAGCATATATTACACAAGGAGTTTCTTTTACAGAACAAGACTATTCCTCCGGTAATAAAGTTTGTCTCATAAGTGACCAACTGGCAAAGAGTAATAATATTAAGGTAGGTGATGTCTTAAAATTGAGTTTATGGAATGCCGGTTATGAGTTAAAGACAAGTTTTTTGGAAACAGCATGGACTCCTAAATCGCATGGCAACAAGAATGCATTATCAGATAGTGAAAACTATACTGTTGCAGGCATTTATTTGGATGATGATGCATGGAATACCCAATGTTGTACTTTTACTCCCAATACGGTATTTGTGCCTGAACTATCTATAAACGATTCTATGAAGTTGCAGTCTTCACTGACAGATTTGGGCGGAGACAGGTTCTCCGGTATACCCGATTCGAGGACATATATTCTCAAAACAGGTAAAGCGTCTGATTTTGAGGCTGAGATGAAAACGGCGGGATATGGCGGAATATTTTACTATTATGACAAAAACGATCCTTCCTTGCCTTATCTTTACGCTCTGTCAGATAACTTCAGAATTACTACATATATATCTACGGCGGTTCTTGCAGTGTTTATAATTTCTATGGCTATGCACGCCATTGTTATAAATTTAGCAAGCACTGATAAAAAAGTGCGACTGCATGCAGTTCTTACGGTTGTCATAATCTCTGTTATTTCTATCGCCGTAAGTGCAGTTATATCTCTGTCCTTCTATGGAAGCGTTATAAACACAACAAATGAATACTTAACAACAAAAGCCTCTACCGGAAAGGCATTACATACCGATTCCTCACTCCCTCTTCCGTCAGCATCAATCGAACAAGAAAAACTGGACTCTGTTCCTACCCAGCTTCTTATGATATTTGCTGTTCAGACGGGAATACTTCTTCTGATTCTTTGTATGTCTTCAATATTATGTTTTGCTATAAAGGGCGGAAAAAAGAAAACAAAGATACCATATAGGTTAAAAAAAGGTGAAGGAATTAAAGGTGGCATGCCTGCCGTGATATGGTACAGCATCACACAGTCGTTAAGGTCAAATGTTATGGGAATGCTTATTGTAGTGCTTGTAACTCTCTCCGGTATATTTATGTTCTTAAGTGTGAGTACATGGCTGACAGCAAAAAACAGCATATCCGAAGCGGAAAAAGCATATACTACCATTGCTGTAGCTTCGGAGAACGAATTTTTGAAAAATGTTAATACCTATACGAAAGGAATATATGAATACAGCTCGCTTGCTGACATATATGAGGCTGCGGAACAATCCGAGCATGTTGAAAAAGTTGATATCCGTGATAAATGCATGGCTTACAATAACGGTATAAAGACAATTTCCTCAGGTATTGTTGATGAATTCACTCCTATAACTGCTGTAGACTACCCTTATGATTTGTCTGTAGTAGTAGGAACATGCGTATCTGTAGAATATACTGTAGGAGCTGAAAGGGAAAATGTTTTCGGATCTTTTGGAGGTGCCGATGTATTCTTGGCATACACGGCAGTACTGGAACTGGATCGTAAGGAATCCCCCGTGCTAAGTGAAGAATATGATTACAGCAAGTATATAAAGGTTAATACTCGACAGTTTGGCACCGATCCGAACGAATACTTTCGAGTTGGAGAAAGATACATTCTATACGGATCAAAGGGTTATTCGCAATATCCCAAGACGGAAAGATATAGGGATAATCCTGCCCCGTTTAATCTTGAAACGATACTGCCGGAAGGCAAGTATACACTTATTAATATGAACAGAGAAGATCCCGACTTTGCGTTTATTCATTTTAACCCCAAAATGCACGAGATTCTGGGGACTGACAAAGACACTTTAGTGGAGCGTAAAGGTCCCGGAAAAAAGGTCTACTACAATATAAATTATTGTTATTTCTGTGCATACAGAGACGATACAAATGTTGCTTATAGCAGACTTGACAGTTCACTCGAAGAGTTTCTCGATTCCGACAAAGGAGAAAAATGGAAAAGGCATATAGAGGAATGTAAAACAACCATCAGTTCACTTAAAATGAATTTCACGAAAAATCTTGATAGTATACCTCTGTTCAATCAAGGTCTTGCGTACATTACTGAAGGTCGAACTTTCACGGAACAGGAGTATTCCGAAGGAGCAAAAGTATGCATCATCAGTGCGGAAACCGCGAGACAAAGCGGAATAAAGATAGGAGACAAAATAGACTTTAATTTTTGGTCTAACGGGTATATCGTAACTTCAAATTCCAAGCAACATTTGTGGCAGCATGCTTCATTCAGTAAAGAAAACGGTTTCATTGATGAAGGCACCTTCGAGGTCATAGGTATATACAAAGCAGAGAATGTTTGGAGCGAAAAGGAATTCTTCTTTACTCCCAATAGTGCTTTCGCACCTAAAGGGTCTATTGAAAAGCCTATAGACCTTGATCTTCCCACTTTCATAATTAACGGTAAATATATTGAAGAAACAGGTGAATATATTCCTGCTACTACGGGTAAGTATCAAAGCATCCCCAATACCCGCTCATTTGTCATTAGGACCGGTCATATTGAAGATTTTGAAAAAGAGATGGAATCGCTGGGATACGGAGGAATGTTCTACTACTATGACCAGGGGTTTTCAGCGATAGCATCGGTTCTTAACTCTCTTAAGGAAAGTACAGCACTTCTTATGTATATATCCGTTGCTGTATGGATAGTGGTAATGTCGGCATTCTTTATCATAATGACTTCCAGAGGCGGAAAGACTGTAGGAATAATGATGTCTTTGGGAATGAAGAGAAATCAGATATTTATGCATATGTTTACAATGTTTATGTGCATCATTCTCATATCCGGTATTGTTAGCGGAGCTATAGGATACGGTATGTATGATAATATTGTGGGGAAAATATATCAGGAAGCAAAAGAGGACAATGTAAATCTTGATTTCAGCAGTTTCAAGACCGACCAAACCATATCCGGCACATATGATTCTTCACTAATTGAAAGTTTTGATATTAAAAAGTCACCGGGAACAGTACTGCTCATGTGCGGTATACAACTGATTGTATTGTCGGGAGCTGCGGCAATAACGGCTAAGAGATATTCCATGAAGGAACCGTTGGAACTGTTGAAAGGAAAAAGAGGAAAGAAGAAAAATGGAAACAAAACAGATATTATTGGCGTTGGATAATGTGGTATATGAGTACAGTAACAAATATCAGACCGTTAGAGCGGTAAATGAGGTAAGTTACGAGTTTCATAAAGGGAGATTCTATGCCATTGTGGGCAAGTCCGGTTGCGGCAAAACCACTCTTCTATCCCTTCTTGCAGGGTTGGATGTACCTAAAGAAGGAGCGGTAATATATCGGGAAAAGTCCACAAAGGATATGGACCGTGACAGATACAGAAGAGAAGATGTGGCGGTAATATATCAGGACTATAACCTTTTTCCTCTTCTTACCGCCATTGAGAATGTAATGTATCCTCTGCAACTTAGAGGAATGAACGAAAAGCAGGCAATGCAGAAAGCTTCGGAAAAGATAAAATCGGTAGGTATGGATGAAAGCTTCCATAAGAGATTTCCTTCCATGCTTTCGGGAGGAGAGCAACAAAGAATAGCCATTGCCAGAGCTCTTGCATCGGGAGCACAGATAATATTGGCCGACGAGCCTACCGGTAATTTAGATTCCGAGAACGGTAAGAATATAATTGGGACGCTGAAAAAGCTTGCCCATGAAGAAGACTATTGTGTAATTGTGGTAACCCATGACTTGGAGATATCCGCCGATGCGGACGAAGTTTTAAGCATGAGAGACGGGAAACTGATTGATAAATAGCTTCTTTACGGTTTTGATGAGATAATAGGCTAAGTTATTTAAGGTTGTTGAAGTGGGAAACAAAGGATTTTAGGCTAAAAGCGGATGTTTTTGAGAAAACATATAGATTTTTTGAAAAAGTTTAAAATTTTTGTCCCCTTTTTGCCTCTCTAAATTGTTATATATAGTGTAAGGATGAATGTACATTCACAAATAAATGGAGATGCATGTTATGAGAACAACTACCGCAAAAATAATTACAAGGGTTATCTTAGTTATCTTTCTTTTGTGTTTATCATTGCAATCAGTTACAGCATATGCTTTTCCACCTCATAGCAGTATTGAAAAGAATGCGACAAGGAACAATAATAATGGAAGATGCCGGCTATTCTTTCATGAATAAAAATAAGGTTATTCTGTCAGAATAATAAGAAAGGAGGTGAAAAACAATGAAAAAGAGAATAGTTTCCATAGTGTTGTTAGTAGTATTACTATTGGGTATTGCTTTGACAGTATCTGCGGAATGTAATCATGAGTGGGACTTTTTGTATGAGGAAGAAAGTTCGGATTACTATTATCACAGTCCAAGTCAATGTGCTCATAACAAGATGGAGTACTACAAATGCATTAAATGTCCTGCACAATGTACTGTGACAACTCCGCTGTATACCGCTCATGACTTTGACTTCGTCGAACAATCTGCAGCCTATTATTACTATGATGATACCTATTGCGAAAGAATTGCAAGCGGATATGAACAATGTCAGAAATGTAATTACCCTAAACCAACTCCAGCTCAAGAAACTACTTATCCACCTCACGTATTTGGTCCTTTATACTACATGGGAACACTCCCTTCAGGAGAACAATGGTGGTACCACGATTGCACAAATTGTGGTATAAGAATTGATGTATACAGATAAAGAGTGGTAGTATATCCGAAAAACTGATGTGTTATCCCGTTTCTTTCGGGATAACACTTTGCCATAAACATACTATACAGCATATAATAACCTTAACAGGAGGCAACAAGTGAAAGAAAAAAAGAAAAGTAAACGGCTATTAAGGACATCCGTTATGTTGCTTGTTTTTTTGTTAAGCTTATGTTCCGCTCTTTCTTACGGGATATGGAGCTCAGCGAAAACCTGCATAAACAAAGCTATGGGCGGAAAAATATCTTTAGCCTGGCTGAAAGAAAGCGAATTTCTGCCTAACAGTAAATCGGCTACCCAAGCTTATCCGTACAGCCTGCTGCAGGAAGCATATACTGCTGCTAACAGTTCTTTGAATGTAGATTCGGTCGATATCAGGTTTCAATGCATGGCTCATGCCGGAGTGAATACCGTGGTATCCGATGAGTGCGGTGTTTCCGTTCTTGCATCTGTAGACAAACCGTACAAGGATGCCGTAATTGTGGGAACTTGCGAAGCTATAGAATTAAAAAGCACATCAAAAGGAACCGACAGTGACGGTGTATCGGTACCGTATTTCGGTTATGTCGTTACACTTAAGATAGATAAAAACTTATCTCCTGTTCTTGATTCCGACTACCCTTATTCATATGTGAGGATAATGTCTTCTCAGGTTATGGAGGATTTCAGCGATTTCTTTATTGTCGGCTCTAAGTATATAGCCATAGGAATGGTATCCTATCTCAACACGCCTTTTGAAGAAGATCAGGCTCCTCTTTTTAATATGGCAAGTTCGGATATACTGTTACCTACAACCGACATTAAGTTTGAAGAATATATGTATGAAAAGATAGGTGTACCTAAGGGAACAAAGATATCTTACGGACGCTCCTATTATGACCTTACATCATGCTATTTTTCCGCATATACCGATTCTTCATTTCTTTCTTATGCAAAAATAGAGGGCACATTGGAAGAGTTCCTTTCTTCCGATGAAAACAGCAGATGGAATAATATCATTACAAGTAAGAAGACGGCAAAGGAATCGGTAAAATTAGTTACAGTAAACAACATTGAAAGTGTTCCTCTTTTCAGAAGCGGCAGAGCATATATTACACAGGGAAGCTCTTTTACCGACAAAGACTATTCTTCCGGTAACAAGGTTTGTCTCATAAGCGAACAGCTTGCAAAGAGTAATAATATTAAAGTCGGGGATGTTTTGGATATGACATTATGGAATGCCGGATATGACCTTCAGACAGGTCCTTTAGGAGCATCGTGGTCAACCAAACCGTATAGCAACAAACATACATTATCGGAAAAAGAGGGTTATACGGTTACGGGCATCTATACCGATGATGACGCATGGAATACACAATGCTGCGCCTTTACCCCCAACACCGTATTTATACCCGACTCCTGTATTAGTGATTCTGTAAAGACATATTCTTCACTGACCGATTTGGGCAGTGACAGATATACCGGTATGCCCGATTCAAGGACATATATTCTCAAAACAGGTAAAGCATCCGATTTTGAGGCTGAGATGGAAAAAGCCGGATACGGAGGAATGTTCTATTACTGTGAAAACAGCGCTCCTTCCTTACCTTATCTCAATTCCCTGTCGGACACATTCCGAACAGTAACATATATTTCCACATCTGCTTTTGCAGTTTCAATTTTGATTATAGCCATATATGCCGCTGTTAAAAACATAGAAAAAACCGATAAGAAAACACGACTGCGTACGGTTCTTACGGTTGTCATAATCTCTGTTATTTCTATCGCCGTAAGTGCGGTTATATCTCTTTCTTTTTACGGTATTGTGATTAATGCTGCGAATAAAAACATATCATCAAAGGAGATTACCGAACAGGTATTAAAGACAGAACCCACTCTTCCGGCTCCCGACATAAAAACGGAACAATTGATAATTGACACCGCTCCTACTCCTTTACTTATGGCATTTGCCGTTCAGACGGGAACACTTCTTCTTGTTCTTTGCATATCATCAGCATTATGTTTTGTTGTAAAAAGCGGACAAAAGAAGAAAAAGGTGCCGTACAGATTAAAAAAAGGTGATGGAGTAAAAGGCGGAATGCCTGCCGTACTGTGGTACAGTATTGCACAGTCCGCAAGGTCCACTGTAATGGTGCTTCTTATGACAGTGCTTGTAACACTCTCCGGCATATTTATGTTCTTAAGTGTAAGCACATGGATAACGGCAAAAAGAAGCATATCCGAAGCGGAAAATGCATACACGACTATTGCCGTAGCTGCGGAAAACGAATTTGTAAAAGGAATAAGTCCTTTCAAAAGTGCGATATATGATTACAGTTCACTTGTAGGTATATATGAAGCTGCGGAGAAATCCGAGCATGTAAAATATGTCGATATTCGCGATAAATGCATGGCGCAGAGTAATGCTATAAAAACGATATCGTCGGGAATGGTAGACGAATATACTCCCATAGGCGCTGTAGATTACCCCTATGATCTTTCCGTTATAGTAGGCACATGTGTAAATGTAGAGTATAACAAATCCGATACGGCAATCGTTTCCGATGATGTTTTAGACGGTACTGTAATTATGTGTATGGCAACATTGGAGTTGGATCGTGACCAATCTTTCGTACTCAGCGAGGACTTTACATTCAGCAGATATATGAGAGTTTTGGCATATGTCTTTGATAACGATCTCAGTGACGGATTCAAAGTCGGCGAAAGATACATTGTCTACGGCTCAAAAGGCTACACACAGTACCCCAGAAACGAAATGTATAGGGATAGTCCTGTAGACATTTATCCTGAAAACCTGTTGCGTGACAGCAGGTATAATCGTGTTGCGGATAAATATGAATATGTTAAGTTTGAGCCCTACATGCATAAATTATTAGGAACCGACAGCAGCACTACCATACACACACGTGATTCTAAAGGGCAAAGTATCAGAATGAAAATAGAGAACTGCTATTTTCGCACATACAAAGATGACGCATACATGACATATGCAAGGCTTGACGGTACACTCGAACAGTTTTTGTCTTCCGATAAAGGGCAAAAATGGAAGAAGCATATAGAGGAATGTAAAACAACAGTAACTTCACTCAAGATGAATTTCACAGGGAATCTTGACAGCATACTGCTTTTCAACCAGAATCTTGCATACATCACCGAGGGTAGGACCTTTACAAAAGAAGAATACTCGGAGGGAGCAAAAGTATGCATCATAAGTGCCGAGACCGCAAAGCACAGCGGTATAAAAGTGGGAGATAGAATAGATTTCAAATTCTGGTCAAACGGCTGTAACATTACTAAGGATTACGCTCAACCTATATGGGTACATAATGCCTTCGTTGACGGATGTGACTTCATTGATGAAGGTACCTTTGAAGTCATAGGCATATACAAGGCCGAGAATGTATGGAGTACAAACGAGTTCTTCTTAACCCCCAATAACGCTTTTGCACCTAAAGGGTCAATAAAGGGACAAATTGAGTATAACCTTCCTAAATATGTAGCTTATAGTTTTGATGAGAAAGCGGGCAGACCTCTTATTTCCGCACGCGGTACCTATCAAAGCCTTCCCAACACCCGCTCGTTTGTCATTAAGCCCGGTCATATTGAGGCTTTTGAAAAAGAGATGGAATCGTTGGGATACGGAGGAATGTTCTACTACTATGACCAGGGGTTTTCAGCGATAGCATCGGTTCTTAACTCTCTTAAGGAAAGTACAGCACTTCTTATGTATATATCCGTTGCTGTATGGATAGTGGTAATGTCGGCATTCTTTATCATAATGACTTCCAGAGCCGGAAAGACTGCAGGAATAATGATGTCTTTGGGAATGAATAGAAATCAGATATTTATGCATATGTTTACAATGTTTATGTGTATCATACTCATATCCGGAATTGTTAGCGGAGCTATAGGATACGGTATGTATGATAATATTGTGGGAAAAATATATCAGGAAGCAAAAGAGGACAATGTAAATCTTGATTTCAGCAGTTTCAAGACCGACCAAACCATATCCGGCACATATGATTCTTCACTTATTGAAAGTTTTGATATTAAAAAGTCACCGGGAACAGTACTGCTCATGTGCGGTATACAACTGATTGTACTGTCGGGAGCTGCAGCAATAACGGCTAAGAGATATTCCATGAAGGAACCGTTGGAACTGTTGAAAGGAAAAGGCGGGAGAAAAAAGAAAAAATGAGCAGATTGTTTTTTATCATCAAATACGCACTTAAAAGAATGACAAGGGACTTTATCAAAACCCTCATACTCATTCTTGTAGCAGCGACATTTACTATTCTTACCAGTGAGATTTCCTACTCGTTGGAAAGACAGTATGTAAAACTGGATGAAGCATATGCCAATATCGTTGTGGAAGGGTTTTTATCGGAAAAAGACGGTTCCGAAGCGAAAGTTTACTCAAAGTACATAAAAATGTTTGATCAGTCGTTGGGTGATTTCAGAGCTTACATAAAGGATGTATGCCTTAAAAGGACTATGATTTATGTTCCGCATGAAAAATCCAATACGTCGGAAAGACCACATTCTTCGTATGTTATAGGGATAACTAAAATAGAAGCGGACTCTAACCTTCTTCCCATATACGGTGTGAAAATCAACTTTTTTGACAACTATGACCAATCGGTTTTTATGACCGATTCGCCTGTCTGTCTTGTGTCGGAAGCGTTAGCAAAAAATACTCTGCCCGGTGCACCGGAAATAGACAACGACGGTTTTATCAACATATATGCCGAACTTGTTACAAAAAACAGAGATAAGATAAAAATACCTTTAAAGCTTAAAGTTATCGGAACATATTCCAAAGGTGACAGGTACATATATTGTCCGTGGTCCGTTATTACCCAACCTCTTAGCACTGTTATTGCGGACGATCTGTACAGCGAGGGACTGAAATTCACTATAAGTGATAATACCCTTATTGATGAGTTTAAAGCAAAGGCCTCACAAATATTTGTACCGACAGGCTATATGGGAACCGACAAGGATAAAACAAGACAATATGCCCTAACATTATTGGATGATCATTTTATACAGACAATTGCTCCTTTGAAAAGGAATGTAAGTATGCTGGAAAAAGTGCAACCTATCCTTTTCATATTGTCAGCGGCAATAGGGTTTTTTGCCTGTATGCTGTTTATACGCAACAGAAAACCGGAATTTGCCAATATGAGAAGTATGGGTACACCCAAAGCACTGGTCTTTTTTGAAGCATTCTTTGAGCAATCGCTGTTCGGTATTACGGGTACTTTGACAGGTATAGCAATATATTTCCTAATCCACGGAAAAGGAGCACTGTTTATTGTAGAAGATATACTCATTTTCTTAGCATGCTATCTTGCCGGTGCGACAATAGCGGTAATTAATATAACAAGAATTAATGTAATGAAAATAATGAAAGCAAAGGATTAGAAAGAAACAAAAAATGAGCAGATTGTTATTTATCATCAAATACGCACTTAAAAGAATGACAAGGGACTTTATTAAAACCCTCATACTCATTCTTGTAGCAGCGGCATTTACTATTCTTACCAGTGAGATTTCCTACTCGCTGGAAAGACAGTATGTAAAACTGGATGAAGCATATGCCAATATCGTTGTGGAAGGGTTTTTGTCGGAAAAAGACGGTTCCGAAGCAAAAGTATATTCAAAGTACATAAAAATGTTTGATCAGTCGCTGGGAGATTTCAGAGCTTACATAAAAGATGTATGTCTTAAAAGGTCGGTAAATTACATTCCGAATGAGCTGTTTGTGCTGCCGGATGGCGAAAGATATCCGCGTATTATAGGGATAACGAGGATAAAGGCGGATACCGATCTGCTTCCCATAAACGGTGTGGAAATTGAATACTTTGAAGATTATGACCAGTCGGTTTTTTTGACCGATTCAAAAGTATGTATTGTATCGGAAGCGTTAGCAAACAATACTCTGTCAGGTGTACCGGGAATAAACAAAGACGGGTTTATTACCCTCTATGCACATATTGAACTTGCTACCAGGGAAAGAGATACGGTAAACATACCGTTAAAACTCAAAGTTATCGGAACATATACCAAAGGCGAAAAGGATATATATTGCCCGTGGCAGGTAATTGCCGAAACTTTAGGTTCCGTTCTTACCGGCGACTTATACAGCGAAGGGCTGAAATTTACCGTAACCGATAATACCTTGATTGATGAGTTTAAAACCAAGGCTTCAAAGACTTTTGTGCCGACAGGCTACATGGGAGCCGATAAGGATACTACAAAACAATATGCCTTAACCTTAATGGATGATCAACTTATACAGACCATTTCGCCTTTGAAAAAGAATATAAGTATGCTGGAAAAAGTGCAACCTATCTTGTTTATACTGTCAGCGGCAATAGGGTTTATTGCCTGTATGCTGTTTATACGCAACAGAAAACCGGAATTTGCCAATATGAGAAGTATGGGTACACCCAAAGGAGTGGTCTTTTTTGAAG
>JAKJBR010000075.1:0-3591 GCA_022706885.1 Bacillota bacterium
TATCGGCGGCACTGAATATCAATGCTCTTTGGTCGGATGTTATCGCCACATATGACGATTGGTCTTTTTCATCAATAAGAGCAAGATAAAGAAGCTTGCTTCCCATATAGTATGCATTGAGCATCTTCTTTCTGTTCTGTTTTGTGCGGAATGTTTCAATCGGCACTCTGGCACCTTTGCCGTTTTCAAACAGATAAATCATATGGCCTTTGAAATCGGCGGTTGCGACAACATATATTATGCGCTCATCTTTTTCCATCTCGCAGATATTGGGAAGGTATTCCCCCAAATCCGACATCTTGCAGTCATCAATCCGATGCAACATGGATTTATATACATTACCCTGATTGGAGAACATTATAAGTTCGGCACCGTTATTAGAGGAAAATTCCTGCAACAGAACATCATCACTCTTGAACTTGTTTTCAACATCCGTCTTGAAGTCGACCTCACGTATCTTCTTCAAGTAGTTGTCTTTGGTGAAGAATATTTTTACGGGATAATCCTCAAATTCCGGCTCTTCGAATTCTTCCACTATCTGTTCTTCGTATATAATCTCGGTTTTTCTCGGTTGACCGTATTTTTCTTTTATTTCCGTAAGTTGTTTGGAAATAATATTCTCTATTTTGGTCCTGCTCTTCAGTGTTTCTTCCGCTTCTTTTATTTCCTTATTCAAATCTTTAATGTCATCCAGTCTCTTTAATATGTACTCTCTGTTGAGATGACGCAACTTTATCTCCGCTATAAACTCCGCCTGAAGGTTATCTATTCTGAATGCTTCCATCAAGTTGGGAACAACCTCGCTTTCCATCTCGGTATTACGTATTATACGGATGGCTTCGTCAATATCCAACAGCACCCTTTCCAGTCCCAGTAAAAGATGCAACCGCTCTCTGTCTTTGGCTAAATCATATCGTAACTGTCTTCTGATGCATTCCACACGGAACATTATCCAGTAATCTATAATATCCCTTATTCCCAAAAGCAACGGTTTCCCTTCGATAAGTAAATTGTTGTTACAGGAAAAACCGTCTTCCAAAGGTGTTTTGGCATATAATATTGCCATTAGTCGTTCTATATCGGTACCTCTCTTTACATCAATGGTTATCTTAAGTCCCGATATGTCGGTCTCGTCACGGACATCGGTAATCTCTTTAATTTTACTGCTCTTAACCAGTGCTATTATACTTTCAATAATGGCTTCCGCCGATGTTGTATAGGGTATTTCCACTATCTCTATATGAGTGCCTTTTTTGTCGGTGTTGTATTTTGCTCTTAATCGTATCCGCCCGCGCCCGTTTGTGAATATATTGTCCATCTCCGCTTTATCGTATATGGCATAGCCGCCCGTGGAGAAATCCAGACACTTGAGATAATCCCCTAAATAAATATCTCTGTCTTTCAGATATGCAATTATACAATCACAGACTTCCGCAAGATTGAAAGAAGGCAGATTACTTGCAATACCTACCGCAATACCCTGGCTTGCGTTTACTAAAATATTGGGAAATGCCGACGGTAACATGACCGGTTCCATAAGCGTTCCGTCATAGTTGGGTGTAAACGGCACGCAGTCTTTGTCTATGTCGCGGAACATCTCCGCACTTATGGGAGCCAGTTTGACTTCCGTATACCTGCTTGCGGCATAACTCATATCCCTGGAGTACTGTTTTCCGAAGTTACCTTTGGAATCTATGAACGGGTGAAGAAGCGCTTCATTCCCTCTTGTCATTCTGACCATGGTCTCGTATATGGCCTGGTCACCGTGCGGATTCAACTTCATGGTCTGACCGACCACATTTGCAGACTTGGTTCTGTCGCCTTTCAAAAGCCCCATTTTGTACATTGTGTATAGCAGTTTCCTGTGTGAAGGTTTCAATCCGTCTATTTCCGGAATGGCACGCGAAACTATTACGCTCATGGCATACGGCATGAAATTGGTTTCCAGTATGTCGGTTATGAGTTGGGGCTTAGGGTGATTTACATTGTTATTATTATCTTTTTTACCTTTTTTCATGTATTATGATACATCCAGCATATCGGTATATTTATACCCGTATTCCTGAATATAATCCTTCCTTCCCTGTAAGTTATCTCCTAACAGCAAGTCGAACATATAATCCATATCCTTGACATCGGTAGGCATTACTTTTATAAGCCTTCTTGTGGCAGGATTCATTGTAGTAAGCCACATCATATCCGGTTCATTTTCTCCCAATCCTTTGGACCTTTGTATGGTAATCCTGGGAGATTGTCCGTTTTTCTTTTCATTGCCTTTTATTTCTTCTATAATCTCGTTCTTCTCCGCCTCGCTGTATGCAAAGTATGTATCTTTCTTATGCGTTATCTCGAAAAGCGGTGATTCCGCAATGTATACCTTGCCCGCTTCTATCAGGGAAGGCATCAGTCTGTATATCATGGTCAGTATAAGGGTTCTTATCTGGAAACCGTCCACATCGGCATCGGTGCAGATTATTATCTTTGACCATTTGAGGTTTTTCATATCAAACTGACTTATCTTCTTATTGGCTTTTGTCTTAATCTCCACCCCGCAACCCAATACCTTAAGCAGGTCTATAATGATATCGCTGTCGAATATCCTGTTGTATTCTGCTTTTAAGCAGTTGAGTATTTTACCTCTTACCGGTATTATAGCCTGAAATTCCGCATCTCTTCCCATCTTTGCCGAACCTAAAGCGGAATCACCTTCCACTATATATATCTCTCTTTTATCGGCATCTTTGCTTCTGCAATCGACGAATTTCTTGACACGGTTGTTCATGTCCAGACCTTTACCCAATTTCTTTTTCAGATTAAGCTTGGTCTTCTCCGCCTGTTCAGCGCTTCTTTTATTCAAAAGAACCTGATCGGCTATCTTGACGGCTTCCGACTTATTCTCTATGAAATATACTTCCAGTTCATGCTTTAAAAACTCCGTAAAGGCATCCTGGAATATTGAATTAACCAGACACTTTTTAGTCTGATTCTCAAATCCTCCGACCGAAGAAAAGCTGTTGGAAATAAAGACTAAACTGTCCTGAATATCGGTGTATGTTATCTTGGCTTCACCTCTTGTATATTTCCCCTCGGTAGTAATAAATTTATCCAATGCATAGGCAAAAGCGGCTCTCATAGCTCTTTCGGGAGATCCTCCGTTTACCAGATAGCTGGAATTGTAATAATGCTCTATAAGGCTCATGTCGGAGGAAAAACAGAAACATGCGGTAAATCTCGCATCGTGTTCTCTGGAACCGTCTTTTTCCACAAGTTTCGTGTCTTCGGAGATAAATACGGGAGTTGTGCAATTCTTATCTGCAACAACTTCCTCCAGATACTGTCTTATTCCGTTCTCATAAACATATTCAAAAGTCTGCCCCGACTGCTCATCCTTAAGCGTAAACTTAAGCCCGGCATTTGCAACAGCCTGTCTTTTGAGCATATCCTGGAAATATTCCAACGGTATGTCTATGTCGGTAAAAACGGTGGGATCGGGCTTCCATCTTGTAGTAGTACCGGTTTTTCTGCTCTTATCTTCCTTTTTCTTGAGTCCGCCTTTATTGTATCCTTCTTCAAAGTGCAGATTGTACTTAA
>JAKJBR010000076.1:0-3570 GCA_022706885.1 Bacillota bacterium
CATTGGCAACAAACTCTTTTCTCATACGGTCCAATCTGTACTGCTCGGTTATATTTCTGAAAAGCAGTATGACACCTTCGGCATTGCCCAGACTGTCCTTAAAAGAAGCTATACTGAATGCAAGCATTTCTTCATCAACGGGAAGTATGTCTTCTTTATAAAAATCGGCGGGAATATCCGACACATCAATATCCAGATTATATTCTTTCACGAAGCTCTCCAGCGTGAAATCCATATCCGGTCTGTTGAGCAGCGTATATGCAGCCGGATTGTTATGTATCATCTGACCGTCAAGGTTGAAAGCTATAACTCCGCCTTCGATATTGTCCAATATTATCTCCATCTTGTTCTTTTCCGAAGATATTTCATCCAACATATTCTTAAGGCTGTAACTCATGTTATTTATACTTGTGGAAAGCTGTCCTATTTCGTCATCCGCCTTTACATCCAATGTTCTTCCGAAATCCCCTTCGGCAATTGCCTTTGTGCGAACGGTCATATCTTTAATGGGCCTGCTTATGGCTCTGGATAAAAGATAACCCACAACAAATGCCACCGCTATGGAAAACAGCAATGCCGTAAGCAGCGTTTCGTTAAACTGCATAACCATAGCCTGCCAATCGGTTTTGTAATAGCGGAAATATATAACCAAGTTTTCCAGTGTTATGGCATAATCATAGAATGTTCTTCCCCTTATATTCTGTAACGCTTTGCCGTTTAACGGCGTACCCGCCATGGAAGACAGGAAATTATATGACAAAAACAGCTCATTTATGAATAATGTGCTGTCGCCCGATAAAAAAACCGAGTCATTGCTGTATATTTCATTGGTATTTCTGTCCACTATGGTAAAACTGCGGTTATCTCCGTATATACCGAATGAAGAAGCATAAAGGTCTCTCATATCGGTGTATACCGTATATATGTTAAGAGGTTCCCCTTGCGTATAATTGAGCATTTTCCTGCCGTTCTCTATATTGCCTGTAAACTGCGTGTAATGATACTGCTCCACATTATTATTCATGAGCACACCGACAGGTATTATCATACATACAGCTATGATACAGATGTAGAAGACCATTTTGGTCTGTAAGGATATATGCTTATCAGTCTTTTTTGAAATAATAGCCCATTCCTCTTTTCGTTACTATGTACTCATTAGGGTCACCCGAAAGTTTTTCTCTTAACCTGCTGACCGTGACATCTACCGTCCTCATCTCTCCGTAATACTCATAATCCCATATTTTATCCAGTAAGAACTCCCTGCTGAATACTTTTTCCGGATTTCTCATGAAGAAGACCAGCAGCTCAAACTCACGTGCGGTAAGCTCCAAAACCTGACCGCTCTTTAATACTTCGCATTTTCCTTCATCAACTTCCAAATCCCTTATCTTGAAGGATAATAACTCGGAATTATCCACATTTGCGTAACTGACTCTGCGTAAGTTGCTTTTCACTCTGGCTATAAGCTCTCTTGCGGAAAAAGGCTTTGTCATATAGTCGTCCGCTCCCATTTCCAGCCCTATAACCTTATCCAGTTCTTCGCTTTTTGCCGACAGCATTATTATAGGAACGGTGGTGCTTTCACGAAGCTTTCTGCATACCACAAATCCGTCATATTCCGGCAACATAATATCCAATAAAATAAGATCGGGTTTATGCTTCAATGCCTGAAATATGGCTTCTTTGCCGTCATAAGCGCATATGACATCATAACCTTCTTTCTCCAGATTATACTTTAAAATATCCACAATATTCTTTTCGTCGTCTACAACCAGTATTTTATGTCCCATAATACATATCCTTTTTTAATAATATATAAAAATTCCATAATTTTCAATCAATATGTTCCCGGCATTATTGTATAGAATCCTCTGAAAGCGAAGGATCCGTCGGGAGCTATGTAAGATATAATGGCTTCGGTCTCGGTAGTAACCGTCCCTCTGACAACTATCTTCAACCTCTTGGCAACGGGATCAAATGTAATGGAATCCACAAAATTGCTGTTACACAACCACCTGGTATTGGAAGGTAAATTGGCTTCAATATCATATTGGTCATATATCCGTAAAGGTTCGGTATAGAATTCTCTTGAGGATATCACAAATGACTGATTGGCATCATATTCAATCCTACTGACTTTAGCCTCAGCGGCCAACACCACTATATCTGCCGATTTGACTTCCTTGCTTTCTTTCCAGAATTTGACCGTAACAATATCATTCTCGGTATAATACGAATGGAATTTAATAGCCCATGTTGCGGTATCAACATAAACTTTGTTCCCGGTAACGGTTACTGAAGATATTACGGTAGGAAGTCCCGATTCATCCGTTTTAAGCAGAACCTGCTCATTGGACAATGTATATCCTTTTATGGATATATATTTGGTATGAGCATCAATCCTGTTATTAGCTCCTCCGTAAATAACTTCCGGCACCTCTATATCGAATATCTGTATATTCTCCGAATCCACATTGGTAAGGCTGAAACTGTAACCAGACCTGTCCATTATTCTTCCGTCACGGGTTATGTAAATATTAAATATATCGGTTCCCGGAATATCGGTTGTAGTAAAGATATTACCTTCATATGCAAAACTGTTACCCGATACTTTATCTATATATACACCCCATTCCACCGTATCCCATGAAGGTCTGGAACTTAACGAATTGGGGTTACCGTACTGGTCAACCACAACAACATCATCCAAATCCAATACAACATTCTTTACTCCCTTTTCAAAATGAGTAAAGGGCATTTCCATTCCTGTAACTATATACGGCACATTTCCGTCATTTACATTTACGGTAAGTAAAGGCTGAATACCGCCTTTAATACTGTAATTCACGGTAGCAACACCGCTACTTAAAGTATTGAAAGACAACACTCCGTTACTTATCTGTATATTTGCCGTAGGTACTACCGCCGTATCCGATGATGTATATAACACCGCATCGGCCGCTGTCATTTCATATATATTCCCATACTGGTCATAGCCCATGACATTTACTTCAATTCTCTCGTTTTTAAATATGGTGGAAGGTAATTGTTCCGCTTTTATACTTGACAAAAACGGTGCTTGTGATACCTGTATATCCGCCGATGTGGATATGCCTTCTTCCTTTACAATAATATGTAATCTTGTATCTCCGGCTTTTCCCGCATTAAAAAGAAGATTGCCTTCGCTGTTTACCCTTATACTTGATACGCTTACGCTTAAGGAATTGGAGGAAATGAGCATCAATGAGCCGCTGTCTATATCGGCTTGCCTTACCTTATACACCTGCCCGTACTGGTCATAAGCCGACAGCTTAATAACATGCATGGAGGTATCTTCAAATATCCTTTCCTTACCCGATGCTTCCGCAACTTCAGTTACACTGATACGTTTAATAGCCGGCACCGACTGAACTGTAAGCTGAACCGAATCACTGAGCAAAGTCTTATTATCCAAAGCATATATATATATCTGATCCCCTATATTCGTTAAAGCGGCATCTATAAGTACCGATGTTTCTGTCTTATTAACAATTACTTTTCTTGTTCCCGATGTCTTGTTGGTTGCGG
>JAKJBR010000077.1:0-3542 GCA_022706885.1 Bacillota bacterium
GTACTGCGGAAAGATATTTTAAATTTCTTGAAACAAAAGAGGAGCGATGTGACGGTGAGGATTTCGGTACCCAAGATTCGGATATCATTGTGGAGTTCAAAAATGTCGGTTTCTCCTACCATGAAGATATACCTTTACTTAAGGATGTCAGTTTCAAATTGCATAAAAACTCCAGATTAGCATTATGCGGAGTGAGCGGAAGCGGTAAAAGCACCATATTCAAGCTTATCTGCGGATATTATGAGAATTTTACAGGAGAAATATATGTTTTCGGTCATAGTATCAGGTCCTGGAACTTAAAAGCGTTGAGAAAATATATGACCGTTGTAACTCAGGATGTATACCTGTTTGATGATGACATAATCAATAACATAAAGATGGGTAATTTGGATGCTACCGATGAAATGGTGGAAGAGGCATCCAAAAAGGCATATATTGACAGACTGGTTAAAGATGTCGGAGAGCGAGGAGCAAAAGTATCGGGTGGTCAAAAGCAGAGAATAGCGGTAGCCAGGGCACTTCTTAAGGATGCACCTTTAATCATGCTGGACGAACCTACAAGTGCCTTGGATACCAAATCCGAGTACTATGTGGAGAAATCCATAGAAAACTTAAAAAAAGGACGTTCGGTTTTAGTTATTGCTCATAGATTAACTACCATTATAGATTCCGATTGCATTATTCTTCTTGAAGACGGTACCGTTAAAGAACAGGGAACCCATGAGGAACTTATCAGGAAGAAAAAGCGATATGCGGAATTATACGAAAGACAGTTGGTAGAAGAGGAGGCACACAATGCTTAAGGATATGAAGTTCATTTTCCGTTTGATGGGGAAAAATAAAGGCAGATATTCGGTTTTGTTAGCGACATGGAGTATAATAGGCAGTCTTGTGGATATGACCTTCTCTTATGCGCTTAAGTTGCTTACCGATTTCTTCGTGTATAAAGAAAAAGAAAATGTATTATTGCTTATACTGGTCTTTTCTGCAAGTATTGTCAGCAGCATACTCTTTTGTGTATTCTTCCATCTGCACAATAAAGTAAAGGAAGATATATTGCGGGATATAAGGATGATGACATTCAGAGAGGTTCAGAAACTTCCTTCTTCCTACTTTAAGGGTACTCACAGCGGAGATCTTGTTTCCAGATTTAATGCAGACACCCAGAGTGTAATAACGGTATTTGTCGAATTCGAGCATATATTTGAGTCTGCCATTGTTCTATTAATGAGAATACCTTTTGCGCTGCTGTTGGATTTCCGGTTCGGAGCAATTCTCTTAGGCTTCTCCGTTTTTACCGGTGTTTTGAATGTTCTGTTTATTAAACCGTTAAGAGAAAAGCATAAAAATATTTTAAAAGACAAAGCGTCATTAAGTAAACAGGCTTCCGAAGTGGTTACCGGCTTTACGGTTGCAAGAATGTTTTCCTTGAGTACTTTCTTGCGTTCGCGATTTGAAAAGAGTGTTCAGGACAGTTTTGACAGCGGATGGAAGGCGGCAAAAACCTATACTCTGCAAAGTGGGCTGAATACCATCATATGGAACTTTTCGCACTATTTAAGCACTATTTTAGGCGCTTTATTCATCATTAACGGTACTCTGGAAGCGGGAAATTATATGGCTATATCCACCAGTACCGGAATTGGCTGGTCGGTATCCATTCTTATAACTGCATTACCCAATTTACAAAAGGCCTTTGCAGGCTCCAACAGATTGAAAGAGTTGTATGATGAACCTAAAGAGCCTGAATTATATGATATCGAAGGTACGGAAACTAATATGGGTATAGAGATGTCAAAAGTGGGTTTTGCGTATGAGATTAGAGATAATGAAGAGAAAGAGGAAAACAGTAAGGACAAAGAGAATAACTTCCGCATATCCGGTTTAAGTCTGGATATTGAGCAGGGCAAGACACTGGCATTGGTAGGTGACAGCGGAGGCGGCAAGAGCACCATTGCAAAACTTATCTTAGGTCTTTTTAAGATTGATGAAGGTAACATGCAGATTAACGGTAAAGCCTATAAAGATTACACATTAGAGCAGTTGAGAGAGAGCATCGGGTATGTTCCGCAGGACGCATATATCTTCAACGGCACTATAAGTGAAAATATTAAGTACGGTAAACCGGATGCTACGGAAGAAGAGATAATTAATGCGGCCATGCTGGCAAATGCTCATGACTTTATACTTGCGCAACCGGACGGATACGAAACATATGTAGGAGAGAGGGGAATAAGGTTATCGGGCGGTCAAAGGCAAAGAATTGCCATAGCAAGGGCTATAATTAAAAATCCTTCCATTTTACTTCTTGACGAAGCTACATCCTCTTTGGACAGCGAATCGGAAAAAATGATTCAGGATGCGCTGGACAGACTTATCAAAACCAAAACATCACTTGTAATAGCTCACAGGCTTTCCACCATCATGAATGCCGACCGTATATGTTATATAAAAGACGGTTATGTAGCGGAACAGGGTACACATGCGGAGCTGTTGGCTAAAAAAGGTCTGTATCACGAACTGTATTACAGAGAGTTTGCCAAAGAAGCTATTTAATTGTTAGAGATAAAGCAATTCTATCCGCCTGCTCCTTTGTAAGGGCAGGCGACGGATGTGCATAGTATGCGGGGTAGTATGCTACGGTATACGGTGCATTTTTAAATGTGGTATCGGTATTACTCTGATTATCCCTTGTTGCGGTTATATAGTACTTTACAACATCCTTACTTTTAGAACCTGTCATATCTTTTATGTTGAATGAATACCTGAAGTCTTTGTCATGCTCTGCTATGTTAAAACTCTTCCAGGTGCCGTTATTCACCGAATAATGAAAAGTTATATATTTCAAAGAGAAACGTCCGTAACCGCCGTAATAATCAAGGTTTTCCGTATCCGACGATACATAAGCGGTGACGGAAAAGATATTGGTTTCATGGTTGAAAACAGGATAACTGAACACATCCAAATCGGAGCCGTTGTTCCATCTTAAAACATCGGAAAAAAGATCATAGATCTGATAATGTAATGTTCTGTCTTCATTCACTCTTCCTATGTGAAGATGTGAATCATACCTGTTATATTCATCAATTGTAGCAATGGGAATGGAAGTATAGACATAATCATTTTCATCCAAACCCCGGACGGGTATCACATGAAGGTATTCTATATATACAGGCTCTTCATATCCTATATCCGATTTAACCACAATATGACCCAACTGTGCCGATGTGTCTTTTTTAATGTAAACTATTTCACCGTCATATATAGGGTAAATGTATTCTCCCACATTAATTGTTAAATCAGTACCCTGGTGAGGATTTGTGCCCGATACATATCTCGGCTGGTTATTTTTGCTGGTACAAAAAGGCCAGTATTCGATACCCTGGGAGTTCTTGTACGGAGAGAGTGCCTGTATTGACAGGTTGTCGGCAGTTTTCTGCACAAACGCTCTGTCATAGTCGGAAGCTGATAAAACAGTAAGCAGTGGAAAGAGCAGTATAAGAAGGACTAAGGTTATGTATTTAGTACGAAAGTAAGTATGT
>JAKJBR010000027.1:0-15766 GCA_022706885.1 Bacillota bacterium
CTACAAGGAAGGATATTAAACTGGGTATATGCGGAGAGCACGGTGCTGATCCTTCAACAATAGAGTTCTGCTATCTCACAGGTCTGGACTATGTATCCTGTTCACCGTTCAGAGTACCCATTGCACGTCTTGCTGCGGCACAGGCTGTAATAAACAACAGGTAAGGTGTGATAACCTGAAAACCGAAATAGCGTAAATGCACAGTCGCGATTCAGGATGTTGAATAATATGGATTAAGGATTAAAGGAACCCCGGCTCTTCGGAACCGGGGTTTTTAAAATACTTATTTTGCAAAAGAACCAAGATAGGCCAGGCTCTCTTTCGGATAACGCATTTGAGTCTTGCGGTCCACAGCAATCAGACCGAAGGTCTTGCTAAATCCTTTCTGCCATTCAAAGTTATCCAGCAAGCTCCAGTAACAGTAGCCTTTTACCGGGATACCGTCAGCAATACAGTTCTGCACACCGTCAACTACACGGCGGATGAATTCTACGCGGCGAGTATCGTCGCTTGTAGCAATTCCGTTTTCCGTAACGATGATGTCGCCCTTGAAATCTTTAGCCACGGTACGTATTACATTTTCCAATGCCTCGGGATAGAATTCATAACCCATCTGAGTCAGTTCGGCTCCCGGTATTCTGTCGGAATCGATTCGCCCGAAGCGACCGAAGTAATTTCGTGTGTAGTTCTGAACACCCAGAAAATCATCGTTCTTGATATATGGCAGATAGTGGACAAACTCAGCATCCCATTCCTTAGCAGCTTGTTTCTCGCCGCCCTTTTTCCACTGAATGTCATGAAGGGAAAGAGAAACACCGACTTTCAAATGGGGGTTGATAGCCTTCATGGCATCTCTGGCGGCACAGTGTGCTCGGAAAATCAACAAATCACCCTCCGGCGTACGCATGGAATGAAAGTTGTTAACTTTTTCCGTCCCGAATAATTCAAGATTTTCGGCAGCGGCATACTTCAGATTGAGGAGCATCCGCTTCAGATTAATACCAACTTGTGCCTGGCCGTCATTGCCATCGGAATTCTTTTTCCTTTTAGGCAGAAGCATCTGCCTGATAAACCTTTTGGCAATGGCTGCCAACTGTAAGCCCATATTGGCCTCGTTAATGGTAACTACATATTCCAGTTCATCACCCAATTCATTCACAAGATAGGAACAGTAGCGTTTGAAATCCTCCACAGTGGATTGTGCTTCCCAGCCGCCCTTGGATATCAGCCACTTTGGAGAAGTGAAGTGGTGCATGACTACAACAGGTGTCACTCCGTTTTCCTTGCAGCAGCGTATAACCTTGCGGTAATGTTCCACTTCCGCTTTATCGAACTGTCCTTCTGCAGGTTCAATTCTTGCCCACTCAATGGAGAAGCGGTAGCAGTTCAAGCCCGCATCGGCAAGAAGTCTGATATCTTCTGCATAGCGATTATAATGATCGACCGCATCCAGACTGGGTTCGGCAAAGCTGGTATATTTCATGTGCTCCAAAGCCCAGGAATCGCTGTGTATATTGTTTCCCTCAACCTGATGAGCAGCAGTAGATGCACCCAGCAGGAAATCCTTATCAAATTTTCTCATTAACTGACTCCTTTACAGAAAAGATATAATCGCCCGAACTTACTTCTTGAACGGTACCATCAGGCAGAATCACCGTTGTATCCGCCGGTGTTGAAAGATGCAGTTTCTCCCCGTCGTAACTTACACGGATATCCTTGTAGTTACCACGGAATGCTCCGATTCGGTTATCAATATGAGGTTGAATCTTTATTTTTGAAAACCCGGGTTCCAGAGGTTGAATACCCAGAATGTACTGATAGTAGAACTTTCCGACAGAACCGAAGGAATAGTGATTGAAGGACACCATATTGTCGGTTGACATTTTAGTTTCGTTCACTGTGCCGTCAGGTCGTAAGGCATCCCAGCGTTCCCATGTGGTGGTTGCACCGGCTTTAATCTGATACATCCAGCCACCGCAGTGCTCGTCCAGCAGAAGGTCGAAGGCAAGTTTATCATCACCGTTTTTTGCTAACAGAGGCAGAATATGTTCGGTTGCAAAGAAACCTGTCTGCATACCGTCCCGACGGATTCTTTCAGTCAGATTTGTATAAACCTTGTTCCGCAAATCACCTGCGGGTATTACCATTTTCAGTGCCATGATATATGCGCCCTGATAGTCATCCTTCATCGTGCCGTCTTTTTTGACAAACGTTTTGATGTAAGCAGCACGGGTCTTTTCCAACTGTGCGGCATATTTCTCCGCATCATCCGTCTTGCCCAGCAGTGTTGCGGCCCAAACCATTATTCGTAAGTCGTTGACAATGAATGCATTGGACACCGGACCATTGTGCATAGCCATGTACTTTACATCTCGTCCCATTGCCAGCCAGTCACCGAGACTGGGCTGAATCCAAAGATCCTTCTTCCCAAGGATACCTCCCATTTTGCGAATTTCACATTCCACAAACCGTTTCATACAGTCGTAGTATTCCCGAATATATCGGTCGGTACCGAAGTGCCAATACAGCATCTCGGGAACGATACACACACAGTTTCCCCAACCGAGCATGGACATAAATCCGATGCCTTGCTCCCCGGGAGGTGCAGGCAGGGTAGGGGCTACATAACCTTCTTTGTTTGCTTCTTGGGAATAACGGATATCTTTCAGGAATTTATCCCAAAAGGCTTCAGTGTTAAAGTTATAAGCGCCGGTATGAGCAAAGACATGACCGTCACCGGTATAGCCCATACGTTCGTCGCGTTGTGGGCAGTCGGTGGGTACTTCGATATAATTGGACTTTTGACCCCAAATCTGGTTGCTGTAAAGTTGGTTTACAAGAGGATTATCACAGGTAAAGTAGCCGGTCCGCTCCATATCGGAATATATGGCATATGCAGTCAGCAGACCGTCCTCATATTCAACACCCGATAACTCCACATACCGGAATCCCATATAAGTAAACCTGGGTCGGTAAATGCCGCTTCCTTTATGGTAAACTGTTTCCGCTTTGGCTTTACGAAGATTGGCAGTGTAGAGACTGCCGTCGGGATTCAATATCTCACCGTGACGCAGTTTAAGCTGAATATCCTGCATTTTCGACGGATTAATACATATTATGCCTGCAAAATTCTGACCGTAATCCAGAATGGTTACATCACCATGTTTTGTGACGGTTTGCACCGGCATTTCTTCTCGTATCCGGACATGCAGGGTGCTTTCCTCAATAATTTCCGGAACATGACCGGTGAACTTCACAGGCCGGAAGATTTCCTGCTCACGAGATTGGTTGTACACTTCGCCGTCATAGAATCCGGCATATTCATAGGGGGATGCAATTGCTTTCACAGATGCATCATCCGAGTAATATCTATGCATTCCGGTTTGATCCTCCACAGTCAGTACCCAGGATACCGCAGGGCATTTACCGTAAATCTGTACCTTGTTATTGAAGGTGAACCGGCCGCAGTACCAACCCTGAGCCAGGTACACGGTAAGTATATTCTCAGCGTTAAGCATACCTTTTACATCATAGTTTTGGAAATATAGATGGCGGGGATAATAGGTAAAGCCGGGAGTAAATAATGCATCGCCCACTTTTTTTCCATTTAACTCTACTTCATAAAGACCCAAAGCAGTAATGGTGAGGGTAGCTTTTTTTACATTTTGGGTAGATATATTCTGTTGAAATACTTCCACCGAACCCTCCCGGAAGGGACGGTTGGTAGTAATAAAATGTTGTTTAAGTTCCATATTACACCTGCTTATCTAAAAAACCGTAATAATCAAAGTTTTTACTTAATCTTCTTCCGGTCACAACAAGATACTGACGGAGAGTTCATTTCATGATGGCTTTCTTTATAATCGGCAGCAATCTTTGCTTCAATTTCCGGCATCTTCTTACTCAGCTTGCTTAACAGGAATGCGACCACAGCCAACAGAATCATTAATAACATTGGAATCAGACTGTACAACAGGCGAATCATGGTAATGGCACTTTCAGGCTGTGTTACAATTGTATCTCCTTCGGACGCAACATAACCGGCTGAGGAAAGTGCAAAACCCAGCAACCATCCGCCAAAACCTTGGCCAATCTGAGATCCGAAGCCGTTAAATATTGCGCCGATAGAAGCATCCATTCTGGGCAGACCCAGATACTGATTGTATGTACACAAATCCATCTGGACCATATTTCCCAGATAAGAAATAGGCAGCATTGCAAATGCCGTGATGATAGAACCGATAATCAGCAAGGTCATGGAAGCACCTGCAAAGTAATTCACCACATAACCCAGACAGGAGAAAACAGCCCCCAGAGCAATAATCTGGGATGCACTCAACTTCTTCATAATCTGAGGGAATACAAACATTGTGGGGAGCAATACAAAACCCATGATACTGAGTAGACCTGCAGAACCTATATCACCTACGATGTATTTGAAATAGTAGGACAGGGCACCGATAGATTGTATGGTCTGGAAGAAGAACATAATCAGCAAATACAACCATGCATAGCCGTTCTTTCGTATCATTGCCCAGATATCTTTGAAATCTACCTTATCCTTGAGTTGCTTTGCGTCGATTTCCGGATTCTCCTTGACAAAAATGAAGCGTAGCATACCCAGGATTGTCAGAGGGACCATATAAATCAGTATCAAAGTGGTCCAACCGGCATCGGAGGTAGCCAACTCTGCCATCAATTTTGGGAATGTCAGAGATATCACCATAGAACCTAAGGTGGTAACAATGCCTCCATAGGAGGAAACCTTACCGATGAGAGTGCGGTTATTATCAAAAGCACGAATCAGGTAAGGAACGTTTGCACTTGTACGGAAGGTATTAAAAACGCCGAAAAGGAAAGTGTACATGGTGAACACCCACACTATCTTAAGGGTTTCACTCCAACCGCTGGGAGTGATAAAAATTAATGTGGTGCAAAGGGTCATACCGATAGCACCCAGTTCATAAGGACGTGCTTTACCCCATTTGGTCTTGGTGTTATCTATCACATAGGCAGCAATTAAATCGGTTATGAAATCAATGATATTGCTGATAAGAATGATATTACCTACTACAAGAGGCTTAATGCCCAGATGGTCTGTGCAGAAAAGTGTCATGTAGGTGGTAACTATAAGAAAAACGCCGGCACTGGTAATATCGGAAGATTTCCATGCCAAAAATTTGCCTATAGGCAGGCGATCCGCTTTGGATTGTTTGTTCTTTGCCATAGTATGTACTCCTTTATTTTATTTAAAATACAATTTATAAGAGTATTATAGAACAACTACTGAAAAGGAAGTACAACGAATTTGTCAAATATATCAAAATTTTGCTGACTTGTCTGAAAACGCTAATATCTTGTACTTATCGCAATTTTACGATATTATAATCAAAAAACAGGATGGACGTAATGAAACAGAATAGAATTAACTTGATGCGGGAATTGCTCCGCTGCGGAACAAATGTGCCTATTTGGCGCTATGACGGAGACGGACATCTGTTGGACACTACTGCGGAACATTTGGTTCTTGACAAAATTTTTTCCTATATCGGTGCGTCCGATTATATGCTTCAGTATGGAAAAAACCATACCGCTCCTTTAATCCTGGGCAGCGACATGGGATTGCAGTGGTGTGCGGTGTTTGAAAGAACAGGAAACAGCGTATATCTGCTGGGTCCGGTGTTTCACTCGGAGATTTCCGGTTCTTACATTATTGAAAGTATTGACCGATACCACATCGACCCTACATTTCAAAAACAATATATAAGATTGATGCATGAGATTCCGGTAGTGCCGAATGTTGTTTTTTTACAGTATGCTTTAATGATGCACTACTGTGTTACCGGAGAACGTCTGAACCGTAGCGATATTCAGTTTCAGCCGAGAAGCGGAATAATCAGTCCCAGAACCGGGAATTCCGAACAGGAGGACAATCGTTATCAAACCCGGCAGCTGCTACTGAGAATGCTTCGGGAAGGTAATATTAATTATAAGCAAACACTGGCCAATTCCAATCATCTGTTCGGTTTCTTTATCGGAGCCCACCGGGATTCTCTGATTCATGCTACCATCGGTGCCACCGGTTTTACAGCCCTTTGCATTCATGAAGCCATTGCGGCAGGAATCTCATCGGATACTGCTTATGCGGTAGGAGATGCCTATAATGAGAGTATGATTCAATGTCGTAATATAGAGGAACTGACTGCCATTGCTCAGGAAATGTACGAAGATTTTGTATTTCGTTGTCATAAACATCGAATGAATCCTAATCTCTCTCCCCAAATCCTAAGTTGTAAGGAATATATTGAACTTTATGCGGAAAAACCTCTATACCTAGCCACTTTAGCTAAGAGAGTGGGATATTCCGAATACTACCTGTCCCGGAAATTCAAGAAAGAGACCGGTATGTCCATCAGTAACTATATCAAATATGTTCGGGTAGAGCGGTCCAAACTGATGTTGGCCGGTGCCGGTGTGACCATTGCTCAAATTGCGGATACCTTGCATTTTGCTTCTTCCAGTCATTTTACTGAAAGCTTCAAGAAAATTACCGGTATGACTCCGCAGCAATACCGTATAGAAAATCAACAACTGTAACAGGTGCAAAGAGGTTTGTTTTTTAGGTGGAAGGTCAAAAAAGTTGTTGAAGTAATAAGGCATTTATGGTATAGTTTCTTGGTATATTGCCGAATTGTGTAATGGTAGCACACCTGACTCTGGATCAGTTTGTGAGGGTTCAAATCCTTCTTCGGCAGCCAAAAGGGGATGTAAAGGGGGAGTGCATCCTTTTTTTAATGGAATTTTTCCAGAAAAACAATCTCTTCCGTAAGATATCTTAAGTAGTCATAAAAGACTTTGTGTTTTATTAATCCTCGGAAAACTCTTTCTATTCTTTTTATAAACCTCTTATTGATAACTATCTGTGGTATATCGGTAAATTGCAGAGGACAAATACTTTTTGCACGTAAATCAAACTTCACTTCCAAGTTACCGTTGGTGTCAAGGTAGGGAAAGTACGGGAAAATTCTACAGGCTAAGGGTCGATATTTTCTGTTACATTCTCCGCTACAAAGTAGAAGATTAAGGTTGCTGTTTGTATTTATTATCTGATTTTCGGTTTTGACCGAAAGATACTGTTCTTCATATGGAAACAGATACATGCCTTCGTATCCATCTTTACAACACTTGTTATTACATAATTCTCCGCAGTCAAAATGTAACGGAGTAATGTTATTCAGGAGTTTGTAGGCTCTTTTATATATACATTCTATCTTTTTTTGTGTAATAAGGTTATTCATAAGGAGATTATAGCATATTGTTGCATATTGATTATTTCATTTGGTTATGTTATCATGAATTTGTAAATTATTGAGAATTTTAAGTCCGGTTATGTATGTTAATTTTTTATTAGACAGATATAACAAAAGGATGGTAAGGGAAATGGCTAAGAAAATATATCCTGATGAATATTACAAGAAGAAAGCTGTTAAACTGGTAGTGGCACACTTGCGCAGAAAACTGGAAGATGCGGAACACAGTGATGCGGAAACTTTTGATGATTGGCTTTTGGATATGGATGCACTGCTGGAAAAGGATGATTTTGTTTTAGCGGAGTATGTTGAGATGAGGAGAAAACTTAATAATCTCATTGACACCATATACGATGTCAAGCTCAGATATAAAGTTCGTGATTCATGGAACAGTTTCGGGAGGAGTTTGGATAAAAAAGCACCGATTAAATAGATAAACTTAAATAGGGGTACAAAAGATAAAACAATGAAAAACATACTAAAGACACTCTTGATTCTAATTATTACTTTAATTCTAATCACAACATATGTAAGTGTGAATGCATCTGTGGCACAAGACATATATTCTTCGTGTGAGCAAAAAGTTATTGACAATGTAAAATACTATAAACTGACATCGGTTGCGGGTATACACAAACTTAAAGTGCAATGGAGTGATGCCGAGAAAAGCGTTACGACGTCATATAACGGCAGAAATATCGTTTTTAATACGGTTAACGATATTGTGTATATTAACGGTGAAAGGCACTATTTCGGTGATATAGTGCTGCACAACGGCTTCACATACATACCGGAAGACTCAATAACGATATTCGGTGAAGGATATACGGCTTATCAATTAAATAACAGCAGTAATATTAAATATGTTAACGGAAAGATTACCAGAATTGATATTGATGCAAATGACAAACTTACAGTTACAACTTTAAAGAAGTATGATTTTAATCAGTCACTCTATTTTTGCGTAGAGGAATTCGCGGAAATGTACAGTATGACAACAAAAGTAGCGGAAGGCGACTACATCATGATAAGCAACGGAAAAAGCGATATGTATTTTCATATTCAGACCGATGCTATCATGTATAAAGGTACATTTTTCACTTGCGGTGATATATTCATTAAAGACGGTAAGCATTATGCTCCGGATACAATAACCGCCTTTATTCTGGAAGCTTTCCTGCCGGATTTTGCAAGGAACGAAAATACATCCGAACAAGGTGAGAAAGAAGATAAGTATACTACATACATATTCGATAACACTGATATTAAATATGTGAGTCTGAAAGAATTAAGCGATATCGAAGGATACAAATACCAGTACTACTATGTAAATAAATATGCCGAAGTGAAGGCGGAGAATATATCATACTTCGTTCTGGTTCCCACCAATATTATTATGAAGGGGGATAGTATATACAATAATTTTAAAGTTAAGGAAGAAAATGACATTGTATATATTGAATATGATGCTCTGGCGGCCTTCGGACTGATTGACGACATTAAGCAACCCGAGCCCGCGGGTACAATCAATATGGGTAAAGATGCGGATAAAACTCAGGTTGCCGAACCTGTTTTTGAAAATAAGCCTGATTCAGAAACGGTTACTCAATATATTCCTATCAGAGACCTTGCACAAAAGGTAGGAGCAACAGTTGAATGGAATGACAAGACATTCTGTGCAATCCTGACAGTCAAAGATGTGAAATATGTGTTTGATACCAGGATAATGAAGATTTTTGTCAATGAAGTGGAAATGCCTGACTGTGATTTCAGGTTTGAGGGCGGTATAACGCTTGTAAATACAAGCTTTGAGTCCTATATTAATTCCTCGTCGGTTTTACATAAGGCCTTACAGTCGGAAGATCTCCTTATTATCAAATCGCCGAACGCAACGATTAAAACTCATTATCCGTTGAATTCTCCCGATCGTATTGTTGTGGATTTATTGAATATAGACAAAATCGACGGAATAACGCAAAAAGGACTCTATCTCAAAGCGGTCAGAGTTATTCAGGACGGAAGTATAAGAAGACTGGTTGTGGATCTCAGTAATAAAGCCGGATATCAGGTAAAGCAGCATAACGGATATATCGAGATTAAGATAAGCGGTCAGGCTGCAAGTTCACAACAACCGGTAGCAGAGAATAAAAATGCCGAGGTTAAAGAAACGCCCAAGAATGAGATGAAGATTAATGTTCAGAAAGACAAGATAGGTATAACAGTCGCGGATTACAAAGGGTATACGGTAAAGAGGATATCCGACCCCGACAGATTGGAGATATTCATACCCCACACTTGCTTTAATATCGACAAACTTATACCGGCCGAAGGATCCAGATATATTAAAGCGATAAATGTCCGATCGGATAAAGACGGTACAAATATATCAATGCAGCTTAACGGTCAGTCCAGATATGAAATATCGGAGAAAAGTAAAACCGAGCTTGTTATTGATATATACTCCCAGAAAATAATAAACATGTCCTATCACAATGCATATAACAGGAAATATATAAAACTTAAAGGTCTTTCTTTATCCGACCAATCGGGTAAAGTGCACAGTAATGTAAAGATTACAAATAACGACCTGATTACCGAAATTTCCTTTGTAGATCCTACATTCAGACTGACAACAGGCGTTTTATATGTAAATGACGAATATATAGAAAAGATACGGATAAGAAGAAACGAAGAAAGTGTCAGAATGACCATATATGCCAAACAACCTTTACAGATATATATGAACTCCGCTCGTTCCTCCTATACCAACATCAACCTTATACCTTTAAACAACCCCTATTCGGGATGTGTTGTAATAGATGCCGGTCACGGCGGATTTGATCCCGGTGCCGTGGCACAAACGGTATATGAGTCCAAGATAAATCTGTCCATAGCAAAAAAGGTGGAAAAGCTACTGTTGGCTGAAGGTATTAAAGTATTTATGACAAGAGATACCGATGATTATGTTGGGCTGTATGAAAGAGCGGATATAGCAAATTATTTAAATGCGTCACTGTTTGTGAGCATACATTCCAATGCTTTTACAAATAGCAGTCTTAAAGGAATAATGACTCTTGTATATCCCGTTTCCGCTAACAATTCAAAGATAACGGGCAAGTCGCTAGGCAGAACTATTCAAAGGAATCTGGTCAATATTACCGGTGCCGCCGACAGGGGAGTTATTGACAGACCTAATTTAGTGGTGCTAAACTCTACTAAGATGCCTGCGGCTTTGGTGGAATGCGGATTCATGACCAATCCCGATGAACTTAAAGCTTTGCAGTCGGAGGAATATCAGGATATTCTTGCAAGAGGTATTGTAAAAGGTATTCTGGATACACTAAACGGGAAGTAGTACAGTGAGGATTTATGGAATTCGATTATAAAGAATCGGGGAATAAGAAAAAGATAATCACAATAGCCGTTATTATGGTTATTTTATGCATTGTAATCGCAGTAGTTATCTTTATTCTGACAAATGAGGATCTGATAAACAATAACCCTAAAGATTCTTCCACTCCGAGTATTCAACAGACCGAGACGCAAGACCCGGATGTGCAGTCGCCGCAACCGACGGAAATAAGGCAACCTAAGGAAATAAAGATAAGTTACGAGAATGACGTGCTTATCTTCGAAGGTCTTTCAAAAGAGTGTGAATTCCATACGGTTTTTGAAAACAATAAAGACTATATAATAAATGAGTTAAGACATCCGGATGATACAAAGAAAAGATCCTGGTATGAGATTAATAATAAATCCACCATATACTTCACGGTTTTGCTGGATGAATTTAATTTATACAATTATCAGGACCAATCGCTGTTTCCGGACAACTCGGTTGTGCAGAAGATTGAGATTACTAAAGATAGTCACGATATGTCTCTGAATGTTAAGATAATAACCGACAAATGTATAGCCGTTACCGATATAGAAACATACTCCTCCGGTATGAAATACCGCATTTCCGAAGTGGCAAACAGGGATTTCTTCAATTACTCCAATATACATTCCAGGAAGTTTATGTTTATACCCAGATATCAGTTGTGTAAACAGTCCGACAGTACGGTTTTATACTATGAAGATAATATTGATGACGGTAATGAGCAACTGTATACGATAAGATTTCCCGCAAGAGCCTGGTCGCCTGTGAACAGAAGAAATGTAACGCACAATTTAACTGAAGAGAAGATATATATCAATGACGGTTTTATCGAATATCTTGAATTAAAGAAGGAAGTTATTTCCGATACGGATTATTACACAATGAGTTTTGCTTTACAAAAAGAGTTGGTTCTTTATCCCAATGCAAATGATTTATTTTCCACTCTGACTTTCTGCGACCCCAATATCGAGAACGTCATATTCATAGATGCCGGACACGGAGGACATGATCCGGGTGCCGAGTCCAGAACCGATGACAAGATTAACGAGGCGGATATAAACTTGGGTATATGTCTTAAGATTGAACAGATTTTGCTGGAAAAGGGATATAACGTATTTATGACACGAAATGAAGACATTTATCTGGGATTTGCCTTAGAAAGAGGGGATCTTGCCAATATTCACAATGCCAAACTGTTCCTGTCGGTTCATGTGGACTCCTATATCGAAGAGTCGGCAAAAGGACTGATGACAATCTGGAGAGATGAAGAGGATAAAGAGTTTGCAAGGATTGTTCAAAAGAATATGGTAAAAAGTGCAATAGGTGCAGACAGGGGTTTGTTTAATCAGATGTTGGCGGTACATGCACGTGCAAATTGTCCCGCCGCTACCGTGGAGGTAGGCTTTATTACCAATCCGACCGAAAGCGCAAAACTCAAAACCGATGCATATCAGCAAAAACTTGCAGAGGGTATATCTAACGGTATAATTGAATATCTTGAGTTTGAGAATGCTCAGCAACCGTAAAAGATATCTGTTTAAATAAATAAATTGATAATATAAACAAATGAACAGGTTTGTTGTAACACTAAGATAAAAATGTTAAAATTATATCTGTTAATATTCCTGTTGTGTTGCAGTAAAAAATATGAGGACAGGTGTACTATGAGAATTGATAAAAGACAAAATGATGAACTCAGACCTATTACCATAAAAAGAAATGTTATGAAATATGCCGAAGGTTCGGCATTCATAGAATGCGGCGAGACAAAGGTGCTTTGTACCGCTTCGGTCAGTTTTGAATCGCCTCCGTTTCGTGAAGGTAAAGGCTGGGTGACTGCTGAGTATAATATGCTGCCCAGAGCCACGCAGCAAAGAAACAAAAGGGATATATCAAGTCTGAAAAAGAATTCCAGAGCTTCGGAAATAGAAAGGCTGATAGGAAGATCGTTACGGGCATGTTGTGATCTGGATGCCTTTTACGACGCTACGATTATAATTGACTGTGATGTTATACAGGCAGACGGAGGAACAAGAACGGCATCCATTACGGCAGGTTATGTCGCTCTGTATGATGCATTCGAATGGATGAAAGAAAACGGTTATATAAACAGAAATCCCGTTATATGTCAGATTGCTGCGATAAGCGCAGGTATAGTGCATAACGAAGTAATGGTGGATTTATGCTATGCGGAAGACAGTAATGCCCAGGTTGATGTAAATGTTGTAACCGATTCCTTCGGAAATATTGCGGAGATACAGGCTACCGGTGAAAAAAGCACGTTTGATAAAGAGCAACTGGACGAAATTATAGCCTTGTCACAGAAATCAATAGAAAAAATAATGGAAATTCAGAGAAAGTGTTTAGCTGAATGATGAATAAAAAGACTATTGTTGTTGCAAGTAACAACAAGGGAAAAATTAAAGAAATAAAAGCGCTGTTGCCTAATATAGAACTGTTATCTCTGAGTGATATAGGTGTTACCGACATTCCGGAGGAAACGGAAAACACTTTTTTAAACAATGCTTTGATAAAGGCAAGACATGCAAAGGCATTTACGGGACATACCGTAATAGCCGATGATTCGGGTTTGGAGGTTTTTTGCCTTGATAATATGCCCGGTGTGTTCTCCAAACGACTTTATGTCAATAGGGGCGGTAAAACAGAGGAAAATATGACCGATTCAGCTTGTATTGACAAGTTAAATTTACACACTCTTCTTGAAATGATGAAAAATAAAGGGTGCAGGAAGAGAGATGCCAGGTTTGTTTGTGTTATTGCACTGATAAATCCCGACGGAACGGAAGCGGTGTTTGAAGGTCAATGTCGTGGTAAAATACTAACGGAACCCAAAGGAAGCGGAGGGTTCGGATATGATCCGGTTTTTTTGCCGGACGGTTATGACAAAACATTCGCCGAAATGGATGATGAGCAAAAAAACGGCATAAGCCACAGAGCGAATGCATTAAGTAAATTAAAGGAGTATCTGGATGACTGATTTCGTACATCTGCATGTACACACGGAATATAGCCTTCTTGACGGATCGACAAGAATACCCGATATGGTAAGCAAAGCGAAGGATCTGGGTATGAAGGCGGTTGCCATTACCGACCATGGGGCTATGTACGGGATACTTCAGTTATATAAAGAGTGCAGAAAAGTAGGCATTAAACCTGTAATAGGTTGCGAAGTGTATACCGCACGAAGAAAAAGGACCGATAAGATACACGGTATAGATTCCACCCAAGGACATCTTGTACTTCTTGCTAAAAACAATACCGGTCTTCATAACTTAATGAAGATGGTTTCGCAGTCTTTTGAAGACGGCTACTATTACAAGCCCCGTGTAGACAAAGAGTTATTAAGCCAATACAACGAAGGCATTATCGCTTTGAGCGCCTGTCTTTCCGGAGAAATACCCGAGGCTATTATTGATAAGGACTTTGAAAGAGCGAAATCAACGGCTTTAGAGTATCTGGATATATTCGGTGAAGGCAATTTTTATCTGGAGTTGCAATATAACAAGATACCGGAGCAGGAACTGGTAAATAAATATCTCATAAAACTCTCCAATGAGTTGAATATACCTTTGGTTGCAACAAATGATGTACATTATCTGGAAAAAACCGATGCAAAAGCACATGATATTCTGCTGTGTATCCAGACTGCAAAGACCGTTTTGGATGAGAACAGAATGAGATTTCCGTCGGATGAGTTCTATTTCAAATCTCAGGAAGAAATGATGAGGGAGTTTTCCAATGTTCCCGAGGCTATAACCAATACACAGAAGATAGCGGATATGTGCGATGTGAACTTTAATCTTAATGAAATGCATCTTCCCAAGTTTCCTTTACCTGAGGGTATTGACCATTACGAATACATGAAGGATATGGTATTTGAGGGACTGAAGAGAAGATACAAGAATAAATTGACAGAAAAACACATTGAAAGAGCCAAATATGAGCTTAAAGTTATAAACGATATGAAATATGTCGACTACTTCTTAATAACGGCGGATTTCATCAATTACGCAAAGAAAAACGATATACCGGTCGGACCGGGCAGAGGAAGTGCCGCAGGAAGTATAGTGGCATATGCTATGGGTATAACCAATGTGGAGCCTATCAGATATAATCTGCTTTTTGAGCGATTTCTAAATCCCGCAAGAATAACTTTGCCCGATATTGATGTAGACTTCTGTTATGAGAGAAGATCGGAAGTAATCGAATATGTTAAAAACAAATACGGACAGGATAAGGTGTGTCAGATAATAACTTTCGGTACCATGGCGGCGAGAGGAGCCATTAAGGATGTCGGCAGAGCACTCAATCTGCCTTATGCATTATGCGATAAGATAAGCAAGATGATACCCAATGAACTGAAGATTACCATTGACAGAGCTTTGGAAGTCAATCCCGAACTGTTGGCGGAATACCAGACGGACCCTTCGGTAAAAGAACTGATAGATATGGCTAAAAAACTGGAAGGCATATCCAGACACTCCGGGATACATGCTGCGGGAGTGGTAATAACCGATAATCCCGTTAAAGAATATATTCCCATTCAGTTATCCGACGATGATTCCTTAGTAACACAGTTTCCTATGGATAATCTGGAGGAGTTGGGACTGTTAAAAGTAGACTTCTTAGGATTAAGAACACTGACCGTTATAAAAGATTGTATAGATTTGGTGAGAAAAAATCACGGTATAGATATTGATTTCGATGATATGGATTACGATGATAAAAATGTTTTTGAATATATATCTTCCGGTAATACATCGGGTATATTCCAGTTGGAAAGTGCGGGAATGACTGACTTTATGAAACGTTTCAAGCCTCAATCCATTGAAGACATAACATTGGGTATTTCCATATACAGACCGGGACCGATGAAGTTTATAGATATGTGTCTGTGTAACAAGAACAGTCCCGGAGGTACCGTTTATGAACATGAACTGATGAAACCCATTTTGAGCGATACATACGGATGCATGATATATCAGGAGCAGATAATGCAGATATGTCGCGATATGGCGGGATATACGACGGGTGAATCGGACCATATCGCGAC
>JAKJBR010000028.1:0-15760 GCA_022706885.1 Bacillota bacterium
GATATCCTTGTCCACAACCAGTGCTTCTATCTGATGGAATATCGGTGAATGCGTTGCATCCACCTCGTCCGCCCTGTATACCCTTCCCGGACATATTATTCTTATGGGAGGAGCGTTATTCTCCATTACTCTTGCCTGTACAGGCGAAGTCTGTGTCCTCAAAAGCCTTTTTGCATCAAAGTAAAAGGTATCCTGCTCATCTCTGGAAGGATGGTTGTCGGGTGCATTGAGCTGATCGAAATTATAGTGGACCGATTCCACTTCCGGACCTTCCGCTATCTGATAACCCAACCCTATAAATATATTCTCAATCTTTCTTATAACCTGTGTTAACGGATGGGTATGCCCGATATCCTGTTTTCTTCCCGGCACGGTTACATCCAGACGTTCTTCATAAAGCCTTTCCTTAACCGCTTTATCGCTGATAATCTTTTCCGCATCGCTAAATAATTGATTCAGTTTCTCGCGTGCATCGTTGGCTGCTTTTCCCGCCGCCGGACGATCTTCGGGAGCAAGAGTACTCATACCTCTCAAAACTTGAGTCAGCTCGCCTTTTTTACCCAGATACTGAACCTTGAGTTCCTCTATCTTTTTCATATCCGCTGCCGAAAGTATTTCCCTTTCGGCATTTTTCAACATGACATCCAGCTGTAACATTTAGCTTTCCTCCGTAATATAAAATGAGCCTTCATCCCGGTAGGGCGAAAGCTGATTCAAACCATGAGACTACACATCCGACAATGCAAGGGACCTATATCGGTGTCCTGCCGTCTCGGCTTACTGCAAGTTCGGCCGAACAACTCCAAAAGGAACTTCCCCGCACCGCCCGCTACGGTGCTCTCAGCCACGACACCGTTTCTCTGTAAGAAAACAAGTAAGGGTACTTTCTTTCTTCATAGTATTTATCGTATTTTATCATATTTTGCGTGAAATACAATATTATTTTTGTTTTATTCGTTTTAAACGCCAACTTTAGCCGGATAAAATCCGTTAACTTAAATGAAATATCGATATAACGTAAAAGACGCCCTGGGGCATCTTTAACGGTTCATTCATTATATGTATAAAAACAGAGAGTTTTTATCAGAATATTATCCCCTGAGCAATCATCGCATCGGCCACTTTTATAAACCCGGCCATATTGGCTCCGGCAACGAAATCGCCTTCCACGCAATAGCGTTTTGCGGTATTGTTAATGTTGTTGAATATGCCTTTCATGATAGCTCTGAGCTTATCGTCAACCTCCTCAAACGACCAGTTTGTCCTTGCGGCGTTCTGGCTCATCTCCAGACCGGATACCGCAACTCCTCCCGCATTAGCGGCTTTTGCAGGACCGAACAGGACCTTATTGTTCCTAAGATAGTGTATTGCATCGGGTGTGCAAGGCATGTTCGCTCCTTCCACAACAGCCATAACATTATTGTTTACCAGATTCTTCGCATCTTCCAGATTCAATTCGTTCTGAGTAGCACAAGGAAGAGCTATATCACACGGTATTGCCCACGGTTTCATTGAAGGATAATATATCGACCCTTTAACTATTTTTTCGTAATCGGCAATCCTTCTGTTTTCCACTTCTTTAAGTTGCTTAAGAACATCCAGATTGATTCCGTTGGGATCGTATATGAATCCGTTACTGTCGCTGGCGGTTATAGGTAAACCTTTCAACTGATATATCTTTTCAATTGCATGTATAGCGACATTTCCCGAACCGGATACGGCAACATCCTTATACTCAAAAGAATCATTTCTCATAGCGTGCAGCATTTCTTCGGTAAAATAGCACAGTCCGTAACCGGTAGCTTCCTTTCTGCCCAGCGACCCTCCGTATGATAACCCCTTTCCGGTCAGCACACCGTTAAACTGATTGGCAAGCCGTTTGTATTGTCCGAATAAATAGCCGACTTCACGCGACCCCACCCCTATATCACCGGCAGGTATATCGGTATCCGCTCCTATATGCCGGAAAAGTTCCGACATGAAAGACTGGCAAAATCTCATTATCTCCATATCGGATTTACCTTTGGGGTCAAAATCCGCACCGCCTTTTCCTCCTCCTAACGGCAATCCCGTAAGACTGTTTTTTAACACCTGCTCAAAGGCTAAGAATTTCAGCACCGAAGTATTGACCGACGGATGAAACCTTAACCCTCCCTTATACGGTCCGATTGCCGAGTTGAACTGTACCCTGTAACCTTTATTCACATTTATCTTACCGTCATCGGAAACCCATGTAACCTTGAAAGATATAATTCTTTCCGGTTCTGCAATTCTTTCCAGCACGGCATATTCTTCATATATATCGTTTGCTTCTATTACCGGAGCAATGGACTCGAATACTTCCCCTACCGCCTGATGGAATTCCGGCTCATTAGGATTATCGGAAATAATCTGTTCATACGTTTTTGCAATATAAGGATTTGTAATATTCATTATTTCAATGCCCCTATTCAAAATGCCTGCATTTTTGCAATTTATACAATTACAAAAATCATTTTAGCCATATTAACATATGTAAAAGCATTATTCAATATCAATATTAAAAAAAACAGGGTATTTAACGTACCCTGTTTAAATATTTTACAATAATATAATTCAGACTAACCGAATAACGAAATAAGCACACCTGCCGCTATTGCGGAACCTATAACGCCCGCAACATTGGGGCCCATGGCATGCATTAAAAGGAATATGCCGGGGTTCTCTTCCTGTGCAACCTTCTGTGAAACCCTTGCAGCCATAGGTACAGCCGAAACACCCGCGGAACCGATAAGCGGATTTATCTTATTCTTACTGAAAAGATTAATAAGCTTTGCAAACAGTACTCCGCCGATTGTTCCGAATATGAAAGCGAACACTCCCAGTCCCAATATCTTCAATGTCTCGGCTCTTAGGAAATTCTCCGCAGTGGCTGTAGCTCCGACCGCCAAACCTAAACATATGGTAACAATATTAATAAACTCATTTTGCAGTGTTTTGGATAACCTGTCGGTAACACCGCTTTCCTTAAGCAGATTACCCACCATAAGCGAAGCAACCAGCACCGCGGCACTGGGAACTAAAAATGCCACAACAATTGTAACCAGTATCGGGAATATTATCTTCTCCTTCTTGCTTACCGGACGAAGCTGCTTCATTTCTATAGCCCGTTCTTTTTTGGTGGTAAGCAACTTCATGAACGGAGGCTGTATAACCGGAACCAATGCCATATATGAATAAGCCGCTACCGCTATTGCACCTAAAAGATGAGGGGCAAGTATTGAAGCGGTATATATTGCGGTAGGCCCGTCCGCTCCTCCTATTATTCCTATCGCTCCTCCCTCCGCAGGTGTGAAACCTAATAATGTTGCCAGGAAAAATGCAAGGAATATTCCCAACTGTGCCGCCGCACCTATTATAAAGCTTTTGGGATTGGCGATAAGCGGACCGAAATCGGTCATTGCACCTATTCCCATGAATATGAGAGGCGGGAAAAGACCGGATTTAATTCCTATGTACAGGATATCAAAAAGTCCTCCGCTTTTCAGAACTTCATTGTAATCAATATTCTTCATATCCGCCCATAATTCCGGATGATATACATTGGAACCGGGCAAATTGGTTGCCAGCATTCCGAATGCTATGGGTACCAATAGAAGAGGCTCAAACTGTCTGACAATACCCAGATATAACAGTACAAGAGATATTACCAACAACACTCCCTGCTGCCATGTTATTATGGAAAGTGCCGATTCTTTATAAAGATCCACCAAAATTTCTACAAACATATTACCCCCTATACCCTTCTGCTTACATTTTCCATCCTGCCGGCATTACTCCATGCAGCGGATACCGATGTCCTTACCGCAGGCCTTATAACTATATTACATGCACTTTTAATACCGTTCTGCTGTATATATGCCTGCACACAAGCCATTATAGCTGCAATTACTTCTTCGGATTGATTGGAAACGGTTAAAACATGTTCAACAGGCTTTTCTTCTTCAATAGCCTGAATCTCCTTCTTACCGCTTTTAGCCATAACCTTGGAAAAAAGCATAATAATTCCGGTCAGTAAAATCATCCCTATATTCACAACTACAAAGCCTATTAATGTCTGCAACAATGAATCCGACATAGCCTAACCTCCAAAACGCCATTCTCGTGAAATATATAATAAATCAAGGTTTTAGTCAAGAATTCTCATCCTCAACACCTTGATTATTCTTAGCATTAGCTTTAGCCATAACCTTGGAAAAAATTGCTATTATTCCGGTCAGTAACAGTAATGTTAAGACTACTATACTAAAACCCGTTATCGTCTGTAATAATGCCTCCGACACAATTCTTCCTCCGTTTATTTGTACTCTTTCATAAAACCTGCCGCCTGATGTGTCTCTATAAGCTCATCCACCATCTTTATAATATCATCTATGGACAGGATAGCTGCACATCTCGGTTCCAGCATGGCTGCTCTGTATATGTCTTCCCGCTTTCTTGTAACGGCGGCTTCAATGGTCATAAGGTGTACATTGATATTGGTCATATTCATTGCCGCAAGCTGTACGGGAAGTTTTCCGACATGACAAGGATTTATACCGTTACCGTCCACCATACACGGAACTTCCACACATGCATCTTCGGGCAGGTTGGTAATCAGCCCTTTATTCAACACATTACCGCCTATTTTGAACGGCTTATTGGTAACAACGGCATCCATTATGTAGGAAGCATATTCATTGCTTCTTGTGTGTGTTGTTTTAGTATTATGCAGAAGTTCCTCTCTCTGAACCGCCCATTTATTAATCTGTTTTATGCATCTTCTGGGATACTCATCCAAAGGTATATTGAATCTCTCTATAAGTTCCGGATAAGCGGGTTTAATGAACCAGGGGTTATATTCCGCATTATGTTCGCTGGATTCCGTACAGTAGTATCCCAAATGCTTAATATATTCAAATCTGACCATATCGTTATGCTTTTCCGTAGCATTCTTAATTGCCGCTTTCTCACGTATCTCCGGATACAAATCGTTACCGAATTTATCTTTAATCTCCAGCAACCATGCCATATGGTTTATTCCGGCAATTAAATCCACCCTTCCTTCAATCTTGTCCTGCATACCCAATTTGTCAAGTAATCCGCCCGAACAAACCTGTACCGAATGACAAAGGCCTACCAGACGTACATCCGTATATCTTTGCATATAGCCGGCAAGCATGGACATGGGGTTTGTATAGTTAAGAAACAGGGCATCGGGACAGACAGCCGTCATATCATCGGCAAAATCCTGCATAACCGGAATGGTACGTAAGGCTCTCATTATTCCGCCTATTCCCAATGTGTCGGCAATAGTCTGCCTTATGCCGTATTTTTTAGGAACTTCAAAATCTATTACCGTACAGGGTTCATATAAGCCTACCTGAATGGCATTTATCACAAAATCCGCACCACGCAGAGCATCTTTTCTGTTCTTTACACCTAAATATGTTGTAACCTTTGCTCTGTTATCATTAATGTTTTTATTTAACGAATCAATCAGCATCTTTGAATCGTTCAGTCTCTGACCGTCAATATCATACAATGCAAATTCCGAATCTCTGAGCGCTTCGGTACGCATACAATCGCCTATTACATTCTTAACGAATACCGAGCTTCCCGCACCCATAAAAGTTATTTTCAACATATGAACCTCCCGAAAATCCACTAAAGTTAATGTTATCATACAAACACAACTCAATCAACATTGATAGGGTAAAAAAAGTAACTGAAAAAGCCGGAAAAAAGTGCACTTCACGAGTGCGAACAGGACAAATGACGATTGTTAAATGTATATTCACAACTTTCATTTTGATATTTGCGGGTAATTATGACAAGACCGTGGTCCTCTCTGATGGCAAAAGAACCGTATTTCAGTTTGTCATCATTACATCTGTTGTTCATTATTCTTTTGTAAAGGTCAAGTATTTTTTTATCTTCTCTTCCCCAAGGATAAGTTTTGCGGTTAAACGGGTCTTTCAGTCCCTGACTTCCCGCTTCATCCGCATAGTATACGGAAGGTACTCCGGGCAGACACATCAGTAATTGCAGACAGAAAGACAATCTTTTAAAAGCTATATTATATTCTTCTTTGCTTAGAAATACGCCTTTCTGTTGTTTTCTGGGAAGTTTTTCCAAATTGCCTTTTCCGCCCATTATCGACAGTATTCTGGAAACATCATGAGTTCCCAGCATATTCATTAAACATTCATATGACTGAGGAGGATAATTCTCCCTTATTATCTCAATTCTTCTGACAAAGCTTTCCGCATTTATTTTATTAAGAGTGTAATCGATAATTGCGTTTTTATACGGATAATTCATTACGCTGTCCAGTTCATATCCGTAAAGATATTCCCGACGGTTGCCGTAACTGACTTTATTACTTGCATCTTCCCACACTTCACCTATTAAGATTGCATCTTTATCACAACTCTTAATCACTTTTCTTAATTCCCTGATGAATTTATCGGGCAATTCGTCCGCCACATCCAACCTGAAACCTTTGACACCTAAAGATAACCATTGTCTTATTGAGTCAAACACATGACTCATGAATCCCGGATCGGTTTCCACCGTATTGGGCAATGTCTCAATACCCCACCACGATTCGTATGTGCCGTCTTGTTTGAAAGTGTACCAGCTTCTGTAAGGTGAATCGGGATTGTTAAATGCTCCGTCTTTGTTGAATCTTTTGTGTTTGTCAAAGTATACGCTGTCACTTCCGGTATGGGAAAATACCATATCCAGAATAATGAATATATCCTTTTTTTTGGCTTCTTCGCACAGTTTTTTTAAGTCACTTTTAGTACCTAAGGTATCATCAACACTCATATAGTCTGCAGCGTCATATCTGTGGTTGGAATAAGCTAAATATATGGGGTTAAGGTAAATGACACCCACTCCTAATGACTTTATATAGTCCAACTTCTTTATTATCCCCTGCAGATTTCCTCCGAAAAAGTCCGAACACTCCATTTTACCGCCGGGGAAATCTTCTTCGATGTAAGGCTCTTCATACCAGTCGGAATGAAATATTCTGTCCCAGTAAGGACTTTTATGGATTTTTTCTTTGTAAAACCTGTCGGGAAATATCTGGTACATGATACGTCCTTTTATCCAATCGGGCGTATTGTAGTTATCATATACCGTTATCTGATAATCCAAAGGATTCTTATCGTACTTAACACCTTGACCCTGATAAGTATCCGACCTGTTGCCGTAGTATACGGTATGATAAGGGGTGGATATTTCAAAATGATAGAACATTAATCCCGGTTTTGAAGGAACTTGAATATTGACTCTAAATATAGATAAATCCTTGATAAGCTTTTCCAGATGCATCCGATGCTTGGACTTGTCAATGACAATGTATGCTTCAACGGGAGCATCGCATCTGACATCCAGACGAAATTGTACGGTTGAACCGCTTTGCACGGCTCCGAACAGTGATTTATATGTGGTATCTCTGCTGTTAAAATATATTTCCAGCATTATTTAAGCTTCCAAATCAGTTTATTATAGTTGGCTATACTGTTATCCGAGGAAAAACGTCCGCTGTTTGCCACATTGAGTACCGCCATCTTGTTCCATTTGCGTCTGTCGGCATAATCTCTAACTATTTTATCATGTGCAGCTTTATATGATTGGAAATCACCCAATATTAAGAAGGGGTCGCTCATTCCCTGTTTGCAGGATAGCAGCGATTCATATATCTCCTTGAACAGATAGGGTTTTTCCGGATTGAGTGTGCCGTCAATAAGCATATTCAGAACGGTCTTGAGAGTATAGTCCTGCTCAACAAATACCGCAGGATTATACTCTCCGGTCTTATATATCTGTTGTACGGTATTGGCATCATAACCGAATATATAAATATTTTCCGGTCCGACACTCTCATATATTTCCACATTGGCTCCGTCCATGGTACCTAAAGTCAATGCTCCGTTCATCATAAACTTCATATTACCGGTGCCGCTGGCTTCTTTGGAAGCGGTGGAAATCTGCTGTGAAATATCGCTTGCCGGGAAAATAATCTGCGCAAGAGATACCGAATAATTCTCCAAGAATACAACCTTTATCTTATCCATAACACGCGGGTCATTGTTTATAAGGTCCGCAGCATCATTTATAAGTTTGATTATAACTTTAGCCCTTTTGTAACCGGGTGCCGCTTTAGCTCCGAAAATACATGTCACGGGAATTGCATCCTTATATTTCTCCGGCTCGTTTATAATCTGTACATAGTCGTACATTATCCTTAAAATATTCATCAGCTGTCTTTTGTACTCATGAAGTCTCTTTACCTGAACATCAAAGATTGAGTTCTCGGAAACGACAATTCCGGTAGTCTGTTTTATATAGTCCGCAAGCTTGCGTTTGTTAAGCCTCTTAATCTCGTCAAACTCCTCCAAAAACTTGGGATTGTCGGCTTTGGCTTCTAAAGCTTTAATCTTTGCCATATCGCTTATCCAGTCTTTACCGATGCTTTTGGTTATAAGGTCGGTCAACATCGGATTGGACAACATCAGCCATCTGCGATGGGTAACTCCGTTTGTTACATTGGTAAACTTTCCGCAAAATACATCGGCAAAATCTTTAAAGGTTTCTTCCTTTATAATCCTGGAATGTAACGCCGAGACACCGTTTACCGAATAGGAGCCTGCAATGCACAAAGGCGCCATGGCAATCTGTCCGTAGCCTATAATAGCCATCTTGTGTATGTCATTCCTTTTCTCGGGAAAGTCTCTGTAAACCATACCGCAGAAACGTTCATTTATTTCTTTTACTATGGCATAAATCCTGGGCAATATCTGCTTGAACAGTTGCTCCGGCCATTTTTCCAACGCTTCCGCCATAATGGTGTGGTTGGTATATGCGAACATACGGCCGGTTATATCCCACGCCTCATCCCAACCCAAACCGTGTTCATCCATAAGTATTCTCATCAGTTCGGGAATTGCCAGAGCGGGATGGGTATCATTTATATGTACTACCGCTTTGTCGGGGAGTGCGCTTAACGGAAGATTTAACTTCATGAAACGGGCAACTATCATCTGCATGGTAGCGGAAACAAAGAAGTAATGCTGTTTCAAGCGCAGCGATTTGCCCTCGTAATGCTTGTCTTCGGGATACAATATGTGAGAAAGCACTTCCGCCATCTGTCTTTCTTCAACAGCTTTCAGATATTCACCTCTGTTGAAACTGGCCATATCGATTCGCTTGGGAGAAACCGCTTTCCACAGTCTTAAAGAATTAACTCTGTTATTCATATAGCCTACTATGGGCATATCATACGGTACCGCATGGACTGTAGAATATCCGCTATGGACAAAACGGAGTTTATCGCCCTCCCACGATTCTTTTATATGACCTCCGAAATGCACTTCCACTCGCTCTTCCGGTCGTTCCACTTCCCAGACATTTCCGTCTTCCAGCCATGCATCAGGATATTCCACCTGTTGCCCGTCAATTATCTTCTGACGGAAAAGACCGTATTCATATCTTATTCCGCAACCGTAAGCCGGAAGATCCAGCGTTGCCAATGAATCCATAAAACATGCTGCAAGACGCCCCAGTCCTCCGTTTCCCAAACCCGCATCCGGTTCTCTGGATGCAATACTCTCAAAGTCCAGCCCCAGCTGTTTGCAGGCATCCTGATAATCTTTCCGCTTCCCGATATTCAACATATTATTGGATAATGCTCTTCCCATTAAAAACTCAATGGAAAGATAATACACCTGCTTGTTGTCCGGTGTATAATCCGATTGCGCCCATTTATCCATTATTTCATTTTTAACCGTTATTGCGAATGCTTTGTAAAGTTGATTCTGTGTGGCATTCTCTATTGTCTTTCCGAAGGTCCTGTTTAAAATTTCATTTATCTGCTTTATTACAGTATTATTTTTATTGTTTCCGTTTTTCAAAAAAGTACTCCTTTACCGATAAGATATTATATACAAAACACATCACTTGTACAACATCATAAAAGTTTATTATTATCAAAATATTGTGTTTTTCTTTCCGTCTGTTACACCAGACAAAGTGTCGGTCCGTAAAATCCTGTATATCATATTAACGCATAGCAATTTCATATAACTCAATGTACTGAGCGGCGGCTTTTTCCCATGAGCAATCGTTCTTCATTGCCCTTTTCATCAGCTTTTGCCATTTGGTACGCTCTTTATATGCCTGACATGCCAAATACACCGTATGAGACATCTCGTGAGCATTATAGTTTCTGAAAAGATAGCCGTTACCCGTGTCTTTTTGGGCATCGTACTGAGTCACCGTATCACACAATCCCCCTACTGCACGCACAATGGGTATTGTACCGTATCTCATTGCGATAAGCTGGCTTATACCGCACGGTTCATAAAGAGAGGGCATCAGGAACATATCCGCTCCCGCATAAATCTTTCTAGCCATCTGTTCATCGAATTTTAAAAGAGCAGCTACCTTACCGCAGTATCTGGCATGGGCATTTTCAAAAAAGCTTTCATATTGCTCTTCTCCGGTTCCGAGTATAACAAACTGAATGTTAAAAGACATTATATCGTCAAACACTCTTCTGACCAGATCCAGCCCCTTCTGCGGAACCAGTCTGGAGATCATGGCAATTACAGGCGCATTCTCATTTATATCCAGATTGAGTTCTCTTTGCAGATTCTTTTTGTTCTCTTTCTTTTTGTCAATATCACTGAGACCGTAGTTGACATAAATGTTCTTGTCGGTTTTGGGGTTATATTCATTTATGTCCAGACCGTTTACTATCCCGTACAAATCTGCACTTCTGGTATTAATGACACCGTCAAGATTTTCTCCGAAAAACGGGTCCCGGATCTCATCTTTGTAGGTATTGCTAACCGTAGTTATCTTGTCGGAATACAACAGCCCCGCCTTCATGAAATTGACTCTTCCGAAGAACTCCAGTTTGTCGGTTGTCATGTAATCCATGGAAAGACCGAACAAATCGGCTAATACAGATGCTTCGAATATACCCTGATATTTGAGATTATGTATTGTAAATATAGTCTTTATATTGTCATAAAGCCCGTTATGCCTGCCTTTATACTGTTCCCTCAAAAGTAAAGAAATCATAGCGGTCTGCCAGTCATTCAGATGCAGAATATCAAATGAGACATCCAGAAGCTTCAGTGATTCCAAAACCGCTCTGTTAAAGAATGCAGTCCTCTCCGCCTCATATTCTCCGTAACCGTAAACATTATCCGAGCCGAAATAGAATTCGTTGTCAATAAAATATACATCCACTCCTTTATGTTTAAGGTACAGTATTCCCGCATACTGTTTCCGCCATCCCACAGTCACAATGGTACTTGTAAGATATTTAACCTCATATCTCCATTTATCCCTTACGCTTTTGTAGTACGGCATCATTATTGCCGTTTCATGACCTTTTTTTGCAACGGTATACGGTAATGCACCGATTACATCCGCCAGCCCTCCGGTCTTTACAAAAGGTGTTCCTTCGGTTGATACATATAAAATTCTCATTACACAATAGCTCCTTTATCAATCAACACCAGGTAGGATTTCTGTCCGGTCAGACGTATATCCTGCCTTATTATTACTTCCTTATCCAGAATAACATGCTCCAGGGTTGCGTTTTCCTGTATCTCGGAACCCTGCATGATAATTGAATTGGTTACTCTGGCTCCCTTTGCTATTTTAACTCCTCTGAATATTATACTGTTTTCCACATAACCGTCTATGACACATCCGTCGGCAATCAGCGAGTTCTTGACAACCGCGGATTTCATATATTTGGACGGCGCTTCGTCTTTTACCTTGGTATATATACGTCCCGGTTCGAAGAACAGTTTCTCCCTTATTTCCTTTTGCAGAATGACCATGTTGGCCTGATAGAAGGTCTTTATGGAGTCTATTCTTGCCACAAAATCCCTGGCGACATATCCTATCATCTTCATATGTTCCACTCTTCTGGCAAATACCTCGCTTAAACTTCCTCTTTCACCCGATGCAAGACCGTCTCTTATGAGATATATAAGAAAATCCTTGTTTATAATATATATATCCAAAGAAATTTTATTACTTTCATTTGTTGAAGTATAAGCTTTTATCTGTGTTATTTTGTCATTCTCATCGGTAGTCAGGAAATACCTGTTTTTCAAACCGCTTATCTCACCTTCCGGTTCCAGTTCCTGATACAGGATGGTTACTATGGCATTGGAGTGAATATGTTTCTCAAAAGCATCGGTGAAATCCAGATTGCATATCAGATGGCTTTTGGACAGCACCACATACTTTTGAGGTGACCGTTCCAGAAACCCCAATGCGCCTGCCAGATCCAGTAAATCCACTTTATCGCTGCCGATAATATCTCTTGAGGGAGTAGGCGGAATAAGAAGCAGACCTCCTATCTTTCTGTTAAGATCCCATTCCTTACCTGTTCCCACATGATCCATAAGCGATTTATAGTTTCTTTGAGTTATAATACCGACATTTGTTATTCCCGAGTTGACCATGGAAGACAATATGAAATCTATTATCCTATATCTTGACGCAATGGGCACCGCCGCCAAAGATCGCTTAGATGTCAGGGAACCGAATCCCGTGTCCGTACCTTCCGCAAAAATAATTCCTAATGCATCTTTCATATCATCACCTATTCCACCATTACATTCTTTGCTATATTGGATCCGGACTTAACAACGATATCCGCTCCGATAAGCACAATTCCGTCTGAACACATTTTTGAAGGAGTCTGTCCTTCAACAGTGTCATCAACACCTATTTTACTGTTTTGCCTGACCACCGACCGCTCCCCTATTATAGCCTTTTTAATTACACAATTATCTTCTACCACAACAGACGGAAACAGTACCGAGTCTTCTATTACCGTATTCTTTCCTATTTTTACACCGCTGGAAATAACACTGTTTTTGACTTTACCGTATATGACGCTTCCTTCGGTTATCATACTGTCTTTTATAACCGCTCCGTCCGCGGTATAGTGAGGAGGCTGAATGGCGTTCTTTGAGTAGATTCTCCAGCTTCTGTCAAACAGATTCATACCGGGTTTCTTGTGTAAAAGTTCCATATTGGCTTCCCACAGGCTGTAAACGGTACCTACATCCTTCCAGTAGCCTTTGAAGTTATATGCAAACATCCTTTTTCCGTCATGAAGCATTGTAGGTATGACGTTTTTACCGAAATCATTTGAAGACCGGGAATCTTCTTCGTCTTTGATAAGATATTCTTTAAGAACTTCCCACTTGAATACATACACACCCATGGATGCCATATTGCTTACCGGATTCTTGGGTTTCTCGAAGAATTCCGTTATACGCAGCATTTTATCGGTTTTCATAATACCGAAACGGCTTGCCTGATCCCAAGGAACTTTTATACAGGAAATCGTAGCATCGGCATTGTTTTCAATATGAAAATCCAGCATTTTGGCATAATTCATTTTGTATATGTGATCCCCTGACAGTATCAGTACATAATCGGGATTAAACATCTGAATGAAATTCATGTTCTGGTATATGGCATTTGCCGTTCCTTTATACCATGTTCCCGCCTCCGCTTTCATGTACGGGGGCAGCAGATATACCCCTCCGAAACTTCTGTCCAAATCCCACGGCTGCCCGCTTCCGATATAGGAATTGAGTTCCAACGGCTGATACTGAGTCAGAACACCCACCGTATCTATATTGGAGTTTGTGCAGTTACTGAGCGGAAAATCAATAATTCTGTATTTCCCGCCGAAATTTACCGCAGGTTTGGCAACCTTCTTGGTAAGCACCCCTAAGCGGCTGCCCTGTCCGCCTGCAAGTATCAATGCTATACATTCTTTTTTTCGCATACGTAGCCTCCTATATCTTTTTTATATACAACGCAGTCAATCCTTTCAGATCAACGCATATACTGGCTTTCATACCGTCCCATGGAATATCTTCGGAAACATATTCCATGTTAATCTCTTTACCGTATACGGAATACTTCTCAGCCGAAGAGTTCATCAACACTTTATACTTACCCTTATACGGTACACCGAAACGGTATCCGTTACGGTCTACAGGTGTGAAATTAATAATAACAAAAATATCGTTTCTTCCCGCCTTATCTCTGCGAATATACGAAAGTACACTGTCCTGAGCGGCATCACAATTTATCCATTTAAAACCTACCCAGTCTCTTTCCGCTTCATAAAAGGCCTTATGTCTTTTGTAAAATCTGTTTAAGTCTTTAACATATGCAGAAAACTTACTGTGTGACTCATAGTCAAGCAGCATCCAATCCAGTCCCGACTGATATCTCCATTCGACAAACTGGGCGAATTCCCCTCCCATGAACATAAGTTTTTTTCCCGGGTGCGACATATGATATGCATAATATATTTTCAGATTGGAAAACTTATCTTCATAATAGCCCGGCATTTTATCCACAAGCGATTTCTTTCCGTGTACCACCTCATCATGCGAAAGAGGCAGAATATAGTTCTCGGAAAAAGCATACATCATGGAAAATGTCAACTTATTATGTTCGTATTTTCTGAACAACGGGTCTTTGGACATATACGATAAGGTATCATTCATCCAACCCATATTCCATTTGAAATTGAATCCCAGTCCGCCGTCACTTACTCTTCCCGTCACATTGGGCCATGCTGTAGATTCCTCCGCAGCCAGTATTATATTGGGAAACTCCCTGAAAAGATTGGTGGACAGTGATTTAATAAAGTCTATTGCCTCCAGATTCTCCCTTCCGCCGAACATATTAGGCTCCCATTCTCCATCATTTCTGCCGTAGTCAAGATAAAGCATGGAAGATACCGCATCCACTCTCAAGCCGTCGGCATGATACTCCTTAATCCAGAAAAATGCCGAAGAAAGCAAGAAACTGCACACTTCCTTTTTCCCGTAATCAAATACCAATGTACCCCACTCTTTATGCTGAGCTTTTTTAGCGGACGAATACTCATACAGCGCGGTACCGTCGAATTTTATAAGGCCGTGCGAATCCTTGGGAAAATGAGCAGGTACCCAATCCAGAATGACTCCTATACCGTTTTGGTGACAGCAATCAATAAGGTACTTAAGCTGCTTAGGCGAACCGAATCTGCTGTTAGCCGCAAAGTATCCCAGACACTGATAACCCCAGGACATGTCGAAAGGATATTCCATAACCGGCATGAACTCTATATGGGTATAGCCCATATTCTTTACATAACTTACAAGTTCCTTCGCATATTCTTCATATGTATAGTAGGAATTATCCGGATGTCTCTTCCAGGAACCCAGATGCATCTCGTAGATATTAACGGGTTTGTCATACAGCGGTGTTTCATTTCGCTTTTTCATCCATTCCCGGTCATTCCATATATAGTCGTCAATCTTTGCTATTTTTGAAGCGGTATCGGGCATATGCTCGGCATAGAATGCATACGGATCGGCTTTATATATTTCTTTGTTATTCTTTGTTACAATCCTGTATTTATATCTGTCCCATTCTTTTGCTTCCGGAACAAATATACTGAACACACCCTCCGGTGATTTGTCCATATTGTGTGCGAAAAGGTTCCAGTTATTGAAATCTCCCACTACGGAAACGAATTTGGCATTGGGAGCATAGACAGTGAACTGACACCCGCTTTCAGTCAGGTGTGCTCCGAACATCCTGTATGCCTGGCATTGTGTTCCTTCGCGGAACAGATGCATGTCAAAATCCGAAATAATCTTCATGCTACCCTCTTTCG